>SFHG01000009.1 GCA_004555765.1 Bacteroidales bacterium
ATGACCGGGAAGATATCCATATACCAAGTCCTGCCCAGACTTTTTGGGAATACGAACGACTCCCTCAAACCCAACGGAACCCTCGAGGAGAATGGTTCTGGGAAGTTTGACGACTTCACGGATGAGGTGCTTCGCGACATAAGGGGACTTGGCGTGACCCACGTATGGTACACCGGTGTCTTGGATCATGCCACGGGGACGGATTTTCCGGGCAAGCCCGCCACCCAACCCGAGGTGCTGAAGGGCAAAGCCGGCTCACCGTATGCCGTAAGGGATTACTACGATGTAGCTCCGGAGCTTGCCGTGAATCCGGAGAAAAGGGAAGAGGAGTTTCGGGCGCTGATCGAGCGAACCCATAAGGCGCGGATGAAAGTCATCATCGATTTCGTCCCCAATCACGTTTCCCGTGTGTACCATTCCCTCCGTCGTCCGCCTCTCGTAAGGGATTTGGGTGCTGACGATAAGATGGACGTGGCTTTTGACAAAAACAATAACTACTACTACATCCCGGGCTCCACGCTCATCATAGGTGATGACCACACCGACCCCGTGCACGGGGCATTCATGGAGTTCCCCGCCAAGGCGACCGGCAACGACGTCTTTACCCCATATCCTTCCGAAAATGACTGGTATGAGACCGTGAAACTCAATTACGGCTGGGATCCCTACACTTGGCAAGAACACTACGAGTCGCCTGTACCCGACACTTGGAATAAGATGCTGGATATCCTTCTCTATTGGTGTGCGACCGGGGTGGATGCCTTTAGGTGCGATATGGCGGGGATGGTGCCGGTGCCGTTTTGGAAATGGGTCATCGGGAAGGTGCATCTCTCGCACCCCGAAACGGAGTTTATAGCAGAGCTGTATGAGCCTATCAGGTACAAGTCTTATATCGAGGCCGGGTTCGACTATCTCTATGATAAAGTCGGTCTTTACGACACACTCGTAGGGATTTTAAAGAAACAAACACCGGCAAGTGCCGTTTCCGACACTTGGAAAGCCGTTGAGGGGCTCTCGGGACACCTCCTTCACTTTATGGAGAATCACGACGAGCAGCGTTTGGCCTCCGATTTTATCTCCGGTGACGGGCATAAGGCTTTCCCTGCTATGGCGCTCTCTGCCCTCATCGACTCGTCGGGGATTATGACTTACTTCGGTCAGGAGCTTGGCGAGCGGGGGATGGACGAAGAGGGCTTTAGCGGGCGGGACGGACGAACCACGATATTCGATTACTGGAGTGTGCCTGCCGTCCGTATGTGGAGGACGGGTAGGGCATCCGAAGAGATGCTCAGACTCAAAGAGAAATACGCTCTACTGCTCAACCTCGCCATAAACGACCCCGTTTTCAGCAGAGGACAGTTCTTTGATTTGATGTACGCCAATATCGGTCGCCTCGACTTCGCGAAGCAATATGCGTTCTTACGCTCTTTCGACCAAGAAGTGGCATTGGTCGTGGTGAATTTTGATGACAAAGATGCCTTTTTGGAAATAAATACCCCGGAGCACGCACTGGATATGTTCGGACTGCACAAAGGAATGGTCGGCACCGTGAAAAACCCCATCTCAGGAGAGAAGGGGGCAATGGAGCTGAACCCCGAGTATCCTTACCAAATAGACGTGCCAGCCCTGGGAGTGGCTATTCGCTGCTTCAGACCCGTCGTCTGATTCGGTTCCGAACCTTGTGAGAAGAATACTCTAACTTTTGGCAACTAAATAATCGGAAACTTTTTATGTTAGAAATCACACCAAACGCTCAGCGTTACATCGATCAGGAAGAGAGATACGGAGCGCACAACTACCACCCCCTGCCTGTGGTGCTCTCCAGAGGAAAAGGGGCTTTCGTATGGGACGTGGACGGCAAACGCTACTTTGACTTTCTCTCCGCATACTCTGCGGTGAACCAAGGTCACTGCCACCCCAAGATCGTCGCAGCACTCACCGAACAGGCACAGAAGCTCTGCCTGACTTCAAGGGCTTTTTATAACGACACCTTGGGACCGTTTGAAGAGTTTGTCCACGACTACTTCGGTTACGACAAGCTCCTGCCGATGAATAGCGGTGCGGAAGCGGTGGAGACGGGACTCAAGTTGGCTCGTCGCTGGGGGTACGAAGTGAAAGGCATCCCGGAAGGGGAAGGCATCATCATCGTCTGCGACGGGAATTTCCATGGTCGCACGATATCCATCGTCTCGATGTCTTCGGATCCGGACGCTTACACAGGCTATGGTCCCTACACACCGGGCTTCTTGAAAGTGCCCTACGACGACCTGCCCGCGATGAAAAAGGCTATCGAAGCCAACAGCGACCGGCTCTGCGGAGTGCTCCTTGAGCCCATTCAGGGTGAGGCGGGCGTTAAAGTCCCGAAGGACGGGTACCTCAGGTCTGTCGCAGACCTCTGCAAGGCTCATAACGCGCTTTTCATCGCAGACGAAGTACAGACCGGCATCGCACGTACCGGTAAGATGCTCTGCACGGAGCACGAGGGAGTTCGCCCCGATATCGTCCTCTTGGGCAAAGCTATCTCCGGAGGGGTCCTTCCCGTGTCCGCCGTCCTCGCCGACGACGAAATCATGCTGACGATCAAGCCGGGCGAGCACGGCTCCACATACGGAGGCTTCCCGCTCGCTTGCAAGGTCGCTGTGGCCGCCTTGACGGTCGTAAAAGAAGAAAACCTCGTGGAGAAAGCGGCTCAGTTGGGCGAAATATTCAGGGCGGAGATTCGGAAGATTGACAGCCCGGCGATTAAGGAGGTGAGGGGAAAAGGCTTGCTCAATGCCGTCGTCATCGAGCCGATGAACGGCAAAGAAGCTTGGGATCTCTGTCTCATTATGGCCTCGAAGGGGCTTATCGCCAAGCCCACACACCGGCACATCATCCGCTTTGCTCCGCCTCTCGTGATTACTGAGAGCGAGCTTAGAGAAGCGATCGAGATCATCAAGGAATCCGTTTCCGAGTATTTACGCTAAATGTCACCGGTATGGCTTCCCATCGCGAACAAATAGCCGGTATGGTCTACATGGTGAGACCTGCAAATTTTACCGCGAATAAAGCGACACTCGGGGATAACTTCTTCCAAGATCCGGACGGCGTATCCGGAGATCCCCAGGCTAAGGCTCTCAGAGAGTTTGATGCCTTTGTGAGCTTACTTCGTGAGAACGGCATCCTCGTCGCTGTCGCTCAGGACACGGAGGAGCCGCATACTCCGGACTCCATTTTCCCAAATAATTGGTTCGTAACCAATTCGGACGGCACGCTCTCCATCTTTCGCCTCTTTGCCAAAAATAGAGATATGGAGAGTCGCAAACCGGAGCTCTACGACAAACTTCTCGAAGTCTACAGACCTGTCAAAATCTTAGACCTCAGACCCATTGCCCTTGAAACCGGTGCTTATCTTGAGGGCACAGGGAGTATGATTCTCGACAGATACAATGATGTGGCCTACGCCTGCCGGTCCAAGCGTACGGACGAGGGTCTCTTCCGCTACTTTTGCCAAGAAAGAAACTACGAGCCGATTCTCTTTGATGCGGTAGATACGGATGGTAATCCTATTTACCACACCAACGTGATGATGACCGTGGCCGAAGACCTTGCCGTCATCTGTGCCGACTCCATCCCGAATGAGACGGAGCGTGAAGTGGTCCTCAAAAAGCTCACGGACACCGGCCATGAGATCGTCCTACTCAGTCTCGATCAGCTCTACGCTTATGCAGGTAATATGCTTGGTGTCAAAAACCTCCTCGGTCAGCGTTTTATGGTGATGTCGCGCCAAGCTCTTCTGTCTCTTACACCGACTCAAGTGGCTCAAATCTCGCGTAAAATGGGCATCATTGCACCCGACATTAAGACCATTGAGACGCTTGGTGGTGGTTCTGCACGTTGTATGATGGCCGAGATCTTCAAGCACAAGGAGCTTAATACCGATTACTTCGGAGCGCAATGATTTTCTCACCTATGTTATTCACTCTAACACTCAAATAAAAAACTTATGGACAATATCCTATATACCTTTGAAAGACCCGAGAACGAACCCGTCTACGGCTATGCCCCGGGCTCCAAAGAGAGGGAAGCACTGAAGAAAGCCCTTAAGAATCACCCCACCGAATTGGAAATCCCCCTCATCATAGGCGGAAAAGAGGTGCGAACCGGCAACATCGGGAAAGTGGTTGAGCCCCATCGCCACTCCAACGTGCTTGCGACCTATCACAAAGCGGGGGAGAAAGAGGTCAAAGAGGCCATAAAGGCTTCCCAAGATGCTTACAAAGAGTGGAGCCGAATGCCTTGGCTTGAGCGTGCCGCCGTGATGAACCGTATCGCCGAGCTCATTTCCACGAAATACCGCTACGTGCTTAATGCCTCCCTGATGCTCGGGCAGAGCAAAAACCCGATGCAGGCGGAGATCGATGCCCCGTGTGAACTCATCGACTTTATACGCTTCGGCAACTACTGTGCTTCTCGTATTTTCGAGGATCAACCTCTGTCCGTAAAGGGACAAAACAACCGCGTCGAGTACCGTCCGCTCGAGGGGTTCGTTTACACGCTTACGCCGTTTAACTTCACTTCCATCGCCTCTAACCTCAACCTTGCACCCGCCCTGATGGGAAATACGACCATCTGGAAGCCTTCGACCACGGCTCTGTACTCCAATTACCTCCTAATGAAGATTTTCAAAGAAGCCGGTTTGCCGGACGGGGTGGTCAACTTTATCCCCGGCAAGGGTTCCGAAATCGGCAAAGTCCTCATCAATGACCCCAACCTCGCAGGATTCCATTTCACGGGATCGACGGCGACTTTCAATTACCTGTGGTCGCAAATGGGGGCAAATCTTGACAAATACAAGTCCTACCCCATCATAGTAGGCGAAACGGGGGGCAAAAATTTCATCGTCGCCCACAACTCCGCGCCCGTGGAAGAAGTGGCAGTGGCCATAGTGCGTGGCGCTTTCGAGTATCAGGGTCAGAAGTGCTCTGCCGCGTCCCGCGCCTACATCCCGAAATCTATGTGGAAAGAACTCCGCGAAAGGCTTGAGGCACTCATATCTACGATTAAAATGGGGGACGTGCGTGATTTCTCCAACTTTATGAATGCCGTCATCGACGAGGTCTCTTTTGACAACATCAAGGGTTTCATTGACGAGGCTGAGGCTTCTTCCGAAAGCGAAGTAATCATCGGCGGAGGGTGTGATAAGAGCGAGGGCTACTTCGTAGAGCCGACCGTCATTCTTACGACTAATCCTCACAGCCGCTCCATGGTCGAAGAGATCTTCGGTCCCGTGATCACCGTGTTCGTGTACGACGACGAGAAGTACGACGAGATGCTCTCACTCGTGGACTCTTCTACCAAGTACGGACTGACGGGGTCTGTCTTCGCACGGGATAGAATGGTGATCAATAAAACGATGGATGCCCTTAGGTTTACTGCCGGCAACTTCTACATCAATGACAAGCCGACCGGTGCAGTTGTGGGGCAACAGCCATTCGGAGGAAGCAGAGCTTCCGGCACAAACGATAAGGCAGGCTCTTCGCTCAACCTCATCCGTTGGATCAATCCGCGTTGCGTCAAAGAGACGTATGTCCCGCCTACGGACTACACCTATCCGTTCCTGTCCGAAGAGAAATAATGAATCCTCTGTTCGGAGACCTTGCAGAATGCCGATAGTAACGCAGCAGATGAGGTATTATTAAAGGTCTCGTTAGCAAAATGTCATACCATTGGTTTTAATACAAAAGGTAAGATTGATTGATTAAAACTCAATTATCAGGAAGTCCGGTCGCGCTTGAGATAAGTGCGGCCGGATTTTGTTTTTCGAGCCAATGTGCCGAATCGTCTCCTTTGGTACCGGTATTACTCGGGCATCCACTTCGCTCCAAGACCGCAATAGTACAGTCGTGACACCGTCCCTAAATACAGCTCTTGTTGTTTTTTACCCATGTTCATATCTTTCCTTTCTTACAAGTCAACCCTTTTCAGGAGCCCACAATCATCGCAAGTCTGCGACCTGGGGCAAGCGAGAGAAAGAAATCGCCCCTATCGGGGCGACTCTCGGGGACACAACCTTAGAGGTGTGCGTATGAAGTTTGAAATGCAAAGCGCTTTGAGCGGAGGGGAAAGAAAGTGTACTTACGTATACAGCCAAGCCCGGGTTCCGAAAGCAACGCGACGGTTCAGACTTTTGGTACGTATTCGAACATAATGGAATTGTGATTCTAACGTATGAACGTTAATCTTTTGTCCGTATCCAAAGTGTGTGCCTCACATCTCCCCATATATATACGCCTCCGGATTACCACCCGGGATTCTGGGGCATATTTTCTTCACCGTAGACATTTATGTCCCACTGTGGTATCGGGAAGACAAACTTGGGGTTCCCCGCCTCGATCTTCAGAGTACGGAAATCGGAATTGCTCAGAAACAGGGTAGACCCGTCTGTGGTTTTCTGGGAAGTCATCCGGTTCATAGGATCACCCCATCTTCTCAGATCAAACAGTCTGAACCCTTCGAATGCCAATTCGCGGAGTCTTTCGTCTTTGATTTCATCGAGAAGAGCTTTTCCAGAAATGCCGGAGAGTGGTGCCAATCCGCGGTGCCGACGCAACTCGTTCAAAGGCGTAAGCGCGTCCTTATTGGAGAAATAAGCGGCTTCGGCGGCTATGAGATAATCCTCGGCAATGCGGAAAATTTTGGGCATCTGTTGCCCGTTTGGAATAGGACCGTAGTATTCGTTTTCGTCTGTGGCAAATTCGGGATTACCCCTAAACTTAGAGACAATAGTCATTCCGTTAAAGTGGATATTATTGTAGTAGAGTTCCACCTCTTCGAAGTAGGCTTTGCGTCGAATGTCTTCGGGGGCAAATTTATCAAGAAGACCTTGTGTCGGAATCCAGTCAGGAGTGTGGTAAGTTTGATCTTTGCGGGCGGCATAATAGCTACCCATAGAGCTGACTGTTTCCGTACCTGCCCTCAACGGTACCATAAGGATGAATTCGGTAGAAGTGTCATGACGCCACAAGTCCATAATCGCATCTTCTGTCGGATCAATCAGCGGATAACGACCGGAGGAGATGAGTTTCATCGCTTCGGAGTAGGCGTTCTCGTAGTCCTTCATTTCGAGGTAAGCACGGGCGCGGAGTGCGGTGATGGCATCTGTATTGAAGCGGATGCTTCCGGATTCATTGGGTACATCGGTCAGATACTTTTCTGCCTCTTTCAGGTCTGCAAAAATCAGGTCATAGCCCTGTTGTACCGTGCCTCTTTTGACTTGGTCGGAAACGTTGTAGACCGTGACTACGGGGACGCCGAGATCAGTCAAGGCAGTGGCTTTATTGTAGGGTGTTCCGAATCTCCAAAGGAGGTTGAAGTAATAATATGCCCTCGCAAAATAAGCGGAACCAATGAAGCTCTTGATCTCTCCTATTTGTGCTTCGTATGTCTTAAGGGTCTTTTCATTCGTCGTGCCGGCTTTTTCGGCTTCAATATCGTCGATTACTCCCTGGTATCCGCCGTTAATAAGACTGTTGAGGTTTTTTAGTGCCGAATAGTAATATGCGTAGACGGTTGCCACATCGTTGTCGGATGCACTCATCTCAACCCATCCGTGATGGACACCGCCTCGGTTGCTGAATCCGGACGAGGCGTTCAGATAATCGGACATCTGCTCTTGAATGGTGACAAACACGCCACCTTGGCGGTTTCGGAATTGTGTATAGACTCCACGGTTCCATTTTGCCGCATCTTCGTAGGTCTTTAGGGATTCATCAATCGGGATGGATTTACTTGGCATCCGGGTCAGGTCGCACGAAGCAAGGAAAGAACCCATTAAGCCGGCTAAAACCAATGTGCCGAATACTCGGAATATCTGTTGTTTCATATCTGGAGATGTTTTGCTTTTTCAGGACTTATGCACATATGTAGTAATTGTACAGGATTGTTGTCCGGTAGAGCCGGTTTAGAAACCGAGTTCAAGTCCTACGGACAACTGTTTGGTAGCAGGGTTACGACCGAATGAGAGGTTGACATCCGCCTCAGGATCCGGTCCGGTGAATTTGGTAAATGTCAGCAGATTTCGCCCGATGAAATAGAGCTTGGCAGAGGAGAAAAAGTCTTGCTTCGAGAGATATTTTTTCGGAACATCGTATCCCACGGTAAAGCTCTTGAGTCGAAGGAAAGAAGCGTCTTCGAGCAACCTGGTGTCAAACTGGCTGACTGTACGGTACCTGGTTGGGTCGGGAAGGTGTACTTGGTCTCCGGGTTGTCTCCAGAAGTCGAGTGCGTCCTTGTGGACATTGCCTTCCAACGCCTTCCCGTTTTCAAAGAAAAAACGGTCGTTGTTGATCATATACTTGCCGAGATAGTAGGAGAAGTCCGCCTGCAGGTAAAATCCGTAGTAGGACGCGTACAGACCGAACCCGCCGCTGACGGGAGCATTCCTTCTGACTCCTGTATTTTGCATCAGTGCATCCCGATTGAATTCATTCCCCACGACGATGTTATTTTCGTCCTTGGTGAGGATGCCGGAATCCTCGCCGGGGGCATACCAGGTAGGATCGCCGGTTTGCGAATCCACCCCTCTGAAGACGGGCATCATATAGTTCATCGAATCACCGACCCGGTACATCAGGAAATAATTCGGCATAGGCCAAGTCTTTTTGCCTTGGAAGAGCGACAGGATCTTGTCGGCATTGTAGTTGAAGTTCCCGTAAACATTGAGGAGACCGCCTCTGCGATTGTTTTTCCAGATGTCGAGGTCGAAGTGGATGTCTATACCTTGGTTGAGGTAAGAGCCGACGTTTTGACTGTTGCCGGAGACACCGGACGTATAGGGATAGGGCACATCCATCACCATGTTTGTGGTGAGTCTGTGGTAGTATTCGACATTGAGATCGAGACGGTTGAAGAGTCTTGCGTCAAATCCTACAGTGGTCTTCATTTGCGTCTCCCAGGTCAGATCCGGATTGCCGGGGCTGGAGATGGCCATAGTGGCTTCGCCGAGGTAATCGGTGGAGGATGAGGCAAGTGCCCAGAATGCGTAGTTGCCGAGAGAAGAGTTGCCTGCCGTACCCGTGGATGCTTTTATGTCAAATTTATTGATCCAAGTTACGTCTTTCATCCACTTCTCGTCCGCCATATTCCATTTGAGACCGACGCTCCAGAATGTGGCGTTCCGGTGGGCTTTCGGGAACTTGCTCGAAGCGTCATTCCGGACGGTCAGGTCGAGATAGTAACGATCGAGAAGACCGTAAGACAGGCGACCGAAGAACGAGAGGTAAGCATATTGGTCAAGTGAACTCCCCATCTCTTTCTTCTTTGGGTCTGTTACGTTGTCAAGGTGCATCAGACGGTAATCCGTGATGCCGGAGCCGGAGGCCCAGAATCCGTTCCCGTCATATTGGTTGTATTCGTGACCCGCCAAGAGGGTGATGTCGTGAATGTCGAGCAATTTGAATTGATACTCGGCAGTATTGCTGAAAGTCCACTCCACCCCTTTTGAGAAGTCATTCTCACGGAATCCGTTATTGAGGTTCCCCTTATACCTCGGATCACGGATGTAATGGTAGAAATAGTTGCTGAAGTCGAGACCGACTCTGCTCGAAAGAGTCAGCCCCTCTATCGGTTTGACAAGCGCTTGGACAGATCCCACGTACTCAAAAGTGGTGGACTGTGTGGGAAAGTTTTGCTCTACATAGCGGGGGTTCCGGAATCCCACGCCCGGTATGCGTTCGTCCCAATAGGGCGTGCCGTCCTCTTTGTAGGGCGTGAACCACGGGAAGTTGAGGTAAAAGATACCGCCGTCCCCGTAATTGTCGTTGCCGGAGTGATTGGACAGGGAGTTGTCGTAATACAGGGAGTTGTTGGTCGAGACGGTGAGCCAGTCATTGACCTTGGTGTTGAGATTTACCCGGAAATTGCTTTTGGTGTATTTGGATGAGCTCATCAACCCTTCTTGGTAGAAGTGTTGACTGGAGAGATAGTAGTTTGTGGAGCCCTTACCTCCGGAGATGGAGAGATTGGCGTTGTAGGTGGGAGCGTTGTTTCTGTAGAAATAATCCGTCCAATTGGTGTCGTGGGGATTGTCTTTCAAGATCTGTTCGCCCTCTTCCTTATCGTAATAGCCGATTTCGATCATATAATCCATCAATTCGCGGGAGTGTAGGAATCCGTCATAAAAATTCCTGTTGGCCAAGGAGCTTGCACCATATTGGGCGCTTAGGACGATGCGGGCCTTCTCGGCTGTCTTACCTTTTTTGGTGGTCAGATAAATGACCCCGTTGGAGGCTCTGGATCCATAGATAGAGGTGGCAGAAGCGTCTTTGAGAACCTGGACGCTCTCGATGTCGTTGGGGTTTAGCCCTTGGAGGGTTCCCGACCCGATGGGGATACCGTCAAGGACATACAGAGGTGCAGAACCCAGACCAAGCGAACCGTTGCCGTGAAGCTTTATGTCCATCAGCTGACCGGGTTCTCCTGAGCCGGAGTAAATCTGAAGTCCCGTGACTTTACCCTGAAGTCCGTCAAACACATTTGGAGAAGGCTTGCTTTCTATATCTTTTGCATCTACTTTGACTATGGAAGCGGTGGTGCTGGCGATACTTTTTGCCGAACCATAGCCGACAATCACTACTTCGTCGAGGAGTTTATTGTCGGGGACGAGGCGGACGGTGAGGGTGGGAGCGGCTTTGACTTCTTGGTCTTTGTAGCCGACGTAGGTGATGAGGATGGTTTCGCCGGATTTGGCTTGGAGCGTGAAGCGACCGTCCATATCCGTGATGGCACCCTTGGTGGCATCGCTTTTGAGGCGGACAGTGGCGCCCATTACGGGATCACTGTTTTCGTCGAGCACCGTACCTTTGACGGTGATGTTCTGACCCAGAGCCGTGCCGAGGGTGGCAAAGCAGAAGAGGAAGAACAGCAGTAGATTTTTTCGCATAATTTTCTCTACAACTTGGTTTGGTATTTTGGACGGGGAGGGACTTCGCCAAGTCCTTGCACTTGTCCCGTCCGGGAACTGAATCACTTGTGGTTTTGGGCAAACAGGTATCTGTATTCGCCGAAACGTACTGCAATTATATTTTTTTTTTTTTCAGACTGCCAAAGATTAAAATTATGAATATTTTGATTTGAGTGCGGTTTTCGGACTTAAAGGCTGTGGTAGACAGAGGATTAAGTAGATTTCTAAGTCCGGGAAAAATTTTTCCGACACTGGCGCAAAAATCGGTCTGTATCTCGCTTTCTCGAGATATGGGGCAAAATTGGAGCGAGGGTACGACCGAAGAAAAGTTTTTGGTCAGACCCCCTTCTCCGGTTATCAGTGAGTAGGTAGGCACAGGTCGTGGGGCAAGAGACCGCGCCAGCGGTATCGACCGCGAGGAACGTCGGGCGGGTAAACTTGGTCTTGGATTTTGACCAATTCTGCGCCATAGGAGTGGGGACAAGTGATTTTTGTGTACATTTGTAGCCTAATGGAATATTTACCAAAGAAATAAAATCGCTTAGGCAAAAGACAGATAAATAATGGATACCATACATATCACTCTTCCTGACGGCTCGGTCAAAGACTACCCCAAGGGCTCTACCGCTATGCAGATAGCCGAAGACATCAGCCCCAGGCTTGCCCGTGAGGTACTTGTTGCTTCCGTCAACGGTGAGATTTACGACTTGATGCGCCCCATTAACGGGGACGCGACGTTGGTGTTGCATAAGTGGGAGGACGAAGAGGCCAAGCACGCATTTTGGCACACCAGTTCGCACCTCTTGGCCGAAGCGCTTACGGAGATGTATCCGGGCATTAAGTTCGGCGTGGGACCCGCGATAGAGAACGGGTTCTATTATGACGTAGATCCCGGGGAAGGTGTCCAGATAAAGGAGAGTGATCTGCCTGCCATTGAGGAGAGAATGAAACGGCTTGCGGCTCAGAAATATCAACTGGTTCGTAAGGATATTTCCAAGCAGGATGCACTCGATTTCTGGGATAAGAAGCACGACCAATATAAGCTCGAACTCATAAATAACCTCGAGGACGGTACCATTACCACTTACACCGTGGGAAATTTTACCGACTTGTGCCGTGGCCCGCACATCCCGAGTACCGAGCCCATAAAAGCGATTAAGCTTACGAGTGTGGCCGGTGCATACTGGAGAGGCGACGAGCATCGGGAGCAATTGACCCGCATTTACGGCATCACGTTCCCGAAGAAAAAGATGCTGGACGAGTATCTTGCGAAGCTTGAAGAGGCCAAGAAACGTGACCATAGAAAGCTGGGTAAAGAGCTCGAACTCTTTGCCTTTTCCGAAAAAGTGGGTGCCGGACTGCCGCTTTGGCTTCCGAGAGGAACGCAGCTCAGACTGGCACTCGAAGACTACTTGAAGCGCATTCAGCGTAGATACGGGTACAAGCAGGTGATGACACCGCACATCGGGAGCAAGCAGCTCTATGTAACGAGCGGACACTGGGCTAAGTATGGCGCGGATTCTTTCCGACCCATCACCACGCCCCAGGAGGGTGAGGAGTTTATGCTCAAACCGATGAACTGCCCCCACCACTGCGAGATCTACAAGACGAAGCCCCACTCGTATCGTGACCTTCCCGTACGTCTGGCGGAGTTTGGCACCGTGTACCGCTATGAGCAGTCCGGTGAGCTTCACGGACTGACCCGCGTGAGAGGGTTCACGCAGGACGATGCGCACCTCTTCTGTCGTCCGGATCAGATCAAGGAGGAGTTCAAGAAAGTGATGGAAATTATTTTTATCATCTTCAAGGCTCTTGACTTTGAGAACTACGAAGCGCAGATTTCGCTCAGAGATCCGAATAACCGCGAAAAGTATATCGGGTCGGACGAGAACTGGGAGAAGGCTGAGCGCGCCATCATCGAGGCTTGCGAGGAGACCAATCTCAAAACAGTCATCGAATACGGCGAAGCCGCTTTCTACGGTCCCAAACTCGACTTCATGGTGCGTGATGCCATCGGTCGGAAATGGCAGCTCGGGACGATTCAGGTGGACTATAACCTTCCGGAGCGGTTTGAGCTCGAGTACACCGGAGAGGACAATAAGAAACATCGTCCGGTGATGATTCACCGGGCACCTTTTGGCTCGATGGAGCGTTTCGTGGCGGTGTTGATAGAACACACCGCAGGCAAGTTCCCCCTCTGGCTCGCGCCCGACCAGGTCGTAGTGCTGCCCATTAGCGAAAAATACGTGGACTATGCGTACCACGTCGCCAAAGAACTCACAGAGCAGGAAATCCGCGTCAAGGTCGATGATCGTGGCGAGACCATAGGAAAGAAAATCCGCGAAAACGAATTGATGAAGATTCCTTACCTCCTCATCGTGGGAGAAAAGGAAGAAGCCGACGGAACCGTTTCTGTACGTCAGCAAGGGCAGGGTGACCAAGGTACGGAAAAAATTGGTACCTTTGCCGAGCAAATTCTACAAAAGGTAGACTCAGAAATGAACGCTTGGCGTTACGAACAGGATGCCAAGGCGCAATAAAGAGGTTTTCAATAGAACTTACAAGAGAATTATTTACCAACATCCCTACGCTTTTTTACTTATAAGACAGGACTGAATGGCCATAAGGAGAAAAAAGGTTGAGCCCCAAAAGAAAGACCCGGGGCCACAGCTGAGAATCAATAATCAGATTCGTGCAAAAGAGGTCAGACTTGTGGGTGACAACGTCACGCAAGGCATATACCCGATCCAGCAAGCACGCCGCATAGCAGAGGAGCAGGAGCTCGACCTCGTGGAGATTGCGGCAAATGCAGAGCCTCCCGTCTGCCGTGTCCTCGACTATCAAAAGTATCTGTACCAGCAGAAAAAGAAAGCCAAGGAGATAAAAGCCAACCAGACCCAGATCCAGGTCAAAGAGGTTCGTTTCGGACCTCAGACCGATGACCATGACTACAACTTTAAGCTCAAGCATGCCATCGGTTTCCTTGAAGAGGGGAATAAAGTTAAGGCTTCGGTCTTTTTCCGCGGACGCTCCATTATGTTCAAAGACCAAGGGGAGCTGCTGTTGCTCCGCTTTGCCAGCGAGCTTGAGAGCTACGCCATAGTCGAGCAGATGCCGACCATGGAAGGGAAGCGGATGGGTATGGTGTTTTCTCCCAAGAAAGGTATCGTCAAGAAGAAGAGCTCAGGCTCCAATCCTGCGGACGTGGAAGCTCAGAAAAAGAAAGAGAAGGGTCCGGAACGTACGTCTGCCGAAACTCCCGCCAATGAAGTTGGCACGGACTCGGAGGGAGACGAGTGATTCCCAAGGTCGAAGCGCTTCTCTACAAATATCCAAGGGTGGTTCTCTCTTTGAAGTACTACCGGAAGGTGATTTTATTAACAAACTATTTTCAATCAAACAACTACATTAAGTCATGCCTAAGCTGAAGACTAATTGCGGTGCTAAGAAGAGATTTACTCTCACCGGATCAGGAAAAATCAAACGTAAGCATGCTTATAAGAGTCACATTCTCACCAAAAAGACCAAGAAGCAGAAGAGAAATCTTACGCACTTCGGTTTGGTCAACAAGGTGGACGAAAAGCAAGTGAGAGAACTACTCGTACTCTGATCGTCGGACTCGAATAAGTATAGCAGAAAAGTTTAGATTTAGGTAACAGGATGCTTAGCCTGTGGAAAAGTTCGGATTTAGGTCCGACGCTAAGCGACCAAAAGAACAGTTAAACATAACTCATGGCAAGATCAGTCAATCATGTAGCCTCCAGAGCAAAGAGAAAGAGAATCTTAAAGCTCACCCGCGGCTATTACGGTGCACGCAAAAATGTATGGACCGTAGCAAAAAACACTTGGGAAAAGGGCCTTACCTATGCGTATCGTGACCGTAAGGTCAAGAAGCGCAACTTCCGTGCGCTCTGGATCCAGCGTATCAACGCTGCTGCCCGTATGGAAGGTCTCTCCTACTCTCGCCTTATGGGCTTGCTTCATGCAAAAGGAATCGAGATCAACCGTAAGGTGCTCGCAGACCTCGCAATGAATCATCCGGAAGCTTTTAAGGCTATCGTAAACCAAGCCAATGCTTAAAGGTCTCGTCGTCTAAGGCGAACGATAGTACCCTATTTTGCCGACCTGTTTCCTCATCCGGAATCAGGTCGGTATTTTTTCATGCGGGATCTCTCTGTACAATCCTCTTTACTTCAATGTCCTGCTGCAAATGGACGGGAGAGAGTCCGTCTTGTGGGCTAATTTTTGGGCGATTTCAGTACAGACCCAAAAGTTTTTCCCGGCCTGTGTCACAGGAGAAAGAGGTACAGACCTGCATCCATTTTTCGGTCTGTACCATTTCTGTGTCTATGCCGGTTGACTGTCCTTGGCTCGCAAATATCAGTTCGGAAAATACTGTAAAGAAGGATTTTTATTTTGCCGTCTCGGAACAAATTTCTATATTTGAAGCGCGAAATAATAAAGGACCACTTCTCGTATGAGTAACCTTTAAAAACTTAGTAAACTTACACACTTTATGAGTACTTCTATCAAGGGGACTGTCGTCGTTAACCAACAGCGCTGCAAGGGGTGCAACCTTTGTGTCGTGGCGTGTCCTACCCGGAGCATTGCGCTTCATCCCACTGAAGTCAATGACAAGGGGTATCACTATTGCTACATGGTCGAGCCTACCACTTGCATCGGATGCGCCAATTGCGGTGTCGTCTGCCCGGATGGCTGCATCACGGTATACCGTGCACCCAAGTCGAAGGCCTGACTGCTTTTGCGCATAGACGCAACTTTTCCCGGAAACCAACAGAAAAAACATAACCCTCAGATTTTATGGATAACGAAGTCAAACTGATGAAGGGGAACGAAGCTTTTGCCCACGCAGCCATCAGATGCGGCACGGACGGCTACTTTGGTTACCCCATTACTCCTCAGAGTGAAATCCTCGAGACACTTCAGGCAGAGATGCCTTGGGAGACGACCGGTATGGTGGTTCTCCAAGCAGAGAGCGAAGTGGCCTCCATCAATATGGTATATGGCGGTGCCGGTTGCGGCAAACGCGTGATGACCACCACCTCCTCCCCCGGGTTCTCCCTAATGATGGAGGGTGTATCTTACATCGCAGGTGCCGAGCTCCCTTGTGTGCTTGCCAATGTACAACGTGGCGGTCCCGGTCTCGGAACCATCCAACCGTCTCAAGCAGACTACTTCCAGGCTACCAAGGGTGGCGGTCACGGAGACTACCGTCTCATCGTACTTTGCCCCAATAGTGTCCAGGAAACCGTGGACTTTGTGGACTTGGCTTTTGAGCTCGCGTTTAAGTACCGTAATCCCGCGCTTATCCTCTCTGACGGTGTCATCGGTCAGATGATGGAGCGTGTCGTGCTGCCTCCTTTCAAAGCACGCCGTACGGAAGAGCAGATTCGGAAAGAATGCCCCTGGGCTACTTTGGGACATAAAGCAAAAGACCGAAACATCATTACTTCCCTCGAACTCCGCAGTGAAGTAATGGAAGTGAATAACCAGCGGTTCCAGGAAAAGTACAAGAAGATCGAAGAAAACGAAGTGCGCTACGAAGAATACAAGTGCGAAGATGCAGAGTACGTTATCGTAGCTTACGGTTCCGCGAGTCGTATTTGTCAAAAGACCGTGGATCTGGCGCGCGAACAGGGTATCAAACTCGGTCTCTTCCGCCCCATAACCGTATGGCCGTTCCCCTCCAAAAGAATAGCCGAGCTCGCCGATCAAGTCAAAGGCTTCATCAGCGCTGAGCTGAGTGCGGGTCAGATGGTGGAAGATGTCCGCCTCGCAGTCAACGGCAAAGTACCCGTGACTTTTTACGGCAGGCTCGGCGGTATGATCTTCTCTCCGTCTGAGGTCTTGGATGCTTTCAAGAAAGACTTCAACCTCTGATTGACCGGGCTAACGGTACCGTCTCCTTTATCTTTTTTATTTATGTCCCAAAGTTCTGCCAACGAATCACTCCTTACGGTTTTCTTCTTACTCTTGGCTGTGGCCGCAGTAGTCGTTTACTTCGTCATGCCGGAGAATCGAAACCTTTTCTACATATTGGGTGGTGTTGCGCTGCTTATCCGTATCGGGCAGTATGTTGCAAGGTTTTATGCCAAGATGCGATTTCGGAGAGAAAAGAGAGAAAGGTTGCTTAGAGACGTCCCGCCGGTTACCCCGAAAGAAGAGCAGGCAGAAGTTTAATGCCCAACTCTCGCTTTTACCCAAATAAGAACCCAAAATAGATACAAGTATATCATGGCTCAAGATCCTAACGTACTGACGCCTCCTTCCGTGGACGTGTCGGAACTCATTAAGCCTGAAAACGTCGTTTACGCCAAGCCGGTTTTGATGAACGACGTAACGATGCACTACTGCCCCGGATGCTCCCACGGTGTCGTGCATAAGCTCATCACCGAAATCCTCGAGGAGATGAATATGGGAGATAAGACCATCGGCGTTTCGCCCGTGGGATGTGCGGTCTTTGCCTACAACTACATCGATATTGACTGGCAGGAAGCAGCTCATGGTCGTGCGCCGGCCTTGGCGACAGCCATCAAGAGACTGAACCCCGAGAAGCTTGTCTTTACGTACCAGGGGGATGGCGACCTCGCTGCCATTGGTACGGCAGAGACCATTCATGCGGCCAACCGCGGTGAGAACATCACCATCATCTTTATCAATAACGCGATCTATGGGATGACGGGCGGACAAATGGCGCCGACTACCCTTCTCGGGATGAAGACGGCTACCTCTCCCTACGGACGCGACGCACACCTTAACGGGTACCCGCTCAGCATCACCGACCTCCTCAAAGAACTTAAGGGTGTCTGCTACGTGAGCCGCCAATCCGTACACTCTCCTGCAAACGTCAAGAAGGCAAAGAAGGCCATCAAGAAAGCTTTCACCAACTCGATGGAAGGTAAAGGCTGCTCTGTCATTGAAGTCGTATCCACGTGTAACTCCGGATGGAAGATGACACCTCAGAAGGCCAACGAGTGGATGAGCGATGCTATGTTTGAGAATTATCCGCTTGGCGACCTTAAGGACGTTGATGCAAAATAACCCAATGGAATAAAGACACAGAGACACATGCAACACGAAATCATTATCGCCGGATTCGGCGGTCAGGGCGTACTGTCGATGGGGAAGATCCTGGCTTATTCGGGACTGATGGGGGGCAAGAACGTCACTTGGATGCCTTCCTACGGACCGGAACAACGAGGTGGTACATCTAATGTGACGGTCATCCTGAGCGACGAAAAAATCAGCTCTCCAATCCTGAATGCCTATGACATCGTCATTGTGCTCAATCAGCCCTCGATGGACAAGTTTATCGAGAAGGTAAAACCGGGCGGCATCATCCTCTACGACTCAAACGGCATTCACCACGTTCCCGAGCGCAAGGACATCAATATCTACAAGATTGATGCCACGGATGAGAGCGTGAGAATGAATAATACCAAGGTCTTCAATATGATCGTACTTGGCGGTTTGCTCAAGGTCGTGCCGATGGTCGAGATGGATCACATCGTGGCCGGTCTTAAGAAGTCGCTGCCCGAGCGTCACCATAAGCTCATCCCGATGAATGAAGAAGCCATCCGGAGGGGTATGGACATTGTAGAAAAGATGCAGGAAGCTCAAGCTTAATCCGATACGGAGGAGATGGTTTACTCTCCCCGAGAAAATAAGGGCAAGGCGAAATCTTATCGCTTTGCCCTTATTTTTGCCTTGAGGACTTAGGGTTGATCTTCATAAGCCTCGCTGCTTTTGACCTATACGCTCTTTTGGAAGCGAACACGAGAAATGAAAAACTCCCGACGGTCTCGGTCGGGAGTTTTTCTTGGTACGTACCCGGATCATTTTTTGGTCTGACCGGTTTTCGGACATCGGTACGGCCGAGAAAAATGTCTCGGTACGTATGTCGTTTTAGCGAAAGATGGGGGCCAAGAAGGGTGCTGTTCTGTACTTTGCAAACTCTCTGTCCGCCATAAGGATTGAACGCAAATCGGGATTTGTGTGAATCGCTTCGGAGAGACCTTCTTGAATAAGGGCGGTGTCTCCGGTGCGTGCGCCGATGATGGCTTTGAGGTAATGTGTAGTCGCATCGGGCTCGGATATGAGTCCGAGGAGCTCGGTGGCGCGGGCGTAGTTTTTGTCCAAAATTTGAGCCAGGACACCATTGTTCGTGGGCGTGTCTCTGAGTTCCTTGGCAGCCATGGAGTAGTTGCCGTCCTGGATGTGAAGGAGTCCCATGGCTTCATTCACGTTGGGGAGATCGGAGATCTGTCCGAGAAGGGTTTTGGCTTGATCCACATTGCCGGCACGGAGTTGAAGAAGGCTCTGATTCAAAAGCAGGGCTTCGGGATTCTTTTCGCCTGCCGCCATTGCGACTTCGGAAGCTTTCTGGAGAAGTTCTTCGGCTTTGCCGATGTTCCCGACCTCAAAAGCCAGAGCTGCGAGGTTGTTGTACGCCCGATAATCTTTAGGATAGGTCGATGTGGCGGAGTTATAGAAGCTGATCTTCTCTTCCGTGTCTTTTGTGAGCGTGGCTGCATACAGGAGTTCCTCATTGGTGAGGCGTCCAGGAGCGACGCGGGCGATGTCGAGAATCTCCGCATCACTCTTACCGATGGTCTCGATATTGGCGATGAGACGTGAGCGGCGGAGCTTCGGGAGAATGAGGTCGGTGAGCTGGCTGTAGACGGCGCTGATGTTTTTGATCTCTTTTTCACGGACTTCGGGATCCGGATACATAGAGAGGACGCGGAGGACGAGGTCTTTGTCCTGGAGGTCGCTTGCCTCTACGAGTTCCTTGAATCCCTCCCAGTCTTGGGCAGTATAGTAGGCCGAGACCGGAGCGTCGACGTCCATACGTTTGAGTTCACGCTTGAGGTAATCGCTCGTATTTTTTTCTCTCTGAGCCGCCAGTTTTTCATTCAGCTCCAAACCTCCGTCCGGAGACGCATACGCTTGGACTTCCACGTCTACGTTTTGATTGGGTGCGTAGTCGGCATTTTCTATGATTTCCTTCCAAGCTTTCAAGTCACCTCTCTTGAGTTCGGAAGAGCGGAGGTTCGCCTGCTGGATGAGGAAATGGATGTCGGTGTCGAACTTTTCTTTGATTACGCGCTGAAATCCGTCCGGTGCGATAGCCGGTGTGACGTCATTAGCACTTGCAAGGGCTTCCGTAGCGAGGACACCTTCTCCGATTTTAAGGTCGGGGAGTGAGACTTCTTTGCCGTTGACGGTGGCATTGAACATCAGGAAAAGTTCCGAGTTGCGGTACTCCGGGCTCCAGTTGAAGTCGGAGTTAAGGGTCAGCGTTGCAGGGTTGGAGTAGGAGACGGTACGCGCGTTGCCACGAACCTTTTCTCCTTGGAACGTATACGCAGTTCCCCACTGCTGTCCCATACCGTGTTTGAGGACGGGGGTGATGCGGACGACCGCATTTTTATTAAACCACTTAGCGGGGATGTTAAGCGTGATGGTGGCAGGGATTTTTCCACCCCTCAGTTCGAGGGGTTGCGGATCGACAGACGCGTAATCGCTCTTCAGCGGCTTGAGGGTGCCGCAGGAGGCGAGTGCAAGCGTGAGTGCGAGCGCGAGGGACGGGAGTCCCGATTTGAATGTGAGATGAATCATTTGGTTAGAAATATATGAAATTTGGATTTTGGCAGTCGTTATACCTTAGGCAGGTACTCGGAGGCATCTTCACCGAAAGCCTCCAACTCTCGAACGAGGGAACTGCTGACGAAAGAGAGCGAGGGGTCAGAGAGCAGAAATACCGTCTCTACCCCATATTTGAGCCGATTGACAAGTGCTTGTGCGGTCTCTGCTTCGAGGTCTTTTGCGCTCCTTAGTCCGCGGACGAGGACTCCGGAGTTGCCGAGAGACAGGGCATATTTGGCGAGAATACCATCATAGGACCTAACGATTACTTTTGGTACGTCCGAAAATATTTTTTTGATCAGACCTACACGATCTTCTCGGTCTGTATGATTTTCCGGTTTATGTACGTTTCTACCGATGACGATGTGCAGTTCATCCACCAGGGCGAGTGCACGCCTCGCGATGTCCTCGTGTCCCGTGGTAAAGGGATCGAATGTGCCGCCGTATATTCCTATCATAGTTCCAATTGCTCGTCGACTTCGAGGTTTTCCACAATGAAATCCTGCCTGTCGGGTGTATTTTTGCCCATATAAAACTCGAGGAGCTCTTTGACGTTATCTTCCTTGCGAACCATAACCGGGTCGAGACGCATATCCTCGCCTATAAAGTGCTTGAATTCGTCCGGAGTGATTTCTCCAAGCCCCTTAAACCGGGTGACGTGTGCACCCGGACCGAGTTTTTGCATCGCTACATCGCGCTCACTTTCGTCATAGCAGTAAATCGTCTCCTGATCCTTTTTGTCTCTGACGCGAAATAGGGGCGTCTGGAGGATAAAGACGTGATTCTGTCTGATGAGATCCGGGAAGAACTGCAGGAAAAACGTCATAATGAGGAGCCGGATGTGCATACCGTCCACATCGGCATCGGTAGCCACGATGACCCTGTTGTACCGAAGGTCGTCGATGCTGTCTTCGATATTGAGCGCAGCCTGGAGAAGGTTAAACTCCTCATTTTCGTACACCACGGCTTTCGACAAACCATGGGAGTTCAAAGGCTTTCCCCTCAGGGAGAAGACGGCTTGATACTCCGCATCCCGACTCTGCGTGATACTTCCACTGGCCGAGAGACCTTCCGTAATGAAGAGTGCGGTTCGTTCCGGGTCTTGGGCTTTCGGGTCATTATAGTGCATCGTACAGTCTCTCAGTTTCTTATTGAAAATAGAGGCCTTTTTGACGCGCTCTTTGGCCTTTTTGCTGATGCCGGCGAGGTTCTTTCGCTCCCTTTCGTTGTCCTGAATCTTCTTGAGTAGAGCTTCGCTTGTCTCGGAGTGAATATGCAGATAGTCGTCAAGGTGGGATTTGAGGAAATCGCCTACGAACTTCTGTATGGAGAGTCCTCCTTCTTCCATTTCACGAGAGCCGAGCTTGGTCTTTGTCTGGCTTTCAAACAGAGGCTCTTGAATCCGGATGCTTATGGCGGCGGAGATGCCGTTACGGATGTCGTTGTATTCGAAATTCTTACCGAAAAACTCTTTGATGACGCGTGCCACACTCTCTTTGAACGCGGAGAGGTGTGTGCCTCCGTGTATGGTGTTTTGTCCGTTGACGAAGGAGTAATACTCCTCTCCGTACTGGGTCGAGTGGGTGAGGGCGACCTCTATGTCTTTGTCCGTGAAGTGAATGATCGGATAGAGCGGATCGCTGGTCATATTGTCCTCCAAGAGATCCAAAAGACCGTCCTTGGACACAAAGCGCTTGCCATTGAGGTGCAGGGAGAGACCGGGCTGGAGATAGGCATACATCCGCAGCATCTCTTCGCAGAACTCCTGCTGATACCTGTAATTGCGGAATATGGTCTCATCGGGGAGAAAAGAGACGAGTGTCCCATCGTGTTCGTCCGGAGCATCGAAGAGCTCCGTGGCTTCCACTAAGACCCCGCGCTCGAAGACGACGCGCCTCCCTTTGCCGTCCCGGTATGAGGTGACTTCCGTGCGATCACTAAGGGCATTTACGGCTTTCAGTCCGACCCCGTTAAGTCCCACGACCTTTTTGAAAACTTCGCTGTCGTACTTGGCTCCGGTATTCATTGTCCCGACTGCTTTCTCCAAAGAAGCCTGGGGGATGCCTCTACCGTGATCCCGAACCGTCACTTTGCGGTCTCCCTCTATCGTGATGTAAATGACCCGTCCGAATCCCATCGTGTATTCGTCGATGGCATTATCCACGACCTCTTTGAGCAAGACGTATATCCCGTCGTCTTTGGCGGTGCCGTCACCCAGTTTGCCGATGTACATACCCGGGCGTATCCGGATGTGTTCCATCGGTGAAAGGGTAGAGATTGTATCGTCGGAGTAGCTGGGTGCAGAGGGATCCTGCCCAAAGTGAAGTCCTTCTTTTTCGGTCATTATCTGGTTTTAGAGTGCTTTTACGTAACAGCGGCGGAGTTTGTGGTGGACGCGTTTGAACCCGTTCCACTGCATTTGGACATTCATGTTGTCCTCAAGCTCTGGATTGCTCTCCACAAACTTTACTTGATATTGGTTGGCCACGGGTATGAGATCTTCGAAGATGAGCGCATTTACCCCTTTGCCCTGGAAATCCGGATGCACGGCGATGAGCATCAGATCCATAATGTCTATTTTTTTGCTCTTAAGGGCTTTGAGGAGGTAAATGATCCCGAAGGGGAGCAGATTACCCCACGCCTTTTGGAGTGCTTTCGAGAGAGAGGGGAGCGCGATTCCGAACCCCACCAGAGACCGATCCGTTTCTCTTACGACGATGCTGATCATATCGGGGTTCACCATCGGCATATACATATTGACGTAGTATTCTATTTGTTTGTCCGTCAGTTCTGTGGTGCCGTAGAGGTTGCTGTAGGCGATGTTGATGAGCTCAAAGATTTGGTTCCCGTAGAGTCTTTTTATCTCTGATGCCTTATCAAAATGCACGGTCGTAAGTCCGAATCGCTTACGCACCACGTCACCCACGCGTCTGTGCCGGTCGGGTACGATCTTCGGGGGGTAGATCTTGTACTCCTGCCAATCGGTGTCCTTGAGATACCCGAGTCGGTCCATCTGTACCGGATAGTAGGGGTAATTATAGATGGCCGTGATGGTGCCTAACTGGTCGAAACCTTCTATAAGCATTCCTTCGCGGTCGAGATCGGTAAACCCGAGTGGTCCGTGTATTTCCTTGCATCCGTGTGCCCGACCCCAGTCTTCGACTGCGTTGAAAAGCAAATCCACCACTTGGTCGTCGTCAATGAAGTCCACGAACCCGAAGCGAACCCTGTTTTGGTGCCATTTCTCGTTTGAAAAGTGGTTGATGATCCCGGCGATACGCCCGACGACTTTTTCGCCCCTATAAACAAGAAAGTAGGCTGTCTCGCAGTATTCGTGCGCCGGATTTTTCTCGGGGAGCAGCGTGTCCCTTTCGTCGTTTTTGAGGAGGGGAACGTAGTAGGGGTTATTTCGATAGAGGTCGAGGGGAAAATTCAGGAAATCGTCAAGCGTCTCGTTGTCGGTGACCTGTTTGAGCGAAAGCGCCTTGGAGGCGTTTTCGTGTCCCCCGCCGATGTAGCGGAGCATTTGATTTCCGTATTTTTTGAATTTGAAGGCCATACCTTTTCTGTTTTATGCGCTCTTGAAAAGTTTGACTGCGTTTCGCGCCCGAGTGCTTTTGCCCCTATCCCCCTTCAAAAGCCCTTATGCAAAGGTACAAAAATGAGGCGTATGGGTCAAAGAGTTGGGGTAGAAAAGAAGCCCCCGAGTCCGGCACTTGACGCAGGTAGATGCGCTATGATACAGCTTCCCCAAACTCTCGGTCTGTATCTCGCGATTGTCCCGGTCTGAGCGAAATCTTATTTTTGCCCTGTATCTGGTGATCGCGAGGTACAGACCAAGATTTTTGTCTCCTCAGTATGCCCCGAGCCCTCTTGGCTGTGGGTATTGCACCGAATCGGATAAGAGTATGCGTGGAGCTACCGGGAGGCACATAACCCGATTCAGCCGTACTCCGAGTCAGATGAGAATGATGATGTTGATGAATATGTAAGCCGGGACTGCGGCAAAAAGCAGGCTGTCGATACGGTCAAGAATACCGCCGTGTCCGGGGAGAATGTTTCCGGAGTCTTTTACCCCCACAGCACGTTTGAGATAGCTCTCGAAGAGGTCACCCCAAGTGGAAAAGCTGCTGACGAGGGCGGAGAGGATGATCCAGTTAAATATACTCGTGACATCGGGATAAATGAGATAGAAAGTCACCCCCGCCATTGCCGAGACCAGGACACCACCGGCGGTTCCTTCTTTGGTCTTTTTGGGAGAAATCTCTTCCCACAGTTTGTGTTTGCCCAATAGTGAGCCGACGACATAGGCACCCGTGTCGTTGAGCCAGACGAAGACGAAAATCGGCAGGAGCCAAAAGGTTTGTTCAAAAGGCAGAGCATATTGCCGCCAAGAGACAGCCAGTTCTTTTGTGCACAGCAGCATCAGCAGAGCAAGCGGCACTGCTATGTACAAGTGCGAAAAGAAAGCCAAGGATACTTCCCGGATGGGATCCGGTCGCCCACGATACATCTCCCCGATGAGGTAAAAAAGCACGTACGCAATGTAGGGCAGTGCGGCGATGATGGCGGCGCGGTTGTGTATGGGCGCTGCATCTTGCGGCAACGTGACGAACTTATAGACGATGAAGAAGATACACCCTGCCATCAGTGAGTGCAAGATTTTTAGGACAAGGGTGTAACGGTTGATTTTGGTGATGGTCTGAAATTCAAAACACCCCAGGGCAGAAAAAATGAAGAAAAGGACTCCGAGGAGGGCGATGTTCTCCGTGAAAATGCCAAGAAGGATAACCGAAATGTAGGTTATGCCCGTGATGGTTCTTGCAAGAAGGTTCGTGAGGTGCTTTTGACCCATATAAAGTGCGTAAATTGCTGCTTACTTAAGCGTGAAGTCGATAATGACGGGATTGTGGTCACTGGCTTCCTTGATCCAAGGAATCTTGCCGCCTGTCGCTTCCAAGCTCCCGCTATAAAGTACGTGATCGATGCGGAAGGGTAGGAGATCCTCATTGTAGCTGATGCCTGGACCGAATCCCACCTGCTGATAGGCGTCTTTCATATCTCCTCGGAGCTTGGAGTAGGCATAGGACATAGGTGTGTCGTTGAAGTCCCCCAAGACGATGGTATAGTCCGGTCTGTGTTCGGACTGAGAGTAGGTCATATCCCGATGCGTGGCCTGAGTGGCAGAGACGCGGAGGAGCATATTGGGAGAGAGACGCCCTTTAACCTCTTTGAAATGCTCCCACATACGCTTTACTTCGCTCGTCTTGATGAAGCCGCGGTATTTCTCCTTTTCGACGTCGGAGAGGCTGTAGCTCTCAAGGTGGTTATTGATGAGAAGCAGTTTCTTTCCGGAGACCTCTATCAGATAGCTTTCGGATCCGTTGGTGTAAGATTCGTACTCGACGATATGGTGTTCTTTTACCGGATACTTGGAGAGTAGGGTGAGGCGTTTTTTTGCTGACGCTACTACGAAGGGGTATTCGTCCTTGGTAAAGTACTCTCTGAACCACGCTTCGGACCGTATGTCAGAAGTGCCTCCGACCGACTCTTGAAGGCAGACTATATCCGGATCGTATTTTTTGATAACGCCGATGGCATAGGGAGCAGTGTCTTCGGAGAGGCGGTGGTAGAAGTTCTCTACATTATACGTCATAACCCGCAAGTCTCTTTTCTCCTTCAGCCCCTCGAATACGTTCATCGGGGAATAAGTCGTCAGATAATCGACCGTAAAAGCGATGAGCAACAGATGAAAGACCAAGAAGAGACTACTGTCTTTCCAATGAAAAAGGAAGTACAGGAGATAAAAGACAGCACCGAGATAAAAAAGACCGAAAGCGAGATTGAAGTAAGCCGGAATCTCGCTCACAACCGGCGAGACCTTAGGGGCAAGGAGTGCGATCCCGTACCCGATGAGAAACACCGGGTACAGGACTTTGAGGACAATCCTTATCGGTATGGCAACGAGTGTTTTCAGCATAGAGTCTGTCCTTCTAAACCTCTCTTTTGTGTGTGACGATCTCCCATTCCTTCGCGGATAGAGACCCGATTCCGCTTCGAGCGGCTTTCGAGTGTATGCGTTCACGCTCAGCGGTTCTTTCCCGATCCGCTCTCTCATTTGCGCACACGGGAATCATCACCGCCGCACCTGCGATATACCCGCCAATGTGTGACAAAAAGCCGGGTGAGCCGATGACGATGAATGAGACGAAATCCGCCACGAGTACCAGCATCAAAACCCACGCCAGAGCGTGTCCGAGCACATCCCCTTTCTTGCTGAAAGCCCTGTACAGGGTGATAGGAGCCAGCGAGCAGATACCAGCCGATGCGCCTACAAGACTGCCGTCTCCGAATCCGCTTAGCGGGAAGAGCAGCAGGAAAGAGACTCCGCCCGCAAAGACTCCGATGACAAAGAGCGCCCAGAAAACTCCCTCCTGCACTTTCACGAGGACGATCAGAAGGGAGAGTAGGAAGACCGACAGCGCGAGGTGAAGAATGGTTTGATGAGCCAGACAGTAGGAGATCAGTGTCCAGGGTTTCTCCTGCAGTGCTCCGGCTTCGGAGGACAGCTCCAATACCCCTGCCTCTTTTGTATGAGGAAGCAACAATGCCGATACACACAGGAGAATGGGCAGCGACCAGTACCCCAAACTTTTTTTCACGGTTGCGGGTGTCAGTAGTAAAGGTCTGCCCTGCTTTTGTCCTTCTTCCTCCAAATGAGTATGAGGACTATGCCGAAAAGCATACCGCCGAGGTGTGCAAAGTGTGCCACACCTCCGCCGAAGGCAGAGCCGGAGATGCCACCCCACAGTTCGATAAGACCGTAGACGATGACGAAATACTTGGCCTTGACGGGTATCGGCACGAAGAGGATGAAAAGCGGAAGATTCGGAAAAATCATCCCGATGGCCAAAAGAAGACCGAAAATCGCACCACTCGCGCCTATCGTAATCAGCAGATCCGAGTACGGCATTATTTCCGGACTCATATTCAAGAACCACACCATTTGCTGTACAAGTCCTGCCCCAATACCGGTAACGAGGTAGTAAGTCAGGTATTTCTTCGGACCCCAAAAACGCTCCAAGAGCCCCCCGAACATATAGAGGGCAAACATATTGAAGAAGAGGTGGGAGATGCCTCCCGGGTCGTGCAAAAACATATAGGTTACCAATTGGTGGATTCCGAAACTGTCGGCTTCGAAATAGTGCATCCCCAAAAGGTTGACCAAATCAATGCCTATGCGTGGCAGTACCCACTCGGCCAAAAGCATAAGGACATTCAGAATGAGCAGATTCCTTGTGACAGGAGGAAATGTATCTTGGTAGTTGTATTGCATAAGGATTGATGATTCAGGCGAGCCTGCGACAAACGAATCAATCTGAAGCCCTCCCAATGGAAATCTCACCGAGGGGCAAATTTACCGCTTTTTGACCACAACTCCGGCATAATGTCGGGCAAGGAGCAGAAATTTGATCGAACCTCGATGGTGAATCGAAATTTGGTACAGACCGAGAAGAAAAGTTTGCCCAAGCCTACAGACCGGCGAGACACGTACCTGCACGAACCTCTTGGCCTGTACTAAATCCGAAGTGTCCCCATACCACTGAAGTATCGGTGTCAGAAAAGACGCATACACGCACAAAAGGCTGATTCCTCTTTTCGGGAGGAAACAGCCTGCGTGTCGGTCTGAAGCGACCCCAGAGTCCGGGGTACTGCAAAGCAGGGGCAAGCACTCAGTATTCGAGACCGCGGGGCAGTGTTTTGGCACTCTCCACCCACTTGGTAACTACCTTGAGGCAGGGTGTGCGACGGACGAGTTTCTTTACGGCATTTACCTCTTCCATCTTTTTTACCAGGTTCTCGGGCTTCCTGGTTGCCAATTCTTTCACGGTGTCTACGCCCGCGGCTTCGAGTATCTCGGCGTATTGTGATCCGATACCGTCCACTCTGAAGAGATCTACGTGGTTGGCAAACTTGAGGATAAGGTCTTCGCTAATTCCTGTTTTCTCTGCCAACTCTTTGCGGAACGCCTTTGTCCTCGTGGCAGACAGCAATTGGTCGGTGTTCTTGATGCCTTGTTCGCGGAGTTTTTTCCCGTAAACTTCACCAATGCCCTCAACTGACTCTACGGAATAATTAGCCATAACGTTTTAATCGGTTAGATAGGGTTGTAAAAAAAAAGAATATAAAGGTTTTCGGTCTAAAAGGAATCAGTCCGAAAGACGCGCCACGATTTCATCCCCGGACAGCGTTACTTGAGCTCCGGAGGACATATCTTTCAGCGTTACAGTGCCACTCTGCATCTCTTCCTCTCCCACGAATGCCACATACGGGATGTGTAGTGAGTCGGCATAGCTCATCTGTTTCTTCAGCTTGGCATTGTCCGGATAAAGCTCTGCCACGATGCCCTTATTTCGGAGTTCGGAGAGTATCGGGATAATCTTTCGCACTTCTTGATCTCCGAAATTGACAAACATTACTTTCGTTGTGGAGGTGATGCCTTTGGGGTAGAGATCAAGGGTATTGAGGACATCAAAAATGCGGTCTGCTCCGAAGGAGATACCGACACCACTCATCCCTTTCTCTCCAAATACCCCGGTGAGGTCGTCGTAACGACCGCCTCCCGTAATGCTCCCGATCTGTGTGTCGAGTGCTTTTACTTCAAAGATGGTGCCGGTGTAGTAGTCGAGCCCTCGGGCAAGAGAGAGGTCGAGGCGGACTTCGTTATTCAGGGGCACAAGACCGAGTGTGTCAAAGATGAAAGAGACTTCTTCCAAACCTTTCTTTCCCACTTCGTCTTCGCCAAAGAGCTCTTTGAGTACCGCGACTTTTTCGGGGATACTCCCTTCCAAGGTGATGACGGGAGCCAGTGCGTCGATGATCCCTTCCCGAAGCCCTTTAGTAAGCAGCTCCGCTTTCACCCCCTCCCAACCTATCTTGTCGAGCTTGTCGATGGCTACAGTGAGGTCGGTAATCTGCTCTATGCCGAAGTGTCTGCCGATGGCAGTGAGCAGCTTGCGGTTATTCAGGAGGATTGCGACGCGGATATTGAGTCTCGTGAATACCTCATCGATAATCTGCACCAACTCCACCTCGTGGAGCAAAGAGTCAGAGCCGATCACGTCCGCATCGCACTGAAAGAACTCGCGATACCTCCCTTTCTGGGGGCGATCTGCGCGCCATACGGGTTGAATCTGAAAGCGCTTAAATGGGAAAGTGAGGTCATTCTTGTGCTGAACCACGAAGCGGGCAAAAGGCACCGTCAGGTCGTATCTCAGACCGCGGTCACAGACAAGGTTTGCAAAGTGGGCGGGATCCATATCGTGTATCTCGTCCCGATTAACCCCTTTGAGTGCATTGCCGGAGTTAAGGATGCGGAAGAGCAGTTTGTCGCCTTCTTCGCCGTATTTGCCCATCAACGTGGATAGATTCTCCATTGCGGGCGTCTCTATCTCCCGGAATCCGTAGACTTTGTAGACGCTCCTGATGGTGTCAAAGATATAGTTTCTTTTCGCCATTTCTTCCGGCGAGAAGTCCCTTGTCCCCTTAGGTATGGATGGTTTTTGAGCCATTGTTTTATTCAGAAAATCAAGCCGTTTATTTCAGAAGGCCACTATCGGAGAGGTTCCGTAGTTCGATCATTTTCGCGAGGTACTTGCCTACGATATCGAATTCGAGATTTACCCTGTCTCCTACTTTGAGGGTTTGGAAATTAGTGTTTTCGACAGTGTAGGGAATGATGGCCACTTTGAAGTCTCCGATCCCGGAGTCTACCACCGTAAGGCTCACGCCGTTCACACAGACACTCCCTTTCTCGACCGTCGTGTAGCCTTTAAGCGCCATCTCCGGGGCTATCGCGTAGCGAATGGTGAAGTAAGCGCTTCCCCCTGCCTCTTGCACATCAGCCACTGTACCGGTCGTGTCCACGTGTCCCTGTACGATGTGCCCGTCGAGGCGACCGCCTGCGGGCATACTTCTTTCGACGTTTACGAGGCTGCCTTCCTTGAGGTCTCCGAGATTGGAGCGGATGAGCGTCTCCTTGACGGCAGTCACCGTGTAGCTCTGCGTTTGGGGTTGAATGGCGACGACGGTGAGGCATACACCATTGTGGCTGACGCTTTGGTCAATCTTCAATTCGTCCCAAAATGGGACGGTGAGCGTCAGGTGTACATTTTCGTTATGCGGGTCGCGCTCTACTCTGAGCACGCGGGCAGTATTTTCGACTATTCCGGAAAACATCTTATGTTTGAATGGATTAAATTTTTCTCCTTATAAAAGACAGTAGCTCCGTCTCAAGGCAAATATATCAAAAAGCACCGAGTATTCGGAACCGATATCGCTGTGGTACGTACCGAGACCGAAACTTTGGTCTGTACCTTTTGCAAAAATCGGTCTGTACCTTTCTTTGCTCTCGGTACGTGCAAAAAGATCACAGCACTACGGGGATATTACGGGCAATAATATGCTCGTGGTTGAATCGGTCTACACGGGTGACGGTGAAGGCGAGACGAAATTTTCCCCCGAGGTTCAGTGGTCTGTACTTGGTCTCGGAAGTCATCACGGTGATGTTTTGCGCCTGCATGATCTCGCGCTCCGTGGCTCCTCTTCGGTGGGTGTAGACTACGTAATACTTAGTCTCAAGACCTTGGGGCAGCTCAGGGTCGCCCATCCAGACGAGTTCTTGTCCGGCATCCCCCCTTAAGACCGTTGCATCCCGGGCCGGCTCGGGGAAGTCCCGAAGGTAATCGGGGTAATCCGATGGTGGCAGGATGGCTTTGTTTTTCCAAAAGAACGTCCCGAGATCCTGCTCAAAGTTCTTGTAATTTCCCAACACATCCTCATGCGGCCACAGGACGTTGCCTTGGGAGGTCTCTGCGGCAATCGCCCACTTCTCTTCGAGCTGGTCGTAATCCATCGTATTGCGGATGTGCTGACCGAAGTAGAGGTGTCCTTTTCGGATGTTATTTTTCCACCAGTATGCCAGCTCTGTGTAGTCGGCCTGTTTGTGCCCCATCTGCCAGTAAATCTGGGGTAAAGTGTAATCCACCCAGCCCATTTGATCCCATAGGAGCACATCCGCGTAGAGATCGTCGTAATTTTGCAGTCCTTTGGTGTCGGATCCTATGGGGTCTGTGCGCTTATTGCGGTAGATGCCGAAGGGGCTGATTCCGAAGCGAACCCAAGGCTTCAGCGCTTTCACGGTCTCGTGAAGTTCTTGGACGAGGAGATTCACGTTTTCCCTCCGGAAGTCGCCCACGGTCTTAAAAGCACCTCCGTAGAGACGGTACTCTTTGGCATCCGGAAAGGGTACGCCTGCGACCGGATACGGATAGAAATAGTCATCCATATGTATGCCGTCAAGGTCGTACCTCGAGACAAGGTCTCTGACAATATCTGCCGTGTAGTCGCGCACTTCTTTGAGTGCAGGATTGAGGAGGATGAGGTCTCCGTACTTGACGCACCACTCGGGGTGACGCGACGAGACGTGCAGCGGGGAGACCGGCTCGGAGGCATTAAGGGCGACGCGGTAGGGGTTGATCCAGGCGTGGAGTTCCATATGGCGCTTATGCGCCTCTTTTATCATAAAATCGAGCGGATCCCAATAGGGACTCGGGGCTTTGCCCTGTGTCCCGGTCAAGTAACGACTCCAAGGCTCGTACCCCGACGCATAAAAGGCATCGCCCTCGCTCCTGACTTGAAAGAAGACGGCATTGATGCCGAGCTTCTCGAACCGGTCGAGCGCTTCAGTCAAATAGACCCTAATCTCCTGTGGTGTCTTGCCTCTGTAATAGGTGCGTCCCACGGTGGGCATCCACACGCCACGCATCTCCACTCTTTGCTCCTCGTACCCTCTCTTAACGACCTTTTTCGCCATACGCTGGGCTTCCGTCAGTTTGGGAGAGCAAGAGGAGAGTACCGAAGTGAGTGCGAAAAAAAAGAGGAGAGGAAAGAGAAACTTGCCTTTGGTCGGGGTCATTGGAAAAAGGTGAAGAGGGATTGGGTGATAAGCATATAGATAAACATCCCGAAGAGGTCGTTCATTATCGCGATGAAAGGTCCCGTGGCACGAGCCGGATCCATCTTCAGCTTTTCCATAATAAGAGGCACCATAGTTCCGAAGATGGACGCAAACATCACGACACAAAAGAGGCTCAGAGCAACGGAAGTCATCAAGAGCGGTTCGTGCATAAAGAAGTAAATGTAGAGGAAGACGATCAGACTGATGAGGCTCGCATTGATGAGAGAGACGAGGAGCTCCTTGAGGACGAGCTTCGGGATGTCGCCCGGTTTGATCGAGTTGCTCGCAAGGTCTTGCACGATGATGGCCGAAGACTGAGTGCCGACATTACCGCCCGTCCCGCCGATGAGGGGTATGAAAAGCGATGCCGCGGGCATAAGCGAAAAGACACTGTCGTACTGTCCCAAAAGCTGGGAATTGAAGATCCCGCCGATCATCCCGATGATGAGCCAAGGCAGACGCGCTCCTGTCTGATGGAAGATGGAGTCCGAGCTCTCTACGTCCTGGGACAGACCGGAAGCCATCTGGTAGTCTTTCTCGTGCTGTTCGCGCATTTCGTCTACCACGTCGTCGACGGTGATGACACCGACGAGACGCTTGGTGGAGTCGATGACCGGAATCGCTACGAGGTCGTATTTTTCGAAGGCATCGATCACTTCTTCTATTTTGTCGTTAACGTGAAGCGAAATCGGATCCCTCTGCATCACGTTCTTGATCATATTCACGGAGGGGTTGGTGATGACTTTCTTCAAGGGCAGGATCCCGACGAGCCGTCCGTCGTCATCAACGACGTAAATGTAATAGAGCTCGTCCAAGTGTTCGGCCTGTTGCCGCATTTCGTCAACGCACCGGGGCATCGACCAGTTCTCGTTGATGACTACCATCTCTTTCCGCATCACGCCCCCCGCGGTGTCTTCGTCATAATGAAGAAGATCGATGATGTCCCCTGCCTGCTCGACGTCATCTACGAGGGAAAGAATGGTGTCCTGCTGCTCCGGTTCAAGGTCGCGGATAAGGTCTGCGGCATCGTCCGTATCCATATTGGAGAGAAGCCGGACTGCGATGTCTTCGGAGCTGATCTTACTAAGGATGCGGGCTTGCTCGTCCTCATCGAGCTCAAGGAGTACTGCTGCTGCCTGCTCATCCGGAAGAAGCTCCAAAAACTTGAGAACCTCTTCCCCGGGCGACAGTCCCTCTATAAGCTCGGCAAGTTCTGTAGGGTGAAGCTTGGCAAGCTCGGCCTTAAGCTCGTCCACCTTCCCCTCTTCGTATAATTTCTTGAGGTCTAAAGTCTCTGTATTTTCCATCTTCTGTCCAAAAACTTTACAGGGATTGGTCTTTCGATATTGTTTCTTGGATCTCCTCCGTGAGGCTGATGAAGTCGTCCACGGTGAGCTGCTCGGCTCGTCGGGTGAGGAAAGCTTCACTTGGGAGTTTCCGATCTCCGAGAAGCGGTTTAAGGGCATTACGAAGGGTTTTGCGTCTTTGGTTGAATGCCGTCTTGACCACTGTCTTAAAGAGCTGCTCGTCCACGCCAAGGGTCTTCCGATCATTGCGCACGAGGCGTATCACGCCGCTATTCACCTTAGGCGGTGGACTAAAGACTTCGGGAGGTACACTGAAGAGGTATTCTATGTCGTACCACGCCTGCAGGAATACGCTCAAAATCCCACTCGCTCTTGTCCCGGCAGGAGCTGCAAGCCTTTCGGAGACCTCCTTTTGGAGCATACCACCGGCCGCGGGTACAAGGTCGCGATACTCGAGTAGGTGAAAGAAAATCTGTGTGGAGATGTTGTAAGGAAAGTTGCCGATAAGGAGAAAAGGGCTGCCTTGTGGTTCAAAAACAGAACCCAAATCGAGCTTAAGAAAATCTCCCGCTATGATTTTTCCCTCCAGTGAGGACGGGAAATGTGCCTTCAAATAGGTCACTGACTCCGTGTCCAGCTCCACGACCCGCAGATCCGGGTAGTCTTCTACGAGGAACTGCGTGAGTACTCCCATCCCGCCTCCAACTTCCACGATGGGGAGGTTGAAGCCTTGTAGGCTTTCCGAGATACGCTTGGCTATACTTTCGTCCGTAAGAAAGTGTTGCCCGAGGGCTTTTTTAGCTTTGACCTGCATCCTGACTTGCGGCTATCTTTTTCTCTTGATTATCGTCGAACAAAATCACATTCCCTCTTCGTCTCTCCAAAGCCCCTATCCCTATGCAAGATACCGCTTTTTTCGCACTTGACCTTTCACCCGTGTCCCGGAGTATGCCGTTGCACAGAGCTTAGTCCGGTATCCCCGGGTGCCGTGGCTACAAAAGTACGGGCAGGTGACCAAAAAGTCCCTGCCCGTACGGTGATAAGCGGCGTTTGCGGATATTAGTCCTCCGGAGTTGTCTTTTTGGGAAAAGAGAGTGCCCTGGTGACTTACAACCTTTTCCTTGTTACTTGAGGACGCCGAGGTCGCGACCGATCTTCTCGAACGCGGCGACGCACTTGTCAATATGACTGTGCTCGTGAGCAGCGGAGAGCTGTACGCGAATGCGGGCCTCGTTTTTCGGCACGACGGGGTAGCTGAATCCGGTGACGTAGATGCCTTCTTCCTGCATCCGTGCGGCAAACTTTTGAGCCAGAGCCGCGTCGTAGAGCATCACGGCGCAAATAGCGCTCTGTGTGGGCTTGATGTCGAAGCCGAGTGAAGCCATACGGTCACGGAAGTATTGCACATTGTCCATCAGCTTGGTGTGAAGGGCATCGGATTCTTTGAGAATCTTGAAGACTTCGAGACCGGCACCAACGGTTGCGGGGGGAAGTGTGTTCGAGAAAAGGTAAGGACGGGAGCGCTGACGAAGGATGTCGATGATCTCTTTCTTCCCGGTCGTAAAACCGCCGATTGCGCCACCGAATGCTTTGCCGAGAGTTCCTGTGATGACGTCGATGCGTCCGTAGACATCAAACTGTTCGGAGACACCGTGTCCGGTTTTGCCGACTACGCCTGCGGAGTGGCATTCGTCGACCATAACGAGGGCATCGTACTTTTCTGCAAGGGCGCATATTTTGTCCATCTTGGCCACGTTCCCGTCCATAGAGAAGACACCGTCCGTGACGACGATGCGGAAACGCTGAGCTTGGGCGTCTTGCAGCTGCTTTTCGAGGTCGACCATATCGCCGTTGGCATAGCGGTAGCGTTTGGCTTTGGAGAGACGCACGCCGTCGATGATGGAAGCGTGGTTGAGGGCATCGCTGATGATGGCGTCTTCCTCACCGAAGATAGCGCCGAAGATGCCTCCGTTGGCATCGAAACAAGCTGCGTAGAGGATGGTGTCTTCGGTGTGGAAGTAATCGGAGATGGCGGCTTCAAGCTCCTTGTGGATGTCTTGGGTGCCACAGATAAAGCGGACGGATGCGAGACCATTGCCCCTCTTGTCCATCATTTCTTTGGCCGCTTTGATGACGCGTTCGTTGTCGGCCAGACCGAGGTAGTTATTGGCACAGAAGTTGATCACCTCTTTTTCTTTGCCATCGGCACCTTTCACTTTGATTGCCGCGGTCTGCTTGCTGGTGATGATTCGTTCTTCTTTGTAAATGCCTGCTTTGCGGGCATCGTCGAGTTCACTTTGCAGGAAATCTTTGATTTTACCGTACATAGTTTTTTGATTGTTGGGGGATTGTATGTTTAAAGGTATTCGTTTGACAGTCTTTTACCTGCCCTGAGAGACCTTTGCCCTCGGAGCTCTATCGCAAAAATACCCATAATAGTTCGGAAACGAACCCAATTTCCGGGAGTTGTGAGTGGGATCCAAAAGGATACTTTGAGCAAGAGCATCGGGAGGTACGGATCGGGACAAATGTTTTGCACGTACCCAAAAGCAGACGAGACACGTACCGACAAAAACTTTTTGGTACGTGTCTCGTTTGATGCTTGGTGTTTGGTCTCTTTCGTAGTCCGGATTAGAATCCGAACCCCGCCTTTTCCGTCCCTATGGTTGTCTCCGGACCGTGTCCGGGGAGTACTTTTGTCTTGTCCGGAAGGGAGAACAGCCGGGTGCGGATGGAGGTGAGCAGCTCTTCGTGGTTTCCTCCGAAGAGGTCGGTGCGTCCGATGCCTCCCCTGAAGAGTACGTCTCCCGAGATCACAAATCCTGCATCCGGGTTATAGAAAGCGACGTGTCCACGGGTATGCCCCGGTACGGATAGTATCTTCAGAGACGAATGCCCGAAAGTGACGGTACTTCCCTCACCGGGGAGAGGGACAAAGTCGGTAGATCGGATGACGCGGGCGATTTCGCCTTGCTCCTCGACAAGACCGCGCGAGAGTTCAAGCTTGTCTTCGATGTCTGCTTGGGGCGCTTCGGGGATGATGCCGTAGGTTTCGCCAATCCACTTGGCTCCGAGAAAATGGTCGAAGTGAAGGTGGGTGTGGATGGCACGCACGAGTCGAAGCCCGTTTTGGGTAAGGAAGTCGCCAAACGCCTTGCGCTCTCCCTCTCGAAACATCCCCGCGTCCACCACGCAGGCGTCTCCCGTCTCGTCCCAAAGCAGATAGGTATGCTCCTCGATGAGGAAAAAGGTAAAGGTTTGGTAATGGGTCATACAGGCAGGTAAATCACTTTCTTTTCTTTGAAAAAATCAAGACCGGGGAAAAGATCCTCCAGACTCTCTGAGGAAACGATCCTTTTGAAAGGAAGAAGCTCCTCGCGGAGGTCTCCCCCTTTGAGGGCAATGATGCCGTTGGGCATTGCACCTTTGTTTTGGCTCCTCTTGTGGATGAGCTTCTGTCCGAATCGATACAGGTCGGGCATCGGAAGCGCGCCTCTGCTGACTATGAAGTGACAGATGTCGCTGGGCAGATCCTCGGCGCGGGTGTGAATCGCCGTGACGTTTTCGAGCCCCACGGCATCGGAGACGGCTTGCACCACCTTGATTTTTTTGCCTGTGCCGTCGACGAGCGTGAAATGGGCTTCCGGGAAGAGAATAGCAAGGGGTATGCCCGGAAATCCGCCACCTGTGCCGATGTCCAATATTTCGACCCCGGTCGGGAAGCGGGTGAACTTCGCAATGCCGAGAGAATGCAGGATATGGTGCGCCTCTATGTGGTCGATGTCTTTTCGGGAAATGACGTTGATTTTCGCATTCCACTCCTTGTAGAGCTCGGGAAGCGCTCCCAAGCGGCTTTTTTGGAGGTCGGACAGCTCGGGGAAAAATTGCTCAATGAGTGGTAATGAATGAATCTCGGGCATATTCGGTATACTTCTCTGGTGCGTTATTTTGCCAAAAAGGCGTAATCCTCACTAAGATAAGGGGAAAGGGCAGAGTAGGGAAGCTCGACCTGGATTGTCCCCAAAAAGTAGGCCGCAATTTCGTAGGGGTCAAATATGAAAGTCACTCCGTTACGGGTGAGGAGCATATTGTCGGTCGTCTTGGCTTCGGCATAATTAAAGAACCCGAGCTCTTCCAGCTCTTCTCCGCTCGATGCGTGGTATCGGGTAAAGAGCTCCTGGCGGATCAGACTGTCGATTTTTGTCGTGGCACCCTTTCTGAAAAGATCATCTGCCGTCAAGAGCTTCTCTTTCGAAAAGTCGAAAGTCAGCGCCTTGGAGCTCTGACGACCATGCGCACCTCCGGTGTACTCGTAAGTGAACGTCTGGATGGAAAATAGGTTATGATCGTTGTACGCGACTGAGTCGGTCATCAGAATTTCGTCCACGAAACCCGAGAGCAGCTCGGTACTGTAGCCCTCTGCTTTGGCGGCTTCGAAGTCCTCCAGGTACGCGTCTTGGCGGAACTGCACGAAGCGGTCAAGCGTTTCCTTCGGGGTGCTCCCGAGGAGCGAGTCTTCCGGGATAAGCCTTTTCATCAGAAGTATGGACACCGAGTCGGTGAAGGTTTTGGCGCTGCCCGAAGCCTTACTCCCAAGCTGCGGGAACGTCAGGACAATGTCTGCTCTGAATGAAGCCGCGGTGTCACTTTCCTCCGAAATCTGTGCGACATCAGGATGCAGGTAGGTCTTGTGCGCTTCGACGATCTCCCACTTAATTGCCGAGAGATCGGTACCTTGACCTTCTCTTTCGCTTGTGTGGCAGGAGGAGAGGAGTCCGACCAAAACGATCGCCAAGATCAAGTTCTTTGTTGCTTTCATATTCGTACCGGCTCTGTTCGGAGCCCTGTATTTGTCTGGTTAGTTTGCCAGTTCGGAGAGAAATTTTATCCTTACGAGGCGAATCTCTTCCTCCTCGCAATCCCCGAGGGCGCTGATCGCTTTCTCGAGATCGTCTGATTCCGAGTGACGGAAATAGTCGTATATGTCGTCCACCTTGTCCGCCTCCATAACGTCGTCGATGAAGTAGCTGATGTTAATCTTCGTGCCGTTATTGACGATGGCTTCCATTTCGCTCAAGAGTTCCGCAAAGTCGAGGTCATAGGTATTGGCGATGTCCTCCAGAGAGACTTTCCGGTCTATGAGTTGGACGATGGAGACTTTGAGTTTTGATTTGGAGGGGACGGTACGGATGCGCATATCCTCCGGTCTCTCAATGTCGTTTTCGTGGACGTATTCCGCAATTACTTTGAGGAACGGTTCGCCGAACTTCTTTGCCTTCGAAAGACCGACTCCGCTGATCTTCTGCAGCTCGTCCATCGTCATCGGATAGGAGCCGGCCATATCTTCAAGGCTGGAGTCCTTGAAGATTACGTAAGGGGGTAGGTCTTTCTGCCGAGCTACTTTTTTCCGGAGATCTTTGAGGATATTATACATCGTCGGATCAGCGACGTTCCCTCCGCTTCCGCCTGCGCCCCCCTTTCCTGCGCTGTCTGCATCTTTGATGTCTTCGTCATCCTCGTCACAGTCCACGAGGAAAGACACCGGCTTCTTTAGAAAATTCGTGCCGGCTTTGGTGATGGCTATGGCACCCATTTTCTCGGGATCTTTGGAGATATAGCCTTTGATGACGGCCTGCTGTATGATGGTCTCCAGGTTTTCCCGCTCCTCGTCCGCCAGTATGCCGAACTCGTCTAAGTCGTTGTGCTTGAAGTTTTGTATGACGCTCGAAAGTTTCCCTGTCAATAGGTCTAAGAAATAATCTGTGTCGAAATCGCCCTTTACAGTTTTAAGGGTTTTGAGAATGGTGACAAGAGTATTTTTTGCTTCCACTTTACGGTGTTTTTGATTGTTGCAGTTATCGCAGTTATTACAGTTTTCCCGGTCGTATTGTTCTCCGAAGTAATTCAGCAGTACCTTTCGCCTGCAAATTGGGCTGGACGCATAGTGCTTTACTTCATCGAGGAGGTAACGACCTATTTCACGTTCGTTATTTGATTTCTTTTTGCTCTGGAGTAGTTTCTCCATTTTGCGGATGTCGTCTTCAGAGTAGTATGCTATACAGATCCCATCTCCGCCATCACGTCCCGCACGTCCGGTCTCTTGGTAATAGCTCTCCATACTCTTTGGGAAATCGTAGTGGATGACGTAGCGGACATCCGGCTTGTCGATTCCCATCCCGAAAGCGATGGTGGCCACGATCACGTCGATGTCTTCATTGATAAAAGCATCCTGTGTCTCTACGCGCACTTTTTGCTCCAGTCCCGCGTGATAGGGCAACGCCTTGATGCCGTTTGCCGATAGCACTTGCGAGAAAGTCTCCACTGTCTGCCGGCTCATGCAGTAGATGATGCCCGAGACACCGGGATGTTTGCGTATAAAAGTGATGATGTCCTTGTAGACCTCCTGGGGATCCTTGCTCTTCTGCCGGATTTCGTAGTAGAGGTTGGGACGGTTGAATGAGCTGGTAAAGACGTTCGGTGATTGCAACCCGAGATTTCGGATGATGTCCTCTTTTACCAAAGGCGTAGCCGTCGCAGTGAGTGCGATGATCGGCCGCCTTGAGATATCGTCGATAATCTCTTTGAGACGACGGTATTCGGGTCTGAAGTCGTGTCCCCACTCGCTGATGCAGTGGGCTTCGTCTACGGCATAAAAGGAGACCTCAAGCTCTCGGAGGAGGTCTGCGGTGTCCTGTTTGCAAAGCGTCTCCGGGGCAAGGTAAAGCATCTTCGTCAGCCCGCTTTTGACATCGTTGTAGACGGTCTCGAGCTGAGCCTTGGAGAGGGAGGAATTCAAGAAATGAGCCACCCCGTCTTTCTCGGAAATACCCCTTACTGCGTCGACTTGGTTTTTCATCAAGGCAATGAGCGGGGATACAATCACAGAGACCCCCGGGCTGACGAGTGCCGGGAGCTGGTAGCAAAGACTCTTGCCGCCGCCCGTAGGCATCAGCACAAAGGTGTCTTTGCCCGAGAGGAGACTGCGGATGATTTCCTCCTGAGGCTCTTTGAAAGAGGTAAAGCCGAAGACTTCTCTCAGTTTTTCCTCCAAAAACTCTTTTCTTGCTTCGCTCATTGCTATTCTTTTATCATCTTTCTTCTTTCTCATCTCTTCCTTCCGTGGTCGAGATTAGAAAGGAGACGGGGATAGGCTTTGGTCGTGCCGATTTCCTGTATAAAGGTAATAAAAAAAGGATATGCAACAAATCTAAATCCGAAGATTCGAGGATCTCTGATCTAAAAACAGACTTGGGAAAGGAGCTTATGTGATTCTATGTCCGACCAAAATGATTTTTTCGACCCGTATCTTTCCCGTGAAAGGTACAGGCATAGAAAAGAACTTCGGTACGTACCAAACCAGAGTCCCTCACCCAAGGACTCTCAGATCCACCTGATGGGGGTCTTCCCGTGAGCAATGAGATAGGCGTTGGTCTCTGAGAAGTACTTCTTCCCGAAAAAGCCTCTGTACGCAGACAGAGGTGACGGGTGTACACCTCTCAGAATGAGGTGCTCCCGGGCGTTGATGAGACCGGCTTTTCTTTGGGCTTCGCTGCCCCACAATATAAATACGAGATTACGCCTCTTTTGGGAAAGCAGACGGATGACTTCGTCCGTGAAGGTCTCCCACCCCCACCCAAAGTGGCTCTTGGGGGAGTGTGCGCGGACGGTGAGGGTCGTATTCAGCAAAAAGACCCCCTGCCTTGCCCAGTCGGTGAGGTCGCCACTCTCCGGAGGGGTGAGTCCCATATCGCTTTCGAGTTCGGTGTATATGTTTTGGAGCGAGGGTGGCAATTCCACGTCTTGAGGAACGGAGAAACTCAAACCCATCGCTTGACGCTCATTATGGTACGGGTCTTGTCCCAAAATCACGACTTTCACCGCTTCAAACGGCGTCAGATTGAACGCATTGAAGATGAGTGCGCCCCGTGGGTACACGATAGAAGTGGCATAGGCTTCTTTTACCCTGTCTGTGAGGGTTTTGAAGTAGGGCTTCTCAAACTCTTCTCTCAGTTCTCTCCCCCAGCCGGGCTCAATTTTTACTTCCATTACTTTCCTCTTTTTCCAAATATCGGATCAAATCGTCGAGATCTTCTGCGATGGCAAAAGCCGTGGTATCCGCCCCAAACTCGGCTCTTATTTGGCGGATGACGAGAGCTGTCTCCCCTCTTCCTTCGACACCGGATTCTGCCGTCTTGACGAATGTCCGATGTATGAATACCGCAAGCCTTTGATCCCCGTCCCGAAGATCCTCCGTGACAAGCTTGAGGACGGCTCCCCTCATGGAAGACGGCACCTCTTCCTTTAATGTAAGCAGCCTTGTGAGTAAGATATAGGGGATGAGGCGCGTGTACACGGAACTGTTTTCCCGCGGGATCCGTCCGACAGCGACCTCCGACAGCTTTGAAGGGATGAGTACGAGGTCCACCAATTGCTCTGCTTCTTCCACTGTGCGAACTTCTTCCGACAGAACCGGATACAGCTTTTCGGCAGACTCTCGGGGCAGAGTCATCAACGCCAACAGCCGCATCTCACGGTTCTCTTTGTGCCAAAGAAGCCCGCTCAGTTCCTCGTCTTTGGGCAATGTCGCCGAGAGCTCTTTAAGCTTAAGGAGGTTAGAGCCGTAAAGTGTCTTCCACGCAAGCCCTTTGCTCTTCATACTTTGAGCGACTTTTACGTCCATCAGTCTGCGAAGCTGCGTCCTCAGACTGTCCAAGAGTGGTTTCCACTTGCCCTCGTCTTTTCGGAGTCGCTTCCCGTATCGGGATAAAGGGGAGACTAAGGACTTATATTCCTTGCTGTATCGAAGGTTTTGTGCAAAAAAGTCTTCTCCGGTGTGAAGTTCGATGACTTCGCCTGACTTTTGGGTAAGGACAGGATTGACAAACCCCGTGTAGGGTGGAATGCCGGTCGCCTTGTCCCGCTCTTTTATTTCGGTCAGAAGCGCTTCATCCACGTGGGTGGCGTACCGCTCGATGAGCTCCTTGGCTCCGGCGTAATCCCCGGTACTCTTGATACGTTGGATCTCTCGGAGTTCTTCCCCGAAGAGTCTCTGTGTCTCACGGTAATCGTTCACGAAGACATAGTGTCTGCCGTCTCTTTCTTCAAGGGTGACTGCTCCCGTTTCTTTTGCCAAGTCAATCGTCCAACGGGCGATGAGTGCTCTATCCTGCATATGCGCCTCAGTCAGTACCGGGACCTCTCCCACCCTCGCCAATTGCGAAAGCAGACCCCGTGTGAGGTAGCCGTCATAGAGGGCTTTATAGACTTCTTCGCTCTCTACGATGCCCTCCTCTCTGAGGATGGGATGAGCGATGAAGTATAGGGCATTGAGGTCGGCGCGGGCCTCTTCAATGACGGAGTCAAACTCCCTGAGCGCATCGCCCCGAACCCCGTCCATCAGCCTTCCCGATGCGTGTCCGATACCTTCGTGGAGGTCTGTATGAAGGATGTCCGCCAGAGAACCGTATTTCCTCTGCCGGTCTTGGACTTCTTTCCCAAAGAAGTAGACCGGGATGGATTTTCCGCTCCGTGCCGCGCTTATGGCTTCGGAGACATTGGCGAGGGTGACACTCTTGGAGCCCTCCTCTGCCCGTATGCGCTCGTCGTTTGGAAGGTTAATACCGAGCGGAGAGGCGGGGTAAGAGTCGCCTGCGAGCAGGACTGCGTTGATGGATCTATTGGACACGGCTCCCGCTTTTTTGCGCTTATAGGCTTCGTCGGTGGGGGACGCCTTTTCGAGCCGGTCGGCAAGTGAGATGATTTTCTCTGTGCGTTTCGTGCCTTCTTTGTCCTCCAGCTCTACGATGCCCTCCCATGAACCCTTAAGTCCGAGCGGATCGGTGTAGGTCTCTATGAATCCGTTGATCATATCGACCTCTTCGACGAGGTGTACCCACATCTTGGAGTAGGTCGCAAAAGCATCCGGGTCGCCCGTCTCGTAGTATGCGATCAGTGCTTGCAACACACTTTTTGCTTTCTCTGATGGTGCCAAAATGGAAGCTCTACGGAGGTGAAGGACGATCTCCTCGAGAGCCGGGGCGTAGAGTCCACTCGTAGAGGCTCTTTCCTCGAATATTTCCCCGTCTTTGCTTTTGCGAAGGACACTATTCAAGCCCGGGGCAAGCTCCGTCTCACCTTTTGCTCTTTCGTAAAAGTCTACTGCCTCTTTCGTGGTTATCCCTCTGTCGTAAAAATTGACACTTGACCTCTCAATGAGCGTCTCTGCTGCTCCGCTTGCGCGTCTTAGGCCCTCATAATCGGCATCGAAGAGGAGACGGATGATGTCCGACCGGTTTGTGCCGGCCTCCCCGAGGAAGGTATCGATGTCATAGGGTAGGGCTTCAAGCGCCTTTTTGAACCACTCTACCGAAAACTCGGGCAAAAACTTGGTCTCCTCGTAGCTGTGATACAGCCCGCTGTGAAACCAGTACTGAGCCAGGTATTCCTCGAGCTCTTTGGTTCGGAAAGCCGGCATCTGCCAGATGGCTTCCAGTAGTTCCCTAACCAAAAGCCCCTGTCTGTGGTGCTGTATGTATATGATATCTCTCCCCCAAAGGCAGGCCTCGGACAGGTGGTATATATATTTTTTGAGCCCGGGTGAGAGTTCGTCCCATCCCGGGACTTCAAGCCTGAGGATATCGAACTTTCCCGAGTGGTACACGACGGTGCTGCTCTTCCCGAATACGTTGTCTTCAATCATCTTTAACTATCGGCGAGAGAATCTGTCTCTCCCTATTCCGCCCCCAAAAGTACCCCTTTCTCCCGACATTCTCCCCCCTCTTATCGTCCTCCCTATTCCCGACACTACGCTCCTCACCCCCAAATCTACGTGTCAGACGAGACACGTACCGAGGCGATTTTCTTGGTACGGGTCTCGTAACTTTCTCACACAGACCGAGACGATCGCCTCGGTCTGTACCAAAAAATACGGTTTGGGGGCAAGAGAACGGATGCGGGTGGGTGCAAACGGATTTTTTGGGGTACCTTTATCCGAAAGTAAGGGATTCCCCTGTCTTTTTTACAGTAAACTTAATTATGAGTGAAGATAACCAACAGACATCTGCAGAGTATAAGCCTGTGTGGGACAATTGGAGTATCGTGGCTACGGCGATCTGTATGATCATTGTCGTTGTACTCATAGGCACGGCGCTAACTTACGAAGAAGAGTGGTACAAGTGGCTGATGATAGCCGTGGCGCTTTTCATCCTTTCTTTTGTCTTCTTCTTCCCCTATCGTACTACGCTGATAGACGGGAAAGTCATTAAGTTACAGTTCATAGGCTACTCCAGGCAGATAGATCTCCGGGAGTACAGGCTCATCGCGTCCGGACGCGAGTACGCCAAAGGCTCCATTCGCATATTTGCGTCAGGTGGCCACTTCGGGTACCCCGGCTATTGGCTCCTCAAGAACGGCAAGGTCTTTGCCTCTTACCTCACCAATTTTAAGCGGAATGTCCGTTTCCTCTCCAACGGCAAGAGGATGATTGCCCTCAATGCACCCAAAGAGTGGTTTGATGACGACACAGAGATTCCTAATCTAAACAATTACATACACCAATGAAGAAAGTTTCCATTCTGACGACACTGCTTTTCCTGTCGTCCGCTGTTGCTTTTGCACAAACAACCGATCGATCCAAACTGGCACCCACGCCACCTATGGGCTGGATGTCGTGGAATTTCTTTGGCGAAGACATCAACGAAGAAAATCTCAAGGCCACGGCCGATTTGATGGTCTCCGAAGGTTTTCTCGACGCCGGCTATGAGTATCTCTTTATCGATGACTGCTGGCAGGGAGGCAGGGATAACCGAAATAACATCATCGCGGATCCGGTGAAGTTCCCGAGCGGAATCAAAGCCCTTGCCGACTATGTCCACAGCAAAGGGCTGAAACTGGGTATTTACTCCGACGCGGCTCCGCTCACTTGCGCCGGATATACGGCAAGTCTCGGCTTTGAGGAACAGGATGCCAAGACTTTTGCAGAGTGGGACGTCGATTACCTCAAGTACGATTACTGCGGTGCTCCGGTCGATGTGGAGACCGCGAAGGCCCGCTACAAGAAGATGGCGGATGCCCTCACAAATTCCGGTCGCGACATAGCGCTCGGAGTATGCGAGTGGGGTGTGAGAAACCCCGCTACTTGGGCGGGTGAGCTCGGAGGCTCCGTCTGGCGCACCTCTTACGACGTGCGGGATATGTGGATCGATACGCTTAAGAAAGGCGGTCTGGGCATTATGGATATCCTTGAGGAAACCGTCCCCGTCTCCAAGTATGCCCGCCCCGGACACTGGAACGATATGGATATGCTCATCGTGGGGCTTTATGGCAAAGGCGACGCCTCCAGCGACCTCGGCGGAGTAGGCTGCTCGGACACCGAGTATCAGTCTCAAATGAGTCTCTGGTGTATGATGGCATCTCCGCTTGCCATGAGTAACGACCTCCGTTCCCTCAACGACGAGACCCGCCGTATCCTTTTGAATAAAGAGGTTATAGCCATAGACCAAGACCCGCTCGGAAAGGCGGCTGAGAGAGTGGTGAAGACGGATGACTATCAAGTGTTCCTCCGCCCGCTCTCCGGCGACCGTTACGCCATCGCTATCCTCAATACGTCTGATAAGACTCGTAATATCTCCGTATCCTTCAAGGATCTCTCCCTCCCGAATCGCTACAAGGTACGCGACGTGTGGGCACACAAGGATCTGGGCTCCCGCACCAAGTGGAGCGGTAAGGTGGTTTCTCATGAGACGAAAGTCTTCGTCCTCTCAAAATAATGCACTCCGGCTTTTCCCAAAAATGAATCCCTGAGCTTCGGCGCAGTAGGGTATAGAGAAGGGGTGGCTCCTACATCGGAGCCACCCCTTCTCTTGTGCATACTGTCCGGGCAAAAGCAGGCTTGAAGGCAAAAATCTTGACCTGTATCTCGATTTCTTCTTGACCTGTATCTCGATTTCTTCTCGGTCTGTGTCTTGAGAATGCGCCGGTCTGTACCCGGTTCTCTTTGTCCTTAGACCTCGAAAGGATTATCCCGGAGACCGAAAAACAGGCTCAGACATCGAGTTCGCGACCCTTTGCCTCCTTGCCGTAGGCTGTGATTGCACCGCCCACCGTAAGGTCTTTCACTTCGCCGCCTTTCTCGGTGATATAGGCGGTTACTTTGTCGCCGTTCGATACCACGTCGCCTTTTACTTCAATTCTTTCGGCATAGCCGCCGTTCTTGATGCTGATGGCGTAGGCGGGGAGTTTGGTGATCACACCTTTGACAAGAGAATTGCCGACGGCTCCGTGTGTGGTGACGCTTTCTTCGACTGTGAGGGTACCGATCTTTTTGGAGATCTGGATTCCGATGGAGCCGTTGCCAAAGGTCTCGATGCTCTTAAAAGCGATCTTATCCACTGTACCGTCGTATTGGTTGTAGCCCCTTGCCCCTTCTCCGTAGGTCTGTATGGGTGCGTTGACGGTGTAGTTCTTCACGATGCCGAAGTTCACGAATCCGATGCCGCTCGGCCCGTATGAGATGATGGGGGCGTTGCTCGTCCAGTCGTCCACGGAGCCCCATACGTCCGTGACCATATCGTTCACGCCGTAAGTGACGAGTTCGCCGTTTGTGACGACCTCTTTGGCGTGGGCGCCGTTGAGGACAAAGACGCCTCCCGTGATGTAGTCGGCTACGCCGTAGGGGATTTTACCGGTGGAGTAAACCGCTCCGGTCTCTAATCGCGAAACGAGGGTGCGTCCCCCTTTGTCGCCCGCGCCGGCAATGAAGATGCCGGAGCCGGTCACCGGAGCGTTTTCCCGCCCTATGGTGATGCCTTCGGCGCGTACGTTTACGACGCTTGCCTCGTCGCCATTCATATTATAGATGGTGAGTGCGCCCTGTATGACGTTCACGCCGTACTTCTGTGGTTGCTCAAGGTAGGCGCGGGCATCGGCGGAGAAAATGTCGATGTCTTTGAGCCGGACGTCAGCACTCAGCGTGCCAATCCGGAAGATGAAAGATACCTGCCCCTGTACGGAGAGATTTTCGAGGTCGAATGTGCCCAGGTTTTCTTTTGAATAGGTGGTGAAAACGGCTCTCCTACCCACCGGCGCGTTAATCTTGAGGTCTTTGAGACTGTTATTTGCCGTAAGTCCCAAGCCGTCGGACCCTGCGAAAAGAAGCATCGGAAGCTCCCCATTTTCCTGCACGACGCCCCTGAGGGAAACGCCCTCATGGAGGATAAGGGCGTGATTTACCGTGATATTGCGAGAAATAACTATCTCTTTCGTGCCCTCTTGGATGGCTCGGGCGAGGTCGTTGTAGGTACTGATAGGGGTCATATCTTTTTGTGTGTCTTGGGCACTCAGTTCCATTGTAGTAAAGAGGAAAATGAGTCCGAATAATGATGTTTGAAATGTTGTATTCATTTGAAGACTTTTTATTGATGAGGTATCGTGTGCCGGGATGAAGTACCATACAGTCTTTTTGAGTCATCTCTCAAGAAATTGAAGGTCGATACCTCTTGCGTGGGGCACTCGGAAACGATATTCGTGGGTAAAACCATTTGAACCCTTTTTCTGTTCAAACACAAAAGGAATAGCTTTCGATCTAAGGGTGTCTTTTTGGGGTATCCGGTGTCTTTGTTTCGACCGTACCGGGGAAAATGCGGGACACAGACCCGGAAAAGAAAAAGATACAGACCAAAAATTTCAGTTCGGTCTGTATCTCCTTTTTTGCAAGTACCCAGGGGTTACAATCCGAGGATCTCTTTGAGCGTACTGATGTACTCCTCAAGAGCGGTGCGTCCTTCGTCCGTGATGGAAGCGATGGTGCGGGGACGCTTTCCCTCGAAAGTCTTGGTGATGGTGATGTATCCGGCTTCGCTCAGTTTGTCGAGCTGGACGCTGAGGTTACCCGCAGTGGCTTCGGTCTTGTCTTTGAGGTAATTGAAGTCCGCTTCCTCTACTTGTGCCAAGATGGTGATCACCGCGAGCCTTAATTGCGAGTGGATAACGGGATTCAGTTCTTTCTTCATTTTTCCCCTTTAGCCTTGAGGTTCATGAGATGCCCCGGAATCACCATCATCAATAGGAAGGCCGCTCCGAAGAGGAGGTACCACCAAGCATGAAGCTGCCAATCCTCCACAAAGCCCACAAGCATATAAATGCCGATGAGGAAAGCAGGAAGCGGGGTGTAGATTAGGGGCTTAAAGCGGGTGATGATGCCGGTGATGCTCGTGCCGATGCCGGCGTAAAGGAGGGATAGAGGCATCATAAGGGCAAAAGAAAGCCCGGAGAGGTCATAGAAAAAGCTCAGGAAGATGATGAAGAGATAGGTCAGTCCGAACATCGTCCCAAGGACAACCCACACGGAGTCAATGGACTTATCCATATAGGTGACCATCTCCGGCTTGTGTAGACTTTTTCGGATACCTTGGAAGATGGCAATAAGTAACAGCCCGGAGTAGAGTAGTCCCCAGTAACCGTTGTCTGTGGAGGCGACCAAAAAGTAGATGAGAACGGACAGGAGCGTAGTAGCCCAACCATAGAGGAGAAAATCCCCGCCGGATGACGTTGAAGCGATGTTGTGCCTCGTCTGACGAAGCATCTTGGAGATGAGCTCAAGGCTCTCTTTTTCGGAAAAAAGTTCTTGTTCCATAAGTGTAAGTAACAGTTTTGTTTGGGTATAAAGTTTGTGAGTTATAGATTCGAGGACGCAGTGGCGTCCAAGTCTCGTGATGAGTTCGCCCCAATCACAATGCAAATATAGATAAGTTTACAACATAAACCAAATAAATGCCAAGAAAATTTCATAGGAGGGCATCTATGCCGGCTTTGCTCTGATTTTTGTACCTTTGGCTGAGTGTATTACGCGTAAAGAATAAACTGCAATAAACGTTATGAAGAGACTATTTGCGCCACTTGCGGGGCTTATGCTTCTGTTTTTGATGGGAGGTTTTAGCGCTTCCGCTTGTACTACTGCCGTGATTTCGGGAAAGTTTACGCGGTCGGGGCGGCCGATGATCTGGAAGATTCGCGACACCGAGGCTTTTGCCAACCACATCCAAAGGTTTGAGAGTCCGTTAGGCTTCTACGTGGGACTCGTGAACGACAATGACCCCAATGGTGAAGCGATATGGGGCGGCCACAACAGCCACGGGTTCGCGATTATGAATAGTGCCTCTTTTAACGTCAACGCCAACGACTCTGCCGACTTGAAAGACCAAGAGGGCATCATTATGAAACGTGCGCTTGCAGAGTGCAAGACCCTCGAAGACTTTGAGAAGCTCCTCCGGAGTCTCCCAAAGCCTATGGGCTTAGCCGCCCATTTCGGAGTGATTGATGCCGAAGGTGGAGCCGCCTTTTATGAAGTAAATAACTACACTTGGACCAAATTTGATGCCAATGAGACTCCGGAGGGCTACGTCCTCAGGACCAATTACTCCATGACCGGCACCAAGAATGTAGGTTATGGCTATGTCCGGTTCCAAACCGCGTCCGGGCTTTTTGGGGGACTCCCTAAGGGAGAGATGACACCCCTCGTCTTGGGGAGCGAATTTTCGCGCTCTATGCGGCACAGTCTCCTTAACGTGGACTACCGCGCACTTGCCGAAAGAGGCCGGCTGCCCGGCAAATCGGATTACATCGATACGGACGACCTCATAGTGCGCTACGACACGAGCTCGATGATACTTGTCGAAGGCGTGAAGCCCGGCGAAGACCCTGCTCTCGCCACTTCTTGGGTACAAATAGGCAACCCCTACGTCTCTCCCCTCTTGCCGGTGTGGACTTGGGAGGAAGTGCCGGAGGCGCTCAGATTACCAAAAGAAGGCTCATCATCCGAAACCGTGGCCGAGAAGGCTATGCGGCTCAAAAAGAGCCTTTACCCGATCCAGACAGTAGAAGAGAGCCGTTACCTCTATGTGCCGCTTATCATAAGACCGGACGGAGAAGGCTTGATGCAGGAGCTCGGAAAGTTGGAAGCCGAGTATGTCCCCCTTATTGTGTCCCAAGGCGGGTCTGCCGAGCGTCTGCGGTTGCGGGACGAACTGCTCTCAAAGAGCCTTACGCTTATGGATGCTTTTCTTAATCAGAGACCTTAGCATAAGTCTCAATCAATAAAGGGGCTCTGTTTTGCACGTACCGAGAGTAGGACGAGGTACGTACCGAGAACTAAAAAAGATACAGACCGGGAATACCTTCTCGGTCTGTATCTCGTTTGGGGAAAAGATCAGTGCCTTCTCTCTATGGTTCAAAAAGAGGTGGGGACGGTTACTTGCCGGTCAGAGCTCGGGAGGACTTCCAAAACTGACGACCGACCACGTTTTCGAGTGTCCAATGCAGCACTTTTGCCTGATCTTGCGAGACGGTGGTGTGCATACCGGTATAATCGTCCATAATGTTTGTCGATCTGAAGAAGTTTTCGTCATTCTCCTTCATCTCTGTCTCATTCTTCAGATAATACTCGGCTTCGCCCTTCTTGTAAGCGGGGACGAGGGGAAAACTGTGAGAGGCGTAAAAGTCGAGACCGAAGTAATATCCGATGTAATCGATGAGTTCGTTGGTCGAATTGGCCGCATTCTGAGCCGAAAGCAAGTCTTGCAGGCGGTACGGAAGCCCTTTGCTCGTGATGAGTACCTCGTCCGGAGATGAGGGGACGGACAGGCTCAGCCACGAAGGCGCCGACTGCAGTGCATCCTCGGAGAGTACGAAGAGGGGCAGGAAGGTGTATTCGATGCCGTAGTAGGCAAATTCCTTGATTTGGTCGGATGCTTCCGAAATGAGCCAGACATTGAAGTATTCGTCGGGATTCCACACCGCTTTGGCGTCATTGACCACTTTCTTGATCTGTTCCAAAGTAATCGGGTAGTCTGCGTCGGGAGCAGGCGTGATTGAGTAGTCGAAGACGTGACGAGCGATACCAGGTGTGGCAAGCTTATTGCCAAACGGGTCGAAGACGGCAGGTGCGAAGCGGATCTTGGTGTCAACTCCGGTGGCATCCTTTGTCACTCGGTAGGAAAATACGTTATTGAGTTTCTCAATCTGTTTGAGGAAGAGTGCATCTTCATAGACGATGCCGAGGCGTCCTACTTCGTCAGTAGACTGAATAACGTGAAAGACGATCGGGATTACCTTTTCCGCTCCCGGAACTTCGGGAGAGATGATGTTGATGGTCGCCGGTTTTGATGCAATCTCGGGACGGGAGGCAGGGGAGACGGTGAAGGACTTTTGGGTGCCTGCGAGCTTTGGGTCTGAAGTGGAGAACCTGCGACCCACTTTCCGACCTTTTTCGTCCTTCCAGACAAATTGCTCGTCCTTGATGGTCTCAATCGGCAGAATCATCCGCTGCCCCTGCACAGAGTAGTAGCATACGGGGAAGAGATCTACTTCATTTTGTGCTGAGGCGATGAGGTAGCTGTTACTCGGCTTCAGGACAATGGAGTCAATGATGGAGACGTCCACAGAAGCCGTGTCAAAGACCTCTGAGATGTCGGGCGAACAGCTTGTCAGAGTGGCGACCGACACAATGAGCGAAAGTATATGGGTGTGATTCATATCTGATTCTATACACTGTTTTTGTCTCAAATCCATCCGGGATTTTGGATCATATTCTTATTGCGGTTGATTTCCTCATAAGGAATCGGGAACGTATACCTGAAGTCGTTGCGTTCGAGCTTGAAGGAACGATTTCCCACGGATCTCGAGTACTCTTCCCCGTAACGCTTCATCATAATCCAGCGGGCATCGATCTCGGCAAAAAACTCTTTCTTTCTCTCTTGACGCACCGCATCGAGCAATTCCTTTCCGGTGTCCGGCATAGATATCGGGGTCGTGTATCGAGTACCCGCAAATTCGCTCATCAGGTGTCTTGCCTTTGGCATATCTCCGAGATGGACGGCAGCTTCTGCCGCAATCAGACAGACGTCGGCAAGGCGGAAGGGCATAAAGACGCCGTACCCCTGCTCGGATGTGTGTCCGAGTATATTGTACTTGGCTACACGGCCGTCGGCGGTAATGAAAGCGGCTTTGCGGATGTCGTTGTCGGTATAGAGGCTGAGGTACTCTTCCGTCACTTTGCCGTTCGTGAAGCTTGTGCCGTTAGAGGCGTATGAGCGCCTGAAGTTGAACTTCTGGTTCTGAGGTCCTTCCATCAGACGGATGTAGTACTCATCGCTGATGGGGACGGCATTCAGCCGATCTCTGCTGATGTCGAAAAGGAGGCTGTACTTATCCGCGCTCTTTTCCGGAGTGCGTCCCTGCATCGCCTGCTCTGCGTGCTTAAGCGCGTTCGCCCAGTCGTCTTCCGCCTTTGCTCCACCGTCTGCTTTGTACCAGTATACATCGGAGAGAAATGCCTCAATGAACGGCTTTTGGTAGGCAAAGTTCCAGGGCTGTGAAGGGGTTTTGTCCAAGAGCGCCAAGGCTCCCTTCAGATCCGACAGAATCAGATCGAAAACCTCCTTTTGTCCGGCACGCTTGGGCTGGATGTCGCCAATGTTATTTGTGGGATCAAGTACAATGGGAAGACCGAGTGCTTCGTTTTCGTATGGGGCATAGTATTGCAAAAGCTTGTAGTAGCCATAGGCCCGCCAAACCAAAGCTTCGCCGACGACCATATTCCGGACATTTACGTCTTCAATAATCATATTGTCGATGTCGGAAATGATGAGGTTCAGACAGCCCAACATGGAAAAATATTGATTCCAAATATTGCCGTCCGAGTACTTCCAAGATAGGATATTGAGACCGGCTGTATTGTAGCTGTTGCTCTTTGCGTCATAGTACAGGGTCGTCCCGTCATTCAGGGTCACTTCATTGGAGAAGATGGCTAAGAACGTGCTGATGTTCCACTTGGGCATCGCGTAGTAATCCACTCCGAAGAGCGGACCGAATTGTTCCTGGTTGGGCGTCTTCATCATCTTGACGAAGCTGCCCATAATGTCCCGATAGTCTTCGGCAGTGCGGACGACCTTTTCGTTGCGCGGTGTCATCGTCAGAAAATCCGTACAGGACGAGGTCGAAAAGAGCACCAGAGCTACCACCACTGAGGCGACAAACCGCCTTGACCACTGTCCCGCTTTGTGAAATATCGTAGTCATATCTATATTTTCGTGTGCTGTTGTGTCCATCAAATCAGAAGCCAATTGAGATCTTCAGTGAAACCTCGCGTGGTGCAGGGTAATTGAATGCGCCTTGTGAAGCGACATCAAGACCCCTGTATCTGGTAAATGTGATGAGGTTCCTGGCATAAAGGCTCAGTCGAAGGTCTCTAAGGTGCCAAGCCTTGATCTTGTACGGATCAAAGCGATAGGAGAGAGAAATGTCGGTAAGACGGAGGTAATCACCTGAGGCAAATTTCTCCGACGTAAAGTTACTGGACCACTGCTCGGCCATAAAGGTGGTGAAGCGTGGCACATTCGTAATGTCGCCCGTCTTTTTCCAGAACCCGAGGTACTTTTTCTCCCTGTTTGTCCCGGAGACGTTGAGGTTGGCTGTGGCTCCGAGAGAATTGACGCTGAGCGAACCGGCACTCGGAGCGGACTGGAGGTCGCTGAAGAGCGGAATGATGTGTCCGGCCTTGAACGTCCACGAGGTCGTGAACTCAAGGTTTTTGTACTTCAAGTAAGTGCCGAAACCGCCGACAAATAGAGGCTTTGACCGACCGAGGTACTTCATCGAGCCAAGGAAGAAGGGCTCGGGGATGTAGCCGCTTGGGTTTTGGTTGACGAAGTCGACCGCTTCGGGGATGCTATTGAAGTCCTTTATGTAGGGAAGGTATCTCGTTTTCTCTTCGTAGCTGTAATTATCCCACCCGTCAAGCATAGCCGCATAGGAGCGTTTGGCTTCCTCTGTCAGGTAGTACATCGGGTTCCCGGTCTCGGGATTTACTCCGGCAAACTCCCATCCGTAAATGCTGCCAATCTCATTGCCGACCAAGTTGACCACACCGCCTTGGACATTCTGGTTTCGGGTGACTTCCGTCCAGGACGAGCGGTTGTGCAGGGACTTCTCGATGACATTTTTGTTTCTGGCCACGTTGAAGGTTGCAGAGGCATACCAGTCTTTATCCTCATAGAGTTTGAGACGGAGGTAGGCCTCAATCCCTTGGTTGGATACCACGCCTCCGTTTACCTTGACCTCACGACGGCCGGTGGACGGCGGTATCATCAGGTCGGTAAGGATATCCGAGGTGCGGTTATTGTAATACTCCAGAGTCAGGAATGCGTGGTCGAGGACATTGGTCTCCAAAGCGATATTGAAGTCTTGTTTCCTTTCCCACTTCACGGAGGGGTTCGGGAATTGTAACCTTTCGGCAAGTCGGTTATTCATATACGTGTTGCTGCCGAGAGCGAGGACGGAAAATGGGTAGGCAGTCCGGTCGATATTGCCCGTAAGGCCGTAGGAAGACCGTAGTGAGAGCTCTTTGACCACATTGCGGTTGAACCATTCTTCGTTGTGGATATTGTACCTCAATCCCAATGAGCCGAGCGGTGTGTAGCGGTTTGAGTTACCGATCACGTCGGCTCCGTCGGCACGGATATTAAACGTAAGGATGTACCGGTCCTTGAAGTTGTACATTGCAGATCCTATGTACGATAGGAGATGCTCTTGTCCGTCGTAGGTGGATTGGAGATCCTGCAGTATCTGACGCATATCCGCGTACGAGGGATTGGCGTCGTCAAACTGTGGAAGACCGGTGATACGATAGTCTTGGTAATAGATTGGCGAGTGTGCGCCGAATCCGTTGTACTCTCTGGAGATGGCTTCAAAAGCGCCAAAGAGAGAGAGTATGTGGTCGTCGTTAATGGCCAAGTTATAGTCGGCTTGAAGACGCACGGCCCAGTTCTCCGACTTGGAGGAGGTTTCGTGTAGCTCTCCATTATCGTAGGCTTTTGGGAAAAGTGGCGAGTTCTTATACGCCTGCCTTGCCAGAGTTTCTTGAATGTATGATGAGTAGGTGCCGTCCGGTACTTCTGTGATGCCCTTGGTCATAGAGGAGGCGATACGTCCGATTGCCTGCAGGGCAAGCCCCTGCAGCGGCTCCCAACGTATCGTGAGGGAGGTATTGGCATCCAAACCCGTTTCTTCGCTATGGGTACGATCCAGTTCTTTGAGGATGTTGAAAGAGTCGTACTTCAGACCGTTGCTTGTCAGCGGGGTAAAGTTTCCCGGGATGTAGCTTAAGTCCGGGGCGTAGGCTCCGTCTGCGGCGAAAGGCACCTCATAGGGGTTCGCAAATACAGCGTACTTAAAAGGATCTATTGCCGACGCGTGGTTTTCGTTGGCCTTGTGGTTAACCGCCACGTTGAGGCTCATGATGAGCTTATCCACGGGACGATAGTCCATATTCAGGAGGAGACCCAGGTTTTGGTACCTGTTAGACTTGAGGATGCCCTCTTGGTTGCTGTAGCTCAAAGAGGTGTAGTAGGACAGTTCCTCGGAACCGCCACGGAGGTTCAGGTTGTGGACGTGGGAAAAAGAGGGACGGAAGATCTGCTTCATCCAATCGGTATTGTTGCTCTTTAGTGCATCCAAAGCAGTCCGGTACTCATCTTCGGAGACATACCCTTTGAGGTAATCGCGGTAGAGTCGTCCGCCTCTGCCTGCCATAGCGGCATACCCGGTGCCGAAGTGGTCGATGATCATCTTCTCGTATTCGAGTTTCTCGGAGCTGGTCATCATTCCGAGATTGATCGACGGTCTCATACCGAGCGTAAAAGTCCCGCTGTAATTGATCTGGGTCTTGGAACGGAACCCTTTCTTCGTCGTGATGACGATGACACCATTTGCAGCACGTGCACCGTAGAGTGCCGTTGCGGAGGCGTCTTTGAGGATGGATATGGACTCGATGTCTTCGGGCATAATGTTTCCCACTCCGTCCTGCATAATTGACTGAGTGATGTCCCCGGTAGAGACGGTGGGTACGCCACTGAGCATGGGTAGTCCGTCGATTACCCACAGAGGCTCCGTATTGCCGTTTAGTGAATTTTGCCCGCGGATGGCGATTTTGGCTCTCGTACCCGGGGCTCCGGAGAGGGAGGTGGAGTTAAGCCCCACGACAAGCC
>SFHG01000010.1 GCA_004555765.1 Bacteroidales bacterium
AAAGTCTCCAAGTAGCGACGGTTACCCTCTGCAAAAATGGTATCGAAAGCGAGCGAAGACTTGCCACTGCCACTGAGTCCGGTGACTACGGTAAGCGTGCCGCGCGGGATGGAGACGGAGACGTTCTTCAGATTATTCTCCCGCGCACCCTCTACTATGATCATACCCTGCTCCGTTTTCGGAGACTGAGGCTCTTTGTCTTTCATTCTTTCTTCCCTGTAAGTGAAACAGACAAAGATACCCCTTTTTCGCTTAGCAGATTATATAAGCCGTAGCGGCAGGAAAATTTGGTACGGACCGGGAAGGAAGCGGGACACGGACCGGAAAAAGTGCGAGATACGGACCGGGGCAATCGCCCCGGCCCGTATCTCGCGATACCCGCTCTCCTAAGGAGGGACGTGATGCGCTCCTACGCGTATAGAGAGAAGGCACGCCCTACCCCTCTGTCTCTGACCTGTCCGGAAACGCGCCTCCCTTTATCAAAGCGCAAAAAGGGGTACAAGCAAAAAACTTGGGGTACCTTTGTGGCACAGTAAAAATTTCGACAAAATTATGGCTCAGGAATACCTCAAGACGGACAAAAAGAAGGTTACCGCCACGCGTCTCCTTGAGATGAAGGGAACGGAGAAGATAGCTATGATCACCTGCTATGACTACACGTCGGCACTCATCGCCGACGCGTCGGAAATAGATGCCATCCTCGTAGGCGACTCGGCAAGTAACACAATGCTCGGTCACGACACCACGCTCCCCATCACGATGGAAGAGATGATCACTTTCACACGGGCGGTCACACGGGCAGCGCGCCATGCTTTCGTCGTGGCGGATATGCCTTTCGGCTCGGTACACGGAGACGAGCGGGAGGCGCTCAAAAACGCCGTCCGTATGATGAAAGAGACCGGTGCCGATGCGGTCAAAATAGAGGGCGGCACCCAAGTCCTCGAGTCGCTCAAACTGATTCTCGGCGCCGGCATCCCCGTAGTGGGGCACCTCGGACTCACGCCTCAGGCGATCCACAAACTCGGGGGCTACGGCGTACAGGGACGGGACAGCGCCGCGGCGGATCTCCTCCTCTCCGAAGCCGTCAAACTGGACGAAATCGGTGTCTCGGCCATCGTCCTCGAAAAAATACCCTCCACCCTCGCAAAGAAAGTGACGAAGACGGTCTCCGTCCCCGTCATCGGTATCGGTGCGGGTCCAGATACGGACGGGCAGGTGCTCGTCTTCCAAGATATGCTCGGCATCACACAGGGCTTCAAGCCGAAGTTCCTCCGACACTTCGCAGAGCTCGGCACCGAGATGCGCCGGGCTTTCGATGCCTACGCCTCGGAAGTCAAAGCCGGGACTTTTCCCTCCATTGACGAAAGCTACGCATAATCCCCGCTCCCGTATGGAAGACACCTTGGTAAAAAGTCTCGTCTATTTTGAACAAAGCTGGGGCATCACCCAGATCTTGGACTACCTCGGCACGCTGGCCTTTGCCATCTCCGGCGCGCGTCTCGCTTCCGGCAAAAAGATCGACTTATTCGGCGCCTTCGTCGTGGGTCTCCTCACGGCCGTGGGCGGTGGTACGATTCGGGACTTGATGCTCGGGCTGACGCCTTTTTGGCTTCTTACTCCGGCGTACATCCTGATCTCGTTCGTCGCATTTCTGATGGTGGTTCTTTTCCGCAATTACGTCATCCACATGCGGGCCGGTCTTTTCATCTTCGACGCCATCGGTCTCGGTCTCTTCACCGTCGTGGGCATAGAGCGGTCGCTGATGGTGGGGCATACTTTTTGGGTCGCCATTATGATGGGCGTCGTCACCGGTGCCTTCGGCGGACTGCTCAGGGACATCTGTCTCAATGAAGTCCCCCTCATCCTCCGCAAAGACATCTATGCCATAGCCTGCCTCATCGGCGGACTGGTGTATTGGGGACTGGCAAAACTCGGTGTCGACAACGTCTTCGTACAGCTTCTGACGGCGCTCGTCGTGATACTCGTCCGCTACATCAGTATGCGCTACCACCTCTCGCTCCCCCTACTCGAGGGCAACGGCCACACCGAAACCAAGCCATGAACCGACTCCTTGCCACCCTCCTTCTCGCTCTAACAGCCATAGCCGCACTCTCTGCCCAAACGGAAGGGCAGCCGCAACAGCCCGGAAAAGGAGATACAGGCCGAAAGTTTTCTCTCATACAGACCGACGAGGGAAAAAGAACGGACCAAAAGAATATTTTCGGACGTACCGAAAATTTCGTCCCTCTTCAGACTGTGGGAAGAGCGTTTTCCGACACTTCTCTCCTTCAACGCTCCGATCTCCGCACTCCGATCTCCGACCTCACTCCGATGACGGCACTGCTCGGCGTTGGCGCGCCGGTAGCCCTTTTTGACCTCTTTCACCTCAAGCAGGACACGGACGTGAGGAGTATGCGGTACTACTACGCTCCGAACCATAAGTACGGGTATGACGACGTCCTGATGTTTGCCCCCATAGCCACGACGTGGGGGATGTACCTCGGCGGTGCCAAAGGGCGGAGCGACACCTTCCTCGAAGCCGTCACTGCCCAGGGCATTGCCATTGCTTTGGAGACGGGACTGGTCTTCGGGGGCAAAAAACTGACTGAACGTACGCGGCCGGACGGCTCCGCAGCCAATTCTTTTCCCTCCGGACACACGGCTTTCGCTTTTGCCTCAGCCGCCATACTTGACGCGGAGTACGGAGCCGAGTACCCCTGGCTCTCCCTTATGGGCTACACGGCTGCCACCGTGACAGGTGTCGCCCGCATCCTCAATAACCGTCACTGGGCGACGGATGTCGTCACCGGCGCAGGTGTGGGGCTGGGCAGCGCCTGGATAGGGTACTACCTCAGCGACTTGATCTTCAAAAAAGAGCGCCCCCAAGGGGGATTCCTCACCTCCGGGGACGGTGCGCCGTGGATGTTCGGCATTGAGAAGGGGTCCCAGAGCTACCTCTCCTCCGCCGGTACTTATGCCCCAGACCGTACGGGTGCTTACACGGGTCTCTCCGTCCGCATCCCTTTGTACAAGGGCTGGGGCGTGAAAGCCCAAGGTACCCTTCTGGAATGTCGCAACACCGAAAAAGGCACGAACCTCCAAGGGTACCTCTTCCTCGTTAAAGCGGACTATATGCACCCTTTTTGGGACGGGCGGATATGGATTGACGCAAACGCGGGACTCGGGTACGGATCGGAAGTGCGCCTCGTGACCGGGGACGGTGCCTATGAGGCCTCTGCCCCGCTTATAGCCGGCAGTGTGCCCCTCTCCGTCGGAATGGGAGCCACTGTTTCGCTCCTGCCGCACTTCGGCACCCGCCTCGGCGCGGATTACCTTTTTTCCCCCACAGCGCTACCCTACGCCCGAGACTCGAAGAAAGGCCTCTCCGGTGCCGCCCTCACGCTCTCCCTCCATTACCTCCTTCCACGCTGACCGATAGCCCGCCTTGGCGAGACACAGACCGAAAAAAGTTCGAGACACAGACCGAAAGTTTCGCGAGACACAGGCCAAGCCAAACGCCCCGTACAGACCGAAAAAATTATGACCCACCCGGATCCCGTTTTTGACGCAGACTACCATACTCCGGTTCTCCTCTCCGAAGCAGTCGAACAGCTTGTCACCAACCCCGACGGCATCTACGTCGATGCCACGTTTGGCGGGGGCGGACACTCGAAGGCCATCTTGGACAGACTGGGTGCCAAAGGACACCTCTTCGGCATTGACCGAGACCTCGATGCCCAAGCGCACAACAGCCTCACGGGAGACGAGCGCTTCACTTTCGTGAGGAGTGACTTCCGGTACATACCCCGCTTTATGCGTTACTTCGGCATCGACAAGGTCGACGGCATACTCGCCGACCTCGGTGTCTCGGGACACCACCTCGACGACGAAGAGAGGGGATTCTCCTTTCGCTTCGATGCGCCGATAGATATGCGGATGAACCAAGGAGGAGGGGAAACCGCGCTTGAGCTTATCCGGAGATCCTCGGCGGAAGAAATCGAAACAATCATCCGCAATTACGGCGAAGCCCGTGGCGCCCGTCGGATGGGGTTCCTCCTCAAGAAAGCCGACGACGAAGGTCGCCTCTCCACCATCAATACACTCATTGACGCCATCAGCCCCGTAGTGCCGCCACACGACAAGAAGAGCCTGGCACGCGTCTTTCAGGCGCTCCGCATCGCCGTCAACGACGAGATGGGGGCACTCCGCGGCCTCTTGAAGGCGGGAGAAGACTTGATCCGACCCTTCGGGCGCTTCTCCATCATCACCTACCACTCCCTCGAAGACCGGCCTGTGAAGAACTTCTTCCGCACCGGTCACACCGACGGCACCCGCGTGGAAGATCCACGCTACGGCGGGCTCATCGCCCCATTTACCCCCCTCTCGAATAAGCCCACGGATCCGACGGCAGAAGAGGTGGAGCGTAACCCCAGATCCCGCTCGGCGCACCTCCGCACCGCCGTCCGCAACCCCGGGAAATAACAGCCAAGTGCAAGGAAAAAATTTCGGTCTGTATCTCGTGCTTGGGAGATACAGACCGAAAAAATCACTTCGGTACGTGCGGGAAGACCTTCCCGGTACGTACCTCTTTTTTGTCGCTACGGGTTACTTACCGCTGCGTTGGTCTTTGAGGCGGGCGAGCTGAGGTTCGAGAGCTTCGCAGGCTTTGGTGACCGCTTCCTCGAAAGAGTCTGCGGTCTTCTCGCTGAAGAGGTCGGGACCCGGGACTTCGAGGGTGATGCGCGCTTTCTTATTCTCCTTGGACTCGGGTTTGGTGACGGTAAGGACGACGGTGGCGTCGTTAAGGTCGGACATAAAGTGTCCGAGTTTATTCACTTTCTTTTCTACGAAAGCCTTGAGTTCCTCCTTGATGGAGAAATTGATGTCTTGGATCTTGATGTTCATAACCGTAAATGTGCTTTATGGGGGTGAAACAAAAGGTTACTCTTTTCCCTCCTCTCCTCAAGGGCAAATATACGGAAAACAATCGTATCTCAAAGTAATATGGTTATATTTGCATTGAAAGCGAAATACGAACATCCGAAAAACGATCACATAATGGAGCACCCCGAAAACAGCGCAGAATACAAGGGACTGAAAGTGAATGACGGCGTCAAGAGCGCGCCCTCCGTCAATCCCCGTTTCAAGAGACCGAAGCGTCCTTCCTTCACCGCCGACGATTATGTCCGTGGCATACTCGCCGGCGATAAAGTGATGCTCGCGCGTGCCGTCACGCTCGTGGAGAGCCGCCTTGAGGAACACCAGAAAATGGCTCAGGAGGTCATAGAGAAGTGCCTGCCCCACTCGGGTAAATCCATCCGCGTGGGTATCACCGGCGTGCCGGGCTCGGGCAAAAGCACTTCCATAGACACCCTCGGGATGCACGTCATCGGACTCGGACACCGATTGGCCGTCCTCGCCATAGACCCGTCGAGCGAACGCTCCAAAGGCTCCATTCTCGGAGACAAAACCCGTATGGTCGAGCTCTCCAAGAGCGACGAAGCTTTCATACGACCCAGCCCCTCTGCCGGCTCCCTCGGCGGCGTGGCCCGCAAGACGAGAGAGACGATTATCCTGTGCGAAGCGGCGGGGTTCGATACCATATTCGTCGAGACAGTGGGCGTGGGACAGAGCGAGACCGCGGTACACAGTATGGTCGACTTTTTCCTCCTCATACAGCTTGCCGGGACGGGCGATGAACTCCAAGGCATCAAGAGGGGCATTATGGAGATGTGCGACGGCATCGTAATCAATAAGGCAGACGGCGACAACGTCAAGAAAGCCGAGCTCGCTGCCTCCCATTTCCGTAACGCACTTCACCTCTTCCCCGCCCCCGAAAGCGGATGGGTGCCGAGGGTACAGACCTACTCGGGCTTCTACGGCACCAACATCGACAAGGTGTGGAATATGGTCGAAGAGTACGTGGCACACGTCAGGGAGACAGGGTACTTCCAATTCAACCGCAACCGTCAAGCCAAGTACTGGATGATAGAAAGCATCAATGAGGCACTCAAAAACTCCTTTTACCGCGACCCGGACATCCAAGCGCTCCTGCCCGAAGTGGAGCGCGAAGTCCTCAGTGACCGCATCTCCAGCTTTATAGGCTCCTCGAAGCTCCTCGACCTCTATTTCGGAAAGATGGGGAGAAACGACAAGTAAGCCGAAATGGTACAGACCGAAAAAAGTTTCCCGTACAGAGTGAAGAAAGGAAAAGGTACAGACCAAGGAAATCTCCCCGCACGTACCTAAAATCGCTCACCCCTATATGTCGACAAAATCCTCCTACGCCGTCTTTGCCCTCTTCCCACTCATCGATATGCTCTTCGTGATGCGCCCGATGGGGATGTGGGGTACCGTGATGCACGCCGCCATCTGTGGCTCGGCGCTTTACTACGTGATCAGGCACCTCAAGCCTTTCGGGCTGATGGGTATCGTGATGCTGATCGCGGCAGTGGTGTATAACCCCTTCAGACCCTTCGCCCTCGGCACGCCCGGGTGGATCGTGACCGACCTCGTGATGATGGCGCTTTTTTATCTCTTGGCTCGCAAGACTCCGCTCTCCGAAGACGGGGGAGTGAAACACTACGCTTCGGAAGAAGAATACAATGATACCCGAAAAAAGTAACGCCCTCGGGCTCCTATTCTTCCTCGTTTGCACCCTCTTTGTATCCTGCTCGGGGAGCGAAGAGAGCCGTCTCTCGGATGCGATCCGCGAAACGGGCAAGCTCGAACTCATCGAAATGGAAGAAGAATCCACTTTCGTCATACGGGGCAAAGAGTGGAAAGACATCAACAGCATAGAAGAAGGTCTCAGGCACCTCTCCGAGCTTCTCAAGCCCGGTGAACGGATAGGCGTGTACTCGTTCCGCTCTTACGCCGTCGCCTACATCGACCTGACCCTCTTCCTGAACAAAGACCTCTCCCTCTCCGAGGACGAGAAAACCGCCACCCTCACCCTCCCCGCAGTCCAAGTCGAGTCCATCGGGAGAAGCACAACGATTAACGTCCTCCACGAGCGCGTATCCGGCTCCCAGGCGCAGATCACGCCCGAAGAGAAAAAAGCCCTCCAAGACCGTGCCTCCGCCCTCTTTCTCGATGAGCTCAAGCCCGGTGCTGCCCTCCACGACGAGATGAAGCGTAAAGGAGAGGAGAAAGCAGCCGCCTTCTTCCGCGGACTCCTCAGAGCAAACGGTTTCGACGGGGTAGAGATTGCGTTCAGTGACAGAGAGGAGGGGGAAAAATGATGGCCAAAGGAACAAAAAAGGTACTGAAGCTGTTCTTGGGCATAATCGCACTCGTGGCGGCTTTTCTCCTCATATACGTCTTCCTCGGCACTCCGGGAAAGAAGCAGGACACGGAGGGCGAAATGCTCTCCGCCGTACGAAGCGTGAGGGAAGTCTTGCGCGTCACATCCGTAGAAGGGACACGGGTCATCCCCGTCACCTACAAGGGTCGTAACGGTACAAATGCCTTCGCCGTCGGTCGTTACCGCTACCGTATCTCTTACGACATAGACTCCGTGAAGAGTTACCGTAGCGGTGACAGTCTCTTCATCGTCCGACTCCCACAGGAAACGGTGCGTATCCTCGAAGACGAAAAGGAGGGATTTAGGGTTCTCGACGTGTGGGGGACGGGCTTCCTCGGCAACCTCTTCGGGACCTCGCTCAAGACGGAGGACGAAAACAAAATGAAGCAGATGGCCACCAACCGCCTCCGCCAGATCTTAGAGACGGACGGCACGGTATCCAAAGCCCGAGACGCCGCGCTATCGACCGTGGGAGAGATGTTTGCCCTATCCGTAATCGGCGGGCGGGTCATCGTTCTGCCACCGCTCGATCCGGGTCAGAAGATCGACCCGATCGTCTCGGAAAAGAGCGCAGTCCCAATCCTTTTAAGCAAAGAATACGAAGTCAAGAAATGAAAAGCAAACTCCTCGGCATCCTCATAGTCCCCACTATGGCACTCGGTCTCATCGCCTCGTCTTGCGAAAAGAAAGAGACCGGGGAAAAGACGGAGACGGTCACAAGCACACAAAGCCCCTTCAGCGCGGACAGCGCCTACCTCCATATCGAGAGGCAAGTGGCTTTCGGTCCCCGCGTCCCCGGCACACCGGGACACAAGGCGACCTCCGCTTATCTCGCTTCCGAGCTTGAGCGGTACGGTATGAAAGTCACCCTCCAAGAGATGACCCTCACCGCCTACGACGGCACCGCCCTTGAGAGCGTGAACCTCATCGCCTCCCATAACCCCGAAGCAGAAAAGCGCGTCCTACTCTTTGCCCACTGGGACACCCGGCCCATAGCCGACCACGACCCCAATACTTCCCGGCGGGATGAGCCGATACCCGGGGCAGACGACGGTGCTTCGGGCGTAGGCGTACTCCTTGAGACAGCCCGCCTTTTGAATACGGAAGGGCTGAAAAACATAGGTGTGGACATCATACTCTTTGATGCGGAGGACTATGGGGCTCCACAGGATGCAGGTTACGAAGGAGATTCGGAAGAGACTTGGGCACTCGGCACTCAGTATTGGACACGTAACCCTATTCCGCCCGGCTACAAAGCGGACTTCGGCATCCTTCTTGATATGGTTGGGGCAAAAGGAGCCGCTTTTTACAGAGAATATTACTCCCAAGAGTCGGCGGGACGTTTCGTAAGCATGATCTGGGACAAAGCTCGAAGACTCGGACACGGGAAGTTCTTCCGCAACGAGATGGGAGGATCGGTCACCGATGACCATATCTTCATCATCCGCAACCTACGCATTCCTTGCGTCGACATCATCAATTACGACCCGAATACCCCCACCGGCTTCGGCAGCCACTGGCACACCCACGGGGACAACCTCGACAACATCTCCAAGGAGACGCTCAAGGCGGTAGGGGAGACTGTCTGGGCCGTACTCGAAGACTACAACCAGAAAGGAGCGAACTGAGATTCCGGAACGTTATAGACCGAGACGATCGCGAGACACGTACCGGGAAAGGAGAAAGGTACAGACCGGGAAACCCTCGAGGTACGTACCAAGAATTTTACGCACATGGGACAAACGTTTTTTGCACCATATATGAAGACGATTAACGAAATACAGGATGAGGTCATCGAGGAATTTTCGTACCTCGACGACTGGATGGACAAGTACCAGCTCATCATAGAGATGGGCAACGAACTGCCGGCTTTCCCCGAAAAAGACAAGACCCCGGAGCACATCATCGAGGGCTGTCAGTCGAGGGTGTGGATCACGGGAGAGGAGCAGGCGGATAAGACGATCCGGATAGCCGCCGACTCCGATGCCATCATCGTCAAAGGCATCATCGCGATGCTCGTCAAGGTTCTTGACGGGCAAAAAGCCGAAGACATCCGCGATGCAGATCTCTATTTCATCGACAGAGTAGGACTCAAAGACCACCTCTCCCCCACCCGCTCGAACGGCGTGCTGGCCATGGTACGCCACATCAAGCTCTTGGCATCTGCCATAGCGGGCAAATAAACCGGTCTCGGTATGAAAGAGATAAACATCATCGCAGAAGCCTCCATCCCCTATCTGAGAGGCAATATCGAAAAGATGGGACACGTGACCTATCTGCCCTCCGGGGAGTTCACGAACGATGCCGTACGTGATGCCGACTGGCTTATCATCCGCAGCATCACCAAGATCACGCCCGGGCTCCTCGAAGGCTCCCGTGTCCGACTCATCACGACAGCGACCATCGGTTTCGACCACATTGACACCGAATACTGCTCGAACCACGGCATCACGTGGTTCAATGCTCCCGGATGCAACGCCGGCGGCGTGGGACAGTACTTCGCCTCCTGGGTCAGCCTACTCGCCCTCCGGGGAGAAATAAAACCGGAAGAGATGACCATCGGAATCGTCGGCGCGGGCAATACCGGCAAGGAAGTTATGCGCTTCGCCTCAGCCCTCGGGATGCGTGTCCTCCTCAACGACCCGCCCCGTGCAGAAAAGGAAGGCACATCGGGCTTCGTCCCCATCGAGACCATAGCCGGGGAGGCGGACCTTATCGAGTTTCACGTCCCGCTCACCAAGACCGGTGCGCACCCCACGTACCACCTGCTGGACGAGGCGCTTGTGGAAAAACTGGCTCATAAGCCCATCGTCGCCAACCTCTGTCGCGGTCCCGTGACGAAGACGGGAGCGCTTCTCGAAGGTCTCCGGACGGACAAAATCAGCCGCCTCATCATAGACTGCTGGGAGGGTGAGCCGGACATCTCCCGTCCCCTCCTTGAAGCAGCGGAGATAGGCACGCCCCACATCGCCGGTTTTTCGGCCGAAGGCAAGCGCCGCGGAGCTTACGTCTGTGTAGAGCACGGTGCCGAGTTCTTCGGACTTCCGATGCCCTCCATCGAAGAGCCGCCTGCCCCCTCCGCGCCCCTCATCGACCTCACCGCCGCTCGCGGGCGGAACCAAGTCTACCACGCACTCCTGCACACTTTCGACCCGCGCCGCCCGGACAGACTCCTAAGAGACCACACGGGCGACTTCGAGCGGTTGCGTAAGGATTACGACTACCCCCGGGAGGCTCCGGCCTTTACCGTCACGGGAGCAGAGCCCGATTTCGCACCCGTGCTGAGGGAGATAGGCTTCAAGGTGATCTGAGAAAATTTTGCACGTACCGAGCGAAGATTTTCGGTCGTACCGGGATGGGAAAACCGCACAGACCGAGGAAAACTTTTTGCACGTACCAAAAACTTATGCCCCACCCCATGGAAGAAAAAATCCTCAGCATAGCCCACGCTCCGAACCAAAAACTCCAAGCCGAGATCGTCAGTAAAGACACGGAGGGATTGGCGTTCCGAATCCTTTACGACGGCACGCTCGTCCTCTCCTCCTCCCGGCTCGGCATCCGCTTTTCAGATCCGGACGCAGACAGTGTCCCCGCCATAAGGACGCACGCCGTCCGCCCCCTGCCATTCGGAGGAACGGAGTTGGAGGTACGGCTTACGAAAGGGGAGCGGGAGTTCGGTATCCGTTTCCTCGTATCGGACGACAGGGTGGCTTTCCGCTACGAATTCGACCGGATCGATGACACGCCCGATTACCGGGAGCGTACCTCATTTCACCTCGCTCTCGACGGCACTTCACTCTCCGAGGAGCCGGAAAGCGGTCTGGCTCAAGATCGGATACTGCCCCTGCCGGCTCTCTTCGAACTCGACAACGGTCTCTATATGAGCCTCGACCGCTTACCTAACAGCCCCGAAGTCTACGCGCTCAGGATGGCGGACGGCAGACGCTTGGACTCGCAAATAAGTGATACCGGCGACACCGACACCGTGAGGACGGATGACGTCACCCCCTGGTGGGTCATCTCTTTCACACACCCGTGAAAAGGCTCCTCATCCTTAGTACGTTCTACTCCGGAGGCGGTGCTGCACTAATGGCTCGGAGTACGCTTGAAGCCGTCCGCGCCAGAGGCATTGAAGCCCGTATGCTGGTGTCGGGACCTCTGCCGGATGATGCCCCTCCGTACGTCAGGAGGGTCTCCGGAGCCAAATGGACCGTCCTCCGCTACCTCGAGAAACTGCAGACACTCGTCTCGCTCAGGGGTCGGCGGGAAAATCTCTTCCGCTTCTCCACTGCCTCCAAAGGTCTCTCCGAAGTACTCCGCGACCCGTGGTTCGAATGGGCGGATACGGTACATCTCCATTGGGTTCAACAGAGTCTCCTCTCCCTCTCCGACCTTGGGAAGATATTGGAGCGTAAGGACAAAAAGATTCTCTGGACCCTACACGACTTGTGGCCCCTTACGGGCGGATGCCATTCACCCTACACGCTCGGAGCAGAGGGTGAAACCGTACTCTGCGGGCGGTTCCGTGAAAGATGCGGACGATGTCCCGTCCTCAGGAAAGTCCCCCAAGACCCATTCGATCTCTCTTCACGGCTCTTTAGGGAAAAGATGTCTTGGGCTGTGGAAAACGTCACCTTCCTTGCCATAAGCCGCAAGATGGAAGCCGCCATAAAGCAAAGTCCCATAGGATCCAAAGGGAAGACCATTTTCCTCCCCAACTTCTTCGACCCGTCGCTCTTTTTTGTCCAAAAAGACACACCCCGCGAGCGGCGCATCCTCTTCGTCGCCGCCCGCCCGGACGACCCGGTGAAGGGGTTGGATCTGGCAAAAGAAGCTCTGCGGAAAGCCTCGGCGCGGCACCCGGGCTTCAAGGACGAATTTCGCTTCTCCCTCGTAGGCACGCCGAAAGACGAGACCATCCTCAGTGACTGGCCGCTCCCGCTTGAGCGTATCCCCAGACCCTCCAGAGCCGAACTGGCAAACCTGTACCGCACCTCCACCCTCACACTCTCTTCGTCCCGAATGGAGACCTTCGGGATGACACTCCTTGAGTCCCTTGCTTCGGGAACCCCCGTCGTCTCCTTTTCCATAGACAAGCCCTCCACATTTTTGCGTGAGGGCACGAACGGCTCCTTTGCCCCGCCTTTCGACACGGGGGCACTCGCCGAGTGCATCCTCAGAGTGTGCCATCCGGAAGTCCCTTTCGACCCGGAAACCGTGGCTCGGACGGTAGAGGCATTCCGTGAAGATACCGTAATGGAACGCTTTATCCTCCTCTGAAATACATCCGCACACAGCACCTCGTCCGCAAAGTCTCACACACCGATACCACTGCCGGAAAGGTCTCTTTACAGAGAGATCGGGGAGGTACAGACCAAGGAGATCGTCCGGGTCCGTACCACAAAAAAATTTCGCACGTACCGAGAACTTTATCTCGGTACGTGCGAAATTTTAATTCGGGTCACGGGTCTCACCCGCGTGTCATTTCCGGGGGAAAGGACGGATCAAACCGAACCTTTCAGAGGCGAGACCTTTGCAGAGCGTCTCAGATACAAGACGCTAAGGAAGAGGGCGAAAGGAGTGTACTTTTCGCACACGCCTAAGCCCGAATCCCGAAAGTAACGTTGCAGATGAGGTGCTACGCAAAGGGTCTCTGGATTTCAATCAGAGATTGAGCTCCTTGATCTTGGCGTTGAGGTCGTCTGCGGAGTGCGTTCTCAGCGCAATGGTTCCGTCGGGGGCGATCAAGAGGAGGGTCGGGATCCCCTGTACGCCGTAAGCCTCGGTTCCCACGCTCGCCTTGTCAAAAGCGGTTTCCCAAGTCATATTGAGCTCCTGCTTTGCTGTTTCGTTGTCTTTGATGGACTCTTCCCACACACCTATGCTGAGGACGCGGATGGTCTTCGCGTGTTCCTTATTGATAGCCGCAAGATGGGGCATAGCCGCGCGACAGGGACCGCACCACGAAGCCCAGAAGTCCACGAGGAGGTAACGGTTGTCGGTAAGGTAGTCGCTGAGCTTGGAAACCTGACCCTGACCGTTGTCGATATTGAAGTCCACATACTTGGCACCGGCCTGGGTAAGCATAGAGGTCTTTATGCCGTTGTAACGCCGGGAGAGACGTTTGTCTTTCTTCACTACGTCGGTGGACGCATCGTACTTGACGATAAAGTCGCTGTCGTTTTGGAAAGAGAGATCTGCAAAGGCAAGGGCGCCGAGTACGTTGTCTTTGTTCGCTTCGTACACGCGATTGGCGATTTCGTTATTCATCGCATCGTAAGCACGACCGATGGAGTCGATTTCGGACTCAAGGGCAAGGCGCTCCTCTTCGGACGCAAATCCGGCTTCTTTCTTAGCGTTGTAGTCGGCATACTTTTGGCGGTAAGCTTCCTGGATGGGAGCAAGCGCAGACTGAACTTCGGCATTATAGGCGATCATCTTTGCATTCAATCCGAGAGAATCGGCGGGGACGATCTTGAAACCGTTTTCCTCATCTACGACGACTTTTACGGTACCGTTTTCCGGGAGGAAACGCACGGAGCCTTTACCAAGCTTGAGGAAACGGTAAGTAGAAGAGTCGGGATTAGCAATAGTGTAGGTGAAAGCCCCGTCCATAATTTGTACGGAGTCACCCGCTTCGCGCGTGCCGGGTTCGAGGAGGTAAGCGTAGGTGCCGTTGAGTTCGGCGGGAAGCGCTTCGCCCGTGAGGGTAAATCCGGTCGCCTTGTTTCCCGTGTTGCAACCTGCAAGCACAAGGGCTGCGAAAGCGCCGATGGCAAGGATTTGATTTTTCATGAGAAGTTTCTTCTTATGTGTGAAAAAATTGCGTACAAGTCTCGGGACAAACAGGGGGTAGATCCAAATGCACACTCCCTATCGGTCTTTACTATTTTGGGGGCAAAGTTATCATTTTTTCACGACTTGCACAATACCTCCGCACCGGACTGATGCACAGGAGGAAAAACGTCTACCTGAGAAATTCGTGCACAAGAGCCACCCAGTATGTGGCGCCAATGGGAAGTATCTCGGGATTAAAGACATAAGCCGTGTTGTGTGGCTGTGGCGTGTCGCCGTTACCTATGAAGAGGTACGTGCCTTTCTTTTCGGCAAGCATAAAAGCGAAATCCTCACTGGCCATATATTTGTTGCCGGGGTAAGTCACACGTTCGCTCCCGAAGTACTTCTCGGCGACACTTGCCGCAAAGGCAGTGGTCTCAGGGTCATTGAAGAGCGCCTTACCCGATACGTTTTTGAGGATTTCGGCGGAGCAGCCATAGGCTTTGGCTGTATACTCCGTGAGCTCCTCGATGCGTCTGAGGGTCATTTCGCGGTCTTCGTTGCGCATATTTCGGATCGATAGGCGAAGCGTGGCGGACTCGGGGACGGAATTGGGCACGGTACCGGCATGAAAAGCGCCGACGGTGACGACGGAATTGTCCCACGGGGAGAGGTTACGGGAGACGATGGTCTGCAGTCCCATCAAGAGTGCGGCTCCTGCGACGACAGGATCCGTGCCGGCTTCCGGCATTGACGCGTGCACAGCCTTTCCTGTGAGCGTGATGTCCCAATTGTCCACCGCGGACATAGTGGGACCGTCGTGAAAGCTGAAGGAACCGGCTTTGAGACCCGGCATATTGTGCATCGCGAATACGGCATCCACGGGAAATTTCTCAAAGAGTCCGTCCCTCATCATAGCCGATGCGCCGAGCTGTGTCTCCTCGGCCGGCTGAAAGATGAGGACAAGGGTGCCGTCAAATGTCCGGTGGTCACTCAAAAATTTGGCGGCTCCGAGCAGCATTGTAGCGTGACCGTCATGCCCGCAAAGATGAGCCCTACCCGGGGTTTCGCTCTTGTAGGGGAGGTCGTTGTCTTCCTGCATCTGGAGCGCATCAAAATCTGCCCTTAGTCCTATGCTCTTTTTGCCCGAGCCGTTGCGGAGGAGAGCGACAATACCGGTTCCGCCGATGCCTTCATGCACTTCATAGCCGAAAGTCTTCAGAAGTGAAGCGATATAACCGGAAGTAAAATTTTCCTCGAACGCAGGCTCGGGGTGACGGTGCAGGGTACGAAACCATTCCGTCATATCATCTCTAAGGTAAGTCAAATTCAAGTCCATATGGATAAGCAGATTTAGGGTTATTATTTTTCTGTCACGGACGCGGAGCGGGACGGCTTCTTGTCCGGGACGGTAAAGAGTATCGTAATGAAAGCAAGAACGAGTATGATGAGGTTAAAAAGCATGGCATAAATCGCCGCGTGCCGAAAGGCCAGGTTATCCTGCCGGCCAACGAACGTGAAGACATAGTTCAAGAACTCGGGCAGTGTGGTCGTCCCCTTTATGGAGGCATAAATGGCTTGGCTCACGGCAAGACCGGTCGCCGCGCCGAGAGAAGAGGCCATTTTGTATATCCCTGAGCCGGACCCGGATTGCTCTACGGGGAGGTTTGTGAGGGCAGCGTCGGTGGACGGCGTCGCATAGAAAGCCAGCCCCATCCCAAAAAAGACAAATGCAAAAAGCATAAGCCACATATAGGTGGAGGTCATACGCTGCGTCTGCATCAAAAGCAGTACGGAAACAACCAAGATCACGATACCCCAGAGCATTGGCTTGCGGGCGCCGTACTTCTGAAGGAGCTTCTCGCCGACGCGTATGAAGAGTAGGATGGTGACACCGTAGCCGACAGTAAGATAACCCGCGACTTCGGCACTCTTGCCTCCTCCTTCCTGGAGTACGGAGAGCGCCACCACGATGACACCCGCCGTCGCGTTAAGGAGAAAATTGGATATCGTGGCACCGGTAAAAATCGAGTTACGAAAGAGTCCGAGGTCGATGAAGGGGTCACGCGATTTTCGCTCCGCGCCGAGGAAGAAGACAAAGGAGACTATGGAGACGGCAACCATCACGAGCGAGAGCGGGGAGAGCCACCCCCATTGGGTGCCGAAATTGACGTAGAGCTGAATCGCCACGATAAAAACCATAAAGAGAATGAACCCCGTATAATCGAAGCGTTCCTTGGAAGTCGCCCCGGTTTTGCTCTCCGGAGTCCCTTTGACGAGAAAATAGCCGAGGGCGTTGAAGAAGGCGGCCATCAAAAAGATGGCTCTCCAGCCCAAACTGTCCGCCACGAAGCCGCCTACCAGTGCCGCGAAACTCGTCCCGCCCCACGTACCCATACTCCACAGAGAGACGGCTCTCTGCCGTCCTTTGCCCTCCCAGTAGACGTTGAGCAGAGCCAAAGAGGCAGGCATAATACAGGCTCCGCCCAAGCCTTGAAAGATTCTCCCCAATATAAGCACCGGTCCCGACAGGGCGGACTGTGCCGGAGTCAGTGCAATGAAGAGCGAGCCCGCGAATCCGAGCCAAAAGCCCCAGTTAATCAGCCGGACTCTGCCGAAGCGGTCTGCCAATCCGCCCAAGACGACGATGAATAATCCGGACACCAGTGAAGTGATCGAGATGGAGAGGTTGAGCTGTGCTTCATCGAGTCCGAGATCCCGATTGATTTGTCCCTTGACATTAAGCACAGTCATAGCAAAGAGCCAGAAAGAGAGCAATCCGAAAATGATCCCGAAAAGGATTCTGTCATTGCCCCTGAATCCGGAGGCGCCGGAGCGTGTGAGTTTGTCGTCATGGCTTTAGTGAAGAAAAAGGGTATATATCCGAGTTTAATGTATTGGCGATCTTATGGATACTCTATATACGACCGTCAACTTCCTCCCTGTAAAGTTACCTTTTTTCTAAAGATGAACAAAGCAGGGGAATCTATTTGTTTTCATAACGAAAGGAGCCAAAGATCAAAAAGCATCCGGGGTCCTTTCATCGCATTGCTTAAAATAGAGACTTTATCCATGACCGAACACAAGCCTTTTTCCATCCTCGAGTACATCCCGGCGATGAAGACGCGCCACTCCGAGTACGCCCTTTCGGACGACCTGCAAGCCCCCCTTGAAGAGGTGCGGCGACTTCTCGAAGACATCCTCCTCTACACCCCCAGCGGATTCAATTCCCAGCCGGTCCGCATGGTGCTCCTGACGGGCGAAAGATCCATCGCGCACTGGGAACTCGTAGGTCAAATCTTGATGCTTAAGATCGGGATCGAGCGCTACGAAAAGAGCCGGGCGAAAGACCGCATCGACAACCTTTTCACAAAGGCAGTCGGCACCGTACTCTTCTTCGACGACACCGAAGTAACGGATCGTATGATGAAAGAAAACCCGAGATACGGGCTCAACTTCCCCAAGTGGGCGCATCAGGCTCAGGGTTCACACCAATTTATGGTCTGGCTCGGTCTGAAGGCCCTCGGCTACGGTGCCAACCTCCAGCACTACAATAATATGAAAGACGACCTCATCCGCAAACAGGTCGGCGTGCCGGACACCTGGGACTTCGTGGCACACATGCCTTTCGGCACCATCACGGAGCCGGCTCAACCGAAAGAAAAGAACCCCATAGACACGATGCTCAAAGTCCTCTGAAGTAGGGGTCTCGACTTGGTACGTACCAAGGAAAATTTCCCGGTCTGTACCATCTCTCCTCCCCGATCCGATCGAAAATATTTTTTTGGTCTGTACCTCGTTTTTTCACACACTCATCCTATGAAAACCGAAACATTCACCGTAAACAATATGTCGTGCGCAAACTGCGAACGACGTGTCCAAAAGGCTCTCGCCCTCACCGACGGCGTCACCGAAGCTTCCGTCTCTCTGAAAGATAAATCCGCCACTGTGACCTACGACGAGACCGTCACGGGTAGGGAAGAACTCAAAGAGACAGTCGACGACCTCGGCTACGAACTCCTCCTGCCTCAAAACTGACGGAGTCCTATGAAACAAAAGAAACTGTACTCGGTCACGGGCATGCACTGCGCCGCCTGCGTGAGTGCAGTACAGAGCGTGCTCGAAAAAGCCCCGGGGGTGGAACGCGCCGACGTGAGCCTACTGGAGGGACGCACCGCACTCCTCTTTGATGACACCGTCACCACCCCCGAGAGACTCAAAGCCCTCGTCCAAAGCATCGGCTACGATATGCTCGTCACGGACGACCTCGAAGCGCAGACTTCGGAGAGGGAAAAGGCAGAGGAGGACGCAGTCCGCAAGACACGACTCAAACTCATCGTCACCGCCGTCCTCTCCCTCTTGATGATGACCGTGGGGATGCACCCGCGCCGCTTTGGTCTGGATCCCGCCATGGGGCTGTGGCTGAATTTCTTTGCCGCCTCCTTTATTTATTGGTGGGCGGCTATGGGGTACCACACGAGGGCCCTCAAGCAGCTCCGGCACCTTACCTTCACGATGGACACGCTCATCAGTATGAGCGTCACCGTCGCCTACTTTTACAGCGTCGTACACCTCGCTATGGGAGAGACGGCAGGAGGCGGGATGATGAGCTACTTCGACGTCATCGGGATGATTATGACGTTTGTCCTCCTCGGCCGGCTCATCGAAGACCGCGCGAAGTACAAGACAAGCGACGCACTCCGTAAGCTCATGAGCCTTGCTCCGGACACCGCCCGCGTCCTGATGGAGGACGGCACCGTCTCGGAGAAGCCGGTGAGTGAGCTCTTCCGCGGCGACACCGTCGTCCTCAGACAGGGCGACAGGGTCCCGGTGGACGGTATGCTGAAAGAGGCGGGTTCATTCGACGAAAGCTCGCTCACGGGTGAGCCGATCCCCGTGGAGAAAGAGGCGGGCGAAAAAGTCTTCGCCGGAACCATCTCCGTGGGTCGGAGCACCACTTTCTCCGCAGAAGTCATCGGTAGCGAGACCCTATTGGGACGCATCATCCGCGCGGTACGGGAGGCGCAAGCGACCAAAGCGCCCATCCAGCGCATCGCAGACCGTGTCTCTGCCGTCTTCGTCCCCATCATCCTCGTCATCGCCCTTCTGACTCTCGTCCTGTGGGGGTTCTTGGGCGGACCGGAGGGTTGGACGACCGGACTCTACCACGCCATCAGTGTGATGGTCATCGCCTGCCCCTGCGCGCTCGGACTGGCGACCCCCACTGCCATTACCGTCGCCATGGGCAAAGCCTCCGAAGAAGGTCTCCTGGTGCGCGACGCGGTGGCCTTGGAGCGATTGGGGAAAGTGACGGATGTCATTTTCGACAAGACAGGTACCCTCACGGAGGGCAAACCCGTAGTTAAGGACAGTCTGTGGCTCACCTCTGACGACCTCTACCCCGCACTGCTCGCAGAGGCAGAGCTTCACTCGGGTCATCCCCTGGCACGGGCACTCACGGAAGCCTATGGTCAAGTCGGAGTGCCGCCCGCCCTCACGGAAATCACCGAGACGGCAGGTGGCGGCGTGCGTTTCCTCTACGACGACACGCAGTATTTCGTGGGGAGCAAGGCGTTTGTCCCCTTCAGATCCAAGCCCGAGGTAGAAGCCTTCGAGGAGAAGCACCGCACGGATACCCTGGTTTACTTCGCTCGCGAAGGGAAGAAGCTCCTTGCCCTTTTCGCACTCGACGACGCCCTCAAACCCGATGCCCGGCGAGCCGTCCGCGCACTCGCCGAGAGCGGGGTGACGATTCACCTCCTCTCCGGCGACAGCGAAGAGAGAGCCCGGGAAGTGGCCTCCCATATCGGCATTACACACGTCAGGGGCGGAGAGACCCCTTTGGGCAAAAAAGACTACATAGAAGCACTCCAAAAGGAGGGCAGAGTAGTCGCCATGGCGGGCGACGGCATCAATGACTCTCCCGCTCTCGCCGCCGCCGACCTCAGCGTCGCGATGGGCAGCGGCAGCGACATTGCCACGGACGTGGCACAGGTCACGGCGATAGGCGGCTCTCCCGCCTCGCTCAAAGAAGCCATAGCCCTCTCGAAAAAGACGGTACGCATCATCCGGCAGAACTTTTTTTGGGCTTTTATTTATAACTTTGTGGCTGTGCCGATAGCGGCGGGGCTCTTTGCGCCCGCACTGACGATTACGCCGATGATCGCGGCTGCAGCGATGGCAATGAGCTCCGTCAGCGTGGTCTCGAACAGCCTTCGCCTCAAGTTCTGACCGCGCTGCCCTTCCCAAAGGGAGAAAAAACGGGGTACAGGCCGGGGATTTTGTCTCGGTCGTACCGAAAGGAAATTTTCGACCTGTATCTCGTCCTCTTCTCGGTACGTACCATTTTTATCCGCCATAAACAGTTTGCACTTCATCCGATGACCTACCACGAAGCAATCGATTTTCTATACACCGAGACCAAGTCTTTCGAAGAGACCGGCGGCGATGCCTACAAGCCGGGACTTGAGCGGGTGGAAGCCCTCCTCTCCCTCTTCGGCAATCCGCACAAAGCACTCCGGACGATCCACGTCGCCGGCACGAACGGCAAAGGCTCCGTCTCCAGCCTCATTGCCTCCGTCCTCCAGGCATCCGGCTACAAGGTGGGACTCTTCACGTCGCCACACCTCGTGGACTTCAGGGAGCGCATCCGCGTCAATGGAGAGATGATCCCGGAGGTAGAGGTCACGGCGTTTGTGGAGCGCATAGCCCACGCCGTCCGCTCACGCAAAGTGGAGCCCTCTTTCTTCGAGCTCACGACGGCGATGGCTTTCGACTATTTCCAAAAAAGAGGCACGGACTACGCCGTTATCGAGACCGGCATGGGCGGTCGACTCGACTCCACCAACGTCATCACGCCCCTCGTCAGCGTCATCACGAACGTCTCGATGGATCACACCCGGTATCTCGGCAATACCCTCGAAAAAATAGCATACGAAAAGGCAGGCATCATCAAGCCCTCCGTCCCCGTCGTCCTCGGACGAAGCAAAGAGCCGGAAGTCAGAAACGTCGTCGAAGAGACCGCCGGTCGTCTCTCTTCCCCCCTCGTACTCGCCGACCGCAAGCAGGAGGTCACGATGTACTTTATGTCGGACAACGTCTACCGCCTCTCTACCATCCACTTCGGCAATCTGACCCTCCCGCTTATCGGCATCTACCAGATTGAGAATGCGGTCACGACCCTTGAGACCATCCTTTTGCTTAGGGAAGCAGGCCTTGAGATTCCACAGGAAGCCGTGCGCGAAGGATTCGTCCGCGTCCGTGAGCAGGGTCTGAGGGCACGCCTGGAGGTGATTCGGGAAAAAGACCCGAGAGTCATCACCGATTCGGGACACAACCCCGGTTCCTGGGTCTACCTCGCAGGCTACCTCAACGACCTTGTCAAGGAGCGCCCCGTGGTCTGCATACTGGGTTTCTCGGAGGACAAGGACATCCGCAAAGTCCTCGACCTGCTACCACGCGACCTGCCCATCATCTTCACAAACGCCCACACAGCCCGTGCCAAAAACGCGACCGAACTCCGTCGACTCGCCGAAGACTTGGGGTTCAAGAAGTGCACCGACATCGAAGACATCTCCTCGGCTTACATCTATGCCCTCGATATGGACAAAGGGGCGGGAGACTTCACGATCTTCGTAGGCGGCAGCTTCTACCTTGTGGGCGAATTTCTCCGCCTGATCGAGACGAAGTGACCGTATGGCAGGCATCTACGTCCACGTCCCTTTCTGTAAGACTAAGTGCATTTACTGCGACTTCTACTCCGTCACCGACTGTTCCGGACTGAGGGCATACGTCCGTAGGCTGCTGGAAGAGATCAGGGAGCGGGCAGACGAACTGCCGTCGGGCGAAAAGGTGGAAACGGTCTACTTCGGCGGCGGCACCCCTTCGCTCCTTGAGACAAGCGACCTCGAAGCCATCCTCGGGACTTTGCGGGAGACATTTCCTTTCGCCGACGATACCCCGGAGATCACTCTGGAGTGCAACCCCGGCGACGTGACCCAAGTCCGGGCGGCAGACTTAGTGGGGCTCGGCATCAACCGCATCAGCATAGGGGCGCAGTCTTTCAGTCCATCCGCGCTCCGCTTCCTCTCCCGACGGCACACGCCCCTCCAGACGGAGGAAATGGTCACCCTTTTCCGGGGCGCGGGCATCACGAACCTCACCCTCGACCTCATCTACGGCATACCCGGTACCACGACGGACGATCTCCTCCGTGACCTCGAAGCCCTCATCCGCCTCTCACCCGAACACGTCAGCGCCTACTCCCTGACGTACGAAGAGGGGACACCCCTCTACCGCGGTCTCGTGGAGAAAAAAGTACACCCCGCGAGCGAAGACCTCTCGCTTGAGATGGCACACTTGGTACGCTCTTTCCTCAACGCACACGGCTACGAACGCTACGAGATCAGCAACTACAAGCGCCTCGACCCACGGGTCGACTACCGCTCCCGGCACAACTCCGCCTACTGGGACGGCACACCCTACCTCGGATTCGGACCCGCCGCACACAGCTACGTGCATCCCGTCCGCTCGTGGAATCCCCCCGACCTCGCCGGGTACCTCGGACACGCCCCGCGCGAGAGCGAGACCCTGACGCGGGAGATGCAGTTTGAAGAGTACCTTCTCACCCGCCTGCGCACCTCCCGCGGCATCGACCTCGAAGAGATAAGACCCCTCTGCACCGAAGGGGAGTTCCTCCGGCTAAAGGCAAAAGCGAATGCGATGACGAAAGGCAACGACCCGCTCCTCACCTTTCGCGGCACCCGGCTTGTCCTCACCGATCGGGGCACGGATCTCTCGGATGCCGTCACGAGAGACCTGGTGTAGCCTGGCCACGGGATACAACCTCTAAAAGGGTTGGAATATTGGAGGTGTGTCAAAAGTCCGAACTGCTGCGTTGCTTTCGGCATTCGGGACACGGCCAAGAGTACCCTAGTACACTCCCGTCACCCTCAGCCTCAGCGCCTTGCATTTCGACCTTTATACACATCTCCGAGGTCGTGTCCCGTGTTTTGCGCTGCAAAACACTTTCGACATATCCAGGGCTGACGCATTAGAAATATTTCGAGATTAGTGTGGTATGCAAAGCCCCGTAGGGGCGGAATGGCACAGAGTGCCCTAATCTTGGTAGACCGTGGCAAAGAGTCCGGAGGACTCGCAGCCACGGGACATCAGTGATATCCTAATCCCTTTTACAGCTCCGTAGGAGCTGAATGGCTATTTGGCTCCTACGGAGCCACAGAAATCAAGAAAGAACGCCCCGTTCCCGGCACGAAGACCGCTGACGCGGTCTTCGTGCCGGTCTACCAAGATTCGGCTCCGTTGGAGCCGCCCGCCCCTCCGGGGCTTTTTCTCCGATGATTCTTTGTTGGCAAAGTTTCTAATGCGTTAGACCTGCCCCGAAGCCTTACATACCACACTAATCTCGAAATATTTCTAATACGTCAGACCTGCCTCGCTCGTCTGTCCCCGAACCCGTGATTAGCCCGGACCCTGAAAAGAAAAACAAAAACCACCGTGCCTAAATAATGATTTTTCGCAAAATATTCGTAACTTTTGACCGGTAATCACTAAGCCACTTACAAAAATGACACGTTCTAAAATAGTTCTCTCTTGTTTTGCGCTCTCTGTACTCTGCTCATTTCCTATTCGGAGCCAAGAGTACAGCACCGTGGATTGGGGTAAAGTCGAGCGTCATTCCGCAGACTCGGTCTCCGCAAGGCTCAAGAATACCTATCTCTTCCCCAAATTTTTGGAAGACGGCAAGTCTATGTTCTACAACTGCGCCAAAGGAGACTCAGTCACCCAAGTATTGGTAAACCTGTCCTCGGGTGAGACCGAACCCCTTATCCCCTCTGTGAAGAGCCTTTTGGAGCAGATTGCAGGTCTTAGCGGCGATACGATTCAAGCAAAAGACTTCACCCTGTATAATGTCTCTTTTGAGGACAACGAGAGACGGATGATGCGCTTCCGCCAAAAAGGTAAAGATTACATCTTCGATCGCAAGACCGGGAAACTGTCCTTTGCGACTAAGAAAGCCTCAAAAACGCATCCATCCTCCAATCGGCTGTCTTTCGGAGGTGCCACCTCTTCGGATTCATTATTCACGATGTACAGAGAAGGGCTCACGCTTGTGCTGAGGGACAATCGGCACGGGACGGAGCGCAGGCTTAGGACGGCGCATCTTTCCTCCGTCTATTCGGACGAAGAGCCCCCAAAAGTTAGGCGGGAGGCATCGGGCTTCTGGGCAGGACACGCATTTGTACACTATACGGAGACGAAAGACCCCGATATTGGAGATATGTGGCAAATCAATTCCCTATCAGAGCCACGCCCCGAGCTCCGGACGATGAAAATGCCATTACCGGGAGAAGACAATTACCCGAAGCAGTGCCTTTTTGTCTACGACGCAGACCGCGATAAGGAATGGTTGCCCAAAATCAACGCTTTCGGAGACCAAGAAATTACGCTATCTCCTCACAGATCTTCGGATAAGCTCTATTTTTCACGCACCAATCGTGCGGGAGACACCCTTCAGCTCTGCCGTCTGGATCTTAAAACGGGCATCGTCCGCACGCTCATTGAGGAAGATGCCCGTCCGGTACACAACTTGTCTCTTTTCAACTTTCGTGTACTGGGCGAAAAAGGGGATAGCATCCTTTGGTGGAGCGAAAGGGACGGGTACGGAAAATATTTCCTCTACGACAATAACGGAAGGCTGCTCCGCTGTCTCATCAGCGATGCCACCGTCGTAGCCGGAAGAATAGTCAAAACGGTACCCGAGAGGCAAGAGCTTATAATAGAAGGCTACGGAGGGAAGGATGCTACCCATCCGCTACTGAAGAGCTACTTTATCTTGTCCCTCTCCGAAGACAAAAAGGAGGAACGCATCACTCCTCCCGACTATGACAACGAACTGGAACTCTCGGAAGACGGCAGATGGGCGTTCGTACGCTCCTCAAGGATAGATGCACCGCCTATTTTCTCCGTGCGCGACCTTCATAACCTCAAGTCCAAGCCTATACTTTTGGAACGAATAGAGGAGGAAGAGGCGGTGCGCGCAGGGTGGGTCAAACCTCTCTCCGTCTCCTGCCTCGCGGCAGACGACAGCACCAGGCTCTACGGAGTGATGTATCGACCTTCGGACTTCGACCCCGCGAAAAAATATCCCGTCATCGTATACGTCTATCCCGGACCTCAGACAGACCTTTTACCGGTGAGCTTCACCCCGGACGAGAGTGCCAATCAGACGCTTGCTGAGTGTGGATTCATCGTGCTACAGGTTCCGCCCAGAGGGTCTTCTCCCGTGAGAGGCAAAGACTTCTATACTTTCGGGCACGGCAATCTGAGGGACTACCCCACAGCCGACCTCCGACACTCCGTGGAAAGTTTGGCTAAAGAATATCCCTACCTTGACCTTGGGAGAGTGGGTATCTACGGTCACTCCGGAGGGGGATTTGCCACCGTCGTCTCCTTGCTCACCTATCCGGATTTCTACAAAGCCGGAGTGGCTGCCAGCGGGAACTACGACAATAACATCTACATACAGTGGTGGGGCGAACGTTTTCACAAATACCCCTTGGACGGTAAAATACCCACAGCCATGGAACTCGCAGAGAAACTGTCGGCACCATTGCTTCTTATGGTCGGGGACAACGACCGCAACGTCCCCCCTTCCAATACCCTGCGGATGGCGGATGCCCTCATCAAGGCGGGGAAAGACTTCGAGATGATGATCTTTCCCGGCAAAGATCACGAACTCGACAGTCCCTACTATTTCAATAAGATAAAGTACTTTTTCCTCAAAAATCTCGTAGGAAACACCGAGCCTCATATCAATATCATCAAACACCAATAGCAGTCCCAGTATGAAGCCGCAATTACTATTTGCCGCCGCCTTGGCTCTGACCTTGCCCTGTGCTCCCATCGCACAAGCTTCGGTCACCGCCTCCGTGCAAACACAGGCCGATAACCGGTACAGCGTTACGCTGATTATTCACGACGAAAAGGGTTTCCCCCTGCCCGGAGCCAATGTACTCATCAAAGGAACGAACAAAGGCGTGACCGCAGATGTAGACGGTATCGCCAAAATCGACAAAGTCCCGCATGGAGCCGTCCTCGTCGTATCGTTTACGGGGATGAAGTCTCAGAGTATAGTCATTACTTCGGACACCAAGCGCACCATAGCCCTCTCCGACGATACCGCCCTCCTCGATGAAGTCGTGGCCACCGGATACCGCACGGTCACCAAAAGACGCACGACGGGCTCCGTCGCCGTGGTGAGCGCCGACGAACTCAGGAAGACACCGAATATCTCCGTGGACCTCATGCTCCAAGGTTCGGTCGCCGGAGTGGACGTGAAAGCAGTCTCGGGACGCCCCGGAGAAACCGGGAAAATAAAGATTCGCGGGACCAATTCACTCACCGGATCCACGGAGCCCCTGTGGGTAGTGGACGGCATACCCCTTCAGCGTGATATTCCGCTTCCGGGGTCTGCGACGAACCAGCAGATTAAAGCGGGGGATTTCAGTTCTATCTTTACGAATGGAATCGCCTCCATTCCTCCTGCCGACATCGAGTCCGTCACGATCCTCAAAGATGCCTCGGCTGCGGCCATCTACGGCTCACAGGCCTCAGGCGGAGTTATCGTCGTCACGACTAAACGAGGCAAAGAAGGTAAAATGCGCATCAATTACTCAGCCAATGTCACCCTCACTTCAGCACCGCCCCGGGATGCAAATTTGATGAATGCTCAGGAAAAACTCTCTTTCGAGCAACGCCTATGGGATGAATTCTCCGCCCAAAGGAAAGCGGACGGCAAAAATTACCCCGTCATAGGCATCGTGGGAGCGATCAATGCCGGCGTGGGAGAATTCGCAGGATGGACGGACGAACAGAAACGCGCCGAGATTACTCGCCTCGGGAGCCGAACCACGGATTGGTTCGGGGAACTATTCCGGGTGTCGGCTTCCACCTCACATCACCTCTCCCTCAGCGGGGGATCTGCCTCCACGAAGTACTATACTTCTCTCGGTTACAATAAGAACAACGGGCTCGTCAAAGGTACCTCCGCCGACCAGACTTCTTTCAGCCTGAAATTGGACTTCACCCCCAACTCAAAGCTGAGCCTATCCCTGTCCTCCGACCTCTCCTACCAGACATCAAAGGGATACTCCGGCTCCACGGATCCTTTTACCTACGCCTACTTCGCAAACCCCTACGAAAGTCCCTACAACGAAGACGGTTCCTATAGAGACGACCGCACCTTTCATACCCTGAAGACAAATGCGGGCGAGACGGATCCTTTCCTTTCTCCCGTCGGGTTCAATATCTTCAGGGAACTCAATGAGACAAGCAGTGAGGCAAAAAACTTCACCGGCACCGTTAGGGGGAATGTCCGCTACACGATCACGGATCATCTCAATGTAGAGGGCTTGGCTTCCGTAGGATACGTATCAAACTCCTCAGATAACATCAATGGAGCCAATACCGATGCAGCGTTTCGCGATAGGCCTTTCGAGAACTTCAAGAATACCAAACGCCTGTACGGCTCTATATCCCAGGCCTCGTCATTCAATACCAATTACCTGCTCCGAGCTCAGATCAATTACTTCAACGACTTCAATAGCAACCACTATGTGAGCGCACTCTTCGGATCCGAAATCCGCTCCCAGTACGGTAAGAGCCTTTATGCCAAAAGATACGGCTATGACCCTGTCTCCGGTAACTCCGTCACTCCCACGCTTCCCCAAGAGGACAGCTACGACGTCTCAGACATTAAGAACTTGGCTTCCGTGATCGACGCCCTCTCCGGACAAAATATCTCGGAGACTACTTTCGCGTCTTTCTACGGCTCCATAGACTACTCCTATCTCGGGCGTTACGTGGTTAGTCTGACGGCGCGCACCGACGGGTCTAATAACTTCGGGAGCAAGGAACAGTTTAATCCCACCGGATCTATCGGCTTAGCTTGGAACGCGGATAGGGAAAATTTCTTCGAGAAGCTCCGTCCGGTCCTCAGCCATGCCTCGGTACGTCTGGCCACAGGGCTTACGGGCAACGTCAACCGCAGCGTCCACCCAAATCTCGTGATGCGCTTCGATGGCACGCTGCGGTACTCCGGAGACAAAAGTTACCGTACCGGTAGAATCAATACGCCTCCTAATCCGCTTCTGCGTTGGGAGAAGACGCGCGACTTCAAAGCCGGGATTGACTTGGACTTCTGGGACGACCGCATCAATCTTGGCTTCGAGTATTACGATCGCCTGACCTCCGATGCCATTTCTTCCGTCGCCGTGGTCTCTTCTACCGGCTACAGCAATCAGAGCTACAATACTTCCACACTTCTGAACAGGGGATGCGAAGTAACTCTGAGTGCTACCCCTATACGGACTGACGATTGGCGCCTCTTCGTCTCCGCAAACTTGGCGTACAACCTCAATAAACTCATCAAGTACGAGACCCGTAACCCCAACTATCAAAGCGATTACGTCATCGGGTACCCTCTCGGCTCCATCTTCACTGGCAAAGTAGAGGGCATAGACCCCATTCTCGGGCTCTACACCTACACACCTCGCCCCGATGCCGTCCTGGAGACAAAGTCACAGCGACAAAACGGGAATAATTACCTCTTCTTCGCGGGTCCTCAGACCGCGCCCATCAATGGCGGCTACTCTGTCTCACTGTCGTACAAAAACCTCACTGCCGGTGCCGGGGGCTCATTCTCGTACGGGGGACTTATCGTCAACGAAGTGGTTCCGCCCATTTCCTACAGCGACCTCGACGGCGTCGCAGGACAGAAGGAACCGATTCCGCACTACGTGAACGACCTCTACACCTACCACCTCAATACGCAGAAGTCCTCGGCTGAGTTCTGGACGCCAGAGAACCCGATCACCACCGGCAATCCACGCATCATCGACCGCTACGCCGATCCCCTTTTCTTGGATCGGTATATGACTATTTCTTCGATGATTACTAAGGCCTCTCGCCTTGAACCCCTAAGTTACTTCAAGCTCGGTAATATCTACCTCTCTTATCTCTTCAACCAAAGGTGGGTAAAAGCTATCGGTGCCGAGAGCATATCGCTCACCCTATCAGCGAGCAATATCTTCATACTCTCTTCGTACTCCGGTATAGACCCCGAGACGCCGGGAGCCGTTTACCCGATACCGAGGACCTATACTATGGGTCTGTCCTTCACCTTCTAAGTTCTTTTGCGACACCCGTATATATGAAAAAGCATATCCTCATCCTTCTATTTCTCGCGTCTGCCTTTCTTTCCTGCTCGCGGTACTTGGGCATCAAACCCTATGGCGTGATCATTCCGAAGACTCCGGAAGAGTTTGACGCGCTGATCCAGCCCCACCTGAAAGATATCGATCAAGGCAAGGAAAACATGGTTCTGATACCGGACGGCTACACAGCTCTCTCCTGGGATTTGTACGGCGACGATTACGAGCCGGCTCTCCGCGGAGACCAAGCCTCAGCCGCGCCGTTCTTCATTGGCACGAAAATAGAGCTATCGTCGAATAGTTTAAATGAATACGGAAAACTGTATGCGATCATTAAGGATGCCAATATCGTCATCGACGGCATCGGAGAGAGCGCAGACGAAAACGCCCAAAAGACGCTCTCCGCATCTTATGCCCTCCGAGGCATCGCTTACTACCAGTTGATGCGCCTGTATTGCGAGCCTATCTCCGGCGATCCTCTCCAAATGGGCGTGCCTATGGTACGTGTCTTCGATATGGAAGCGCAGGTACCCCGTGGTACCGTCTCAGAGCTAAAGTCCGCCATAGAGTCCGATCTCCTCAAAGCCCTCAGCTACGACCCTCAGGATCCCGCTTATCTCTTCACCTCGGACGTGCTTCGCGGCTACCTGGCACGGCTCTATTTCTGGACCGAAGAGTGGGCAAAAGCGGCTGAGACAGCCGGTCAACTCCTTGCCAAATATCCGCTCCTCCCCCGTGAGGCTTTTGTAAAAATGATGACCACCGCCTCCAAGAGCGGCAATACCCTTATTAAGATTGCCCAAGGAACTCTTAATGTCACCATTCAGGCTCAGATCGACAATATCCAAAAATACTTTCCCCTCTCGCTTCGGTTCACGACTGCTTTCTCGGACTACGACAAAGCGCACGACATCCGATACACGTCTTGGGTAGACAAAAAACTACATGCCCTCAAGCCTCCCTACTCCGGGCTTCGCTCTGCCGAGCTATTGCTCATTCAGGCTGAAGCCGAGTACCACTTGGGCCATCACGACAAGGCGCTGTCGCTAATCAATGACCTTCGCCGACACCGGATAGACGGGTATACTCCTATCTCGATGAATGCCCTTCCCGAAGCACCGGAGAGGGAACTGATCACTGAGGATGCTTCCGGCAAAGCCATCACCCCGCTCCTTGCTCTGATTCTCTCCGAGCGTCGCAAAGAATTGCTCAACGAGGGCGATCGCTTTTTCGAGCTCAAACGCAACGGCAGGCCGGAGTTCTGGAAAGCATTGGACGGCTATCGTTATGATATGAAAGCCTATATGTACACCCTTCCGATCCCCCTCGATGACCTCTATCTGCAAGAGTCTCTCATCCAAAATCCCGAGTACGACAAGTACACCACCGACAATAAGGATTGAGCGCTCCTTATCCTCCCCCTATAAAAAGACCTCCAACCATGAAGAATAAACACCATAAATCCCTCATATCCGGAGCCCTGTTGCTCTCAGCCTTCGGCATCCTCTTTGTTTCCTGCGAAAAACTAAGCGAGACCCCACCGGAACTGAAATCCATGAACAACCGCAGAATCGATCTTCCCGATGCCACGCTCCTCACCGGTGACGAAGCCGCCGCAGTCGAAGACCTCAAAAACGAATACCTGGAAGCCATTAAATAAGCGATAAAATGCCATGACAGCGTACGAAAAAACTGCGAGCCTCGGCTCTCTGCTGCTCTCTCTCATTCCTATTGCGCTGTGGATAAGCGGTTGCCAGTCCATCGAACGTAATGGGACGGACCCCAGACCCCAAGTCTACTTCGGCATCTTGGAGCAAACGGTGGTCAAAGGTCAGGAAGTCAAAATCCCGGTCGTGATGCAGCAGGCTCCGAGTGGAGACCTCTCACTCGGTTACACGGTAGAGACGAAGCTTGAGAGTACGGAGTACGATATACGCCCCGAGAAGCTCTCATTCAGCCCCAAGCAGCTCTCCGACACCATTTACATCACCAGCAAATCGGATCGCAAGGAGAGCGAGAACCTCACGCTCCGGCTCTCCGCGGCTCCCGAAGGCTACCGTCTCGGTGCGGTTAATTTCATAGACGTGGAGTTCGCTTCGCCCCTGCTCATATCGTTCAAAAGCCTTGAGTACACGCTTCACAAAGAAGGGCTACTCTCCGTGAATCTCAAAAACACCTCCGGACGCACCCAAAAAGCGCTCCAAGATATGTCGATCGAAATCAATATCGATAGGCAAAACAGTTCAGCCAAAGAGGGAGAACACTTCGACTTCCCGGACGGCAAAATCCTTACGATCAAGAAAGGTCAGAGAGAAGGCACTATCCGCATCCGTCAGCTCAAGCAGGAAGTCGGACACACCGTCCTGCGCCTGTCCCTCTCCAAAGCCCCAAACACCGTCTTCGGACAGAATCCGACGACCGGCGTCACCTTTGAGCCTCCTTACGACTTTACCGGGCATTGGCTTTACTCCGGCTCGGTGATAGCAGACAATTTCTCTTTTATGGAGTCCGGCAAATACCCGCCTATAGACGGAAAAAAAGGGGATCAGATCTCTATTTCCGGAGATACGGACAAGCTCGATTTCACTTTCGATTTAGGAAGCTCACTATCCGCCTATTTCCCCAAGAGTACCAAAGGCACTTTCAGCCGAGAATTCATCAATTACAACTTTGATGCCAAGGAGTGGACAGCCTATAAAATAGACGGCATCAATATCCTTATCTCTCCCAATGCCACCAAGATACGTCCGGCTGAAGTAGCCTTCAATGTCGACGGAAACGAACTCACCGTTTACGTCTACGATATGGAGCCCATAGAATACTTCCTTGACACCTACAACTACATGAACGACGGCTCCTTCATCCCGCCCATGATCGGGTACCCGGCGGTCTACTACTTCAAGAAAGCCGAGTAGGCGCCGGTCGCCCGAGGGGCTGAGGCATTAGAAACTTTGCCAACAAAGAATCATCGGAGAAAAAGCCCCGGAGGGGCGGAATGGCACAGAGTGCCCTAATCTTGGTAGACCGTGGCAAAGAGTCCGGAGGACTCGCAGCCACGGGACATCAGCGATATCCTAATCCCTTTTACAGCTCCTACGGAGCTGAATGGCTATTTGGCTCCTACGGAGCCACAGAAATCAAGAAAGAACGCCCCGTCCCCGGCACATCGACCGCTGACGCGGTCTTCGTGCCGGTCTACCAAGATTCGGCTCCGTTGGAGCCGCCCGCCCCTCCGGGGCTTTACATCCGACACTAATCTCGAAATGTTTCTCATACATCAACCCCGGCGCAGAACACTGAATTCCTAATTCCGACTTACGAACTATTTTGTACCTTTGTGGAAGTGAGGCTCTCTACAGAAGGAGAGAGCCGCCCTCATTTTAGAATAAAGACACAAGCAGCATGAGCACCAAAGCAGATATCCTTCTCGGACTCCAATGGGGCGACGAAGGCAAAGGCAAAGTAGTAGACGTCCTCACCCCGCACTATGACCTCGTGGCTCGTTTCCAGGGCGGACCCAATGCAGGTCACACTCTTGAGTTTGACGGCGAGAAACACGTCCTCCGCTCCATTCCCTCGGGCGTCTTCCAGGGCAGCGGCAAAAAGAACATCATCGGCAACGGCGTGGTGCTTGACCCCGTCCTCTTCCGCATCGAAGCTGAGGAGCTCATCAAAGCGGGCATCCCCCTCCGGGAGCGCCTCATCGTCTCGAAGAAAGCACACCTCATACTGCCCACCCACCGTCTGCTCGACGGCGCACTCGAAGCGGCCAAGGGCGACGCGAAGATAGGTACCACCAATAAAGGCATCGGACCCACGTACACTGACAAGATCAGTCGCAACGGACTTCGCGTGGGGGATCTCCTCCACTCCGGGTTCCGCTCCCGCTACGAGGCACTCCGAAACCGCCACTTCGGCATCCTCAAGTCCATCGGCGCAAAAGACCCCGCGGGAGACGCGGATTTTGCGGAGATGGAGCGCACATTCTTTGACGCAGTGGAGTACCTCAAAGGGTTCAAGATCGTGGACGGCGAGTTTTTCGTCAACGAATACCTCTCTGAGGGCAGGCGCGTGCTGGCCGAAGGGGCACAGGGTTCCCTTCTGGACGTAGACTTCGGCAGCTACCCCTTCGTTACTTCCTCCAATACGGTAGCCGCAGGCTGCTGCACGGGACTCGGTTTGGCACCGAGCCGGATAGGCAGGGTCTTCGGCATCTTCAAGGCGTACTGCACGCGCGTCGGTGCGGGACCTTTCCCCACGGAGCTCTTTGGCGCGGAGGGCAAGGCGATGGCAGAGAGGGGACACGAATTCGGAGCCGTCACGGGACGTCCCCGGCGTTGCGGCTGGCTCGACCTTGTGGCACTCAAGTACACCACGATGCTCAGCGGCGTCACCGACCTCATAATGATGAAGAGCGACGTACTCGATACGTTTGACGAGATCAAAGCCTGCGTCAGATACCGCATCTCGGGCAAAGAAACGGATCGCTTCCCCTTCGATGTCGACGCATCCATCGAGCCCGTGTACGAAACTTTCGAGGGGTGGAAAGAGGACCTTACCCGCAAGCACGAGGAGAGCGAACTGCCGGCGGCATTCCTCCGGTACATCAAGTTCATCGAAGACTACCTCCGCATCCCCGTCACCATCCTCTCCATAGGACCGGATCGCACGCAGACCATCCTGCGAAAAGGGTTCGCCCTCTGACAGGGTCTGCCCGGCTCTCTCTGGCATCGGAAAAAGAGATACAGACCGGGGAGATTTTTTCGGACGTACCGAGGTCGGAGCGAGACACGTACCGGGGAAAACTTTTTGCACGTACCAAGATTTTAACGAGATATGAACCAACTGCTCTTTTACATCCTGATTTTCGTCGTGATGGGTATCGGTGCATTAGTCCAGATACGCCTCAAGTCGAAATTCAAAGAATACTCCGATCAGCGACTCGCAAGCGGTCTGACCGGGCGTGAAGTGGCAGAGAAGATGCTCCGCGACAGCGGTATCTACGATGTCCGGATCACAAACACGCCCGGGTCGCTCACCGACCACTATAACCCGGCCAACAAGACCATCAATCTTTCCGAAGAGGTCTACGCCACCAACTCCGTCGCCGCGGCCGCCGTTGCGGCACACGAGACGGGGCACGCCATACAGCACGCGATGGGCTACGCCCCACTGAGGCTGCGGAGCGCCCTCGTGCCTGTGGTCAACTTCGCCGGATTGACCGTCCAATGGGTGCTCCTCGGCGGCATCCTCCTCATCAACATCTTTCCCTCGTTGTTGCTCTTCGGCATCATTCTCTTCGCGCTGACGACGCTCTTTAGCTTCATCACGCTGCCCGTCGAGATCGATGCATCCGGACGCGCACTCGCTTGGCTCGAGAGAAGCGGGATCACAAGCTCCGCCCAACAACCTATGGCAGCCTCGGCACTACGAACCGCCGCTTACACTTATGTCGCGGCAGCGCTCGGCTCCCTGGTCACGCTGCTCTACTATGTGAGCATCTACTCGGGACGCCGTTAAATAAAGCAGGGAAAATCTTGGAGGTTTCTGCAAAATTAGTATATTTGTGGTGCAGTTGCGTCCCATCCGATTAGGAATGGGGGCATCCGGACGAGAGAAAAACGAAGTAACAACTAACAATATCAGAGTATTATGTACCAAACCGATCCTAGCAGAGAGGTCAAAAAGACCGATAGGGCGAACTTGGAGAATAACAAGGCGCTCTATTTCCTCGTGGGTGTGGTAGTAGCTCTGTCCTTGATCTTTGTGGCTTTCGAGTGGGGTAACCGCGAGATTAAAGTCCAAGATATCCAGGACAATGCCGTCGTCGAGGAAATCGAGGACATCCAAATCACACCGCCCGAAGAAGATACGCCTCCTCCCCCTCCCCCTGAAGAAGCACCGGTGAACGTGGAAGTCCTCCAGATCGTGGAAGATGACGTAAAGGTGGCTGAAGTAGAGCTCGCCTCCGTGGACGACGCGTTCGACAAGATGCAGCAGACCTTTACCCCGCCTGCCCCCACCCAGAGAGGTCGTGCGGAAGAGAAAGTGGAAGATGACACCGTCTTCGAGTTCCTCGAAGAACCTGCCGAATTCCCTGGCGGACAGGCGGCGATGCTTAAGTGGCTCAGCGACCACATCAAGTATCCCCCCATCGCAGCCGAAAACAACATCCAGGGACGTGTAATGGTCTCCTTCGTCGTAGAGCGTGACGGTTCCGTCTCCAACATCAAGGTGCTTCGCGGTGTAGACCCCTCTCTTGACAAAGAGGCTGTCCGCGTCGTAGGCGATATGCCGAAGTGGAAGCCGGGTATGCAGACCGGTAAGCCGGTGCGCTCCCGCTTCAATCTCCCGGTAACTTTCCGCCTGAGATAAGCGATTGTACCGATCCCATAAGCCTCGGATCCCCAGCGGGATTCGGGGCTTTGTTTTGGTACGTGTCTCGCGAGCTTTTCGGTACGTGTCTCGCGAGCTTTTCGGTACGTGTCTCGCGAGCTTTTCGGTACGTATCTCGCAAACGCGCCGGTACGTGTCTCTTTTCGGAAAAAACTTGAGAAGCGTACCACCCGAGGTTAACTCCAAAGTATTTTGTATCTTTGGAGACCGGACAAAAGAAAACTTAATCTTCGATTTTCCATATTACAGAGCAAAAATTATTTTTATGAAGCGATTCAAGACCTCCGTCCTATTGCTTTCGTTAGCGCTCGGGACGATGTTCGTCTCCTGCAGCGCCGAGGCAAAGATCGAACCGAAGGCCTATAACGACGGCATCCACGTGATACCCCAACCGGTCGAAGTAACTCAGACTGCAGACGGGCTGTACACCCTCTCCAAAAACACCTCCTTCGTGGTATCCGGCGAGGGTCTTACGCCGGTGGCAGAGTTTTTTGCCGGGAAGATCGGCACAGCCACGGGTTACGACATTAAGGTCAAAGACGCTTCCTCCGACCCGAGGAGCGAGATCGCGCTCTCTCTCGTCGGTACGGACGTAGTGCCGCAGGAGGAGGGTTACACCCTTGAGGTCACCACGGACGGCGGCGTAAAGATCCAAGCCTCCACTCCGCGGGGCGCGTTCTGGGGAATGCGCACCCTGATGCAGCTTCTGCCCGCCGAGATCGAGAGCCCCAAGGCCATCAAAGGAATGGCTTGGACGATGCCGCTCGTCTCCATCGTTGACTACCCCCGTTTCGCTTGGCGTGGACAGCACGTGGACGTAAGCCGCCATTTCCTCCCCAAAGAGGAGATTTTGAAAACGATAGACCTCCTCTCCATGCTCAAGATCAATAAACTCCACTTCCACCTCGTAGACGACCAGGGCTGGAGAATAGAGATCAAGAAGTATCCGCGTCTCACAGCCGAAGGTGCCACCCGCACCGAAGGCGAAGGAACGACCTACGGGCCTTTCTTCTACACTCAAGAGGAGATCAAAGAAATCGTCGCCTACGCTGACGAGCGCTTCGTGGAAGTGATCCCCGAGATCGAGCTTCCCGGTCACTCCGCCGCCGCAGTCACCGCCTACCCCGACCTCGGATGCAACGGTCCCGACTTCCCTTACGAAGTGCGCAACATCTGGGGCATCAGCACCGAAATCTACTCCGCTACGAATCCCCGGGTCTTCACCTTCCTCAAAGACGTCATCGACGAAGTGGTTCCCCTCTTTCACACGGACTACTTCCACATCGGCGGCGATGAAGCCGACAAGCGTAACTGGGACGCAGATCCGAAGGTTCACGCTTTTATGAAGGAAAAGGGCATCAAGGACGTACACGAACTGCAGAGCTGGTTCATCAAGCAAATCGAACCTTATATCGTGGCAAAAGGCAAGAAGATGATCGGCTGGGAAGAGATTCTGGAAGGCGGTCTCGCCCCCTCTGCTGCCGTGATGAGCTGGACGGGTGAAGCCGGCGGCATCAAGAGTGCGAATATGGGACACGACGTGGTCCTCACACCTGCTTCTCACGGTCTGTACCTCGACCACTACCAGGGTGACCCGAACGTAGAGCCCCTTGCGATCGGCGGCTACTCCACGATTGACAAAGTCTACGCTTACGACCCGATGCCCGAAGAGATTGCGCCCGAAAACCGCCACCACGTCCTCGGGGTGCAGGCCAACCTCTGGGCCGAGTACTTCTACACGCCCGAGCAGTACGAATATATGGCGCAGCCCCGTGTCGCGGCTCTTGCGGAAATAGCTTGGTCTCCGCTTGAAGTCAAGGACTTCACGTCCTTCCTCAAGAGGCTCGACAACTGGCAGGCACGGCTCGACCAGATCGGATGGAACTACTTCATCCCGCAGCCCGAGCAAGGCGCTGAGCCTCGTCTCAACCAATCCATCGATCACGTCACGTTTGTGGGCGAAAGCATTGAGATGCCTTTCTCCACAGTTTATCCGGTGGACAAAATCATCTACACCACTGACGGCACCGACCCCGACGTGGCTCTTGACAGCGTCGGCGTCTACGCCGATCCGCTCACCTTTACGGCAAGCACCACATTGAAGATTCGCTCCGTGAATGCCTCCGGACGGATGTCGCCTGTCCGCACCATCGAAGTCGTGAAAGCCGACGGCTATGCTCCGGCAGTGGCAGAGATGAGTGCTGAGCTCCAAAAAGGTCTGATGGTGGGACGCTTTGACCGACAGTTCAAGAACTCCGACGAGCTCCTTGCTGCGCCCGCTGACTCGCTCAAGTACGCCCCCGCGGTCAAAGACCCCAAGGGAAAAAGCTCCATTATGATTGCGAACCGCGCTCCGATGTACAAGAATCCGACAAGTGACCACGTGATGAGCAATCTCCTTTACAGCGGGATGATCTACGAGGGCTACATCGACGTGCCGGAAGACGGCGTATACCGCTTCTCGACCACCAACAACCGTCTCTGGATCGACGACAAGGAAGTCATCAATAACGACGAACTGCCGAAGAAGAGTCCCCGCACGGACGTGACCCTTGCCCTCGCCAAAGGACTCCACTCCATCAAGTGGACGGTAGTCTCCGAAGTCCGCGGCGGTTGGCCCACAGGGTGGTCCGACGGGCTGGTTTACTGGGGTCGCTTCGACAAAGACGAGCGTCTCTCCCCGATTCCGGACGACGCTTTTTACCGCAAGTAAAAACGCGCTCCTCATAGAGCCTGTTACCGGCAAAGCATCCGTTCCTCCCTCGGGGGGCGGATGCTTTCCCTTTCTCTCCGTCATCCGTCCGAGACCCCAAAATGGTACAGGCCGAAAATTTCCTCTCGTACAGACCAAGCCGGGAGCGCGGTACGGACATAGACAAACGCCCCGACCCGTACCAAAAGCAGCCCTTAGACAGAAGTCAAAAATCGAGACCTTTGATACTCTATCTCTAATGGGGATACTTCGCCAAATAAAGCCTCTTCCCATCCGCGAGAAATAAAGACCAACAGTTTGTTTTTTTGGATAGCTCAGGGGAAAAAACTATCTTTGCCAAGAATTAAGAACCTGCATTTTCACCCATATCTGTATTTTATCCTTAAAGAATACGACAGCACAAATCAGCAAATGCTTTGTTGCGGAACCTCTTTCAGTGATGTTTCGGCGAAGCTCTTGAACGGAGATATTGATGACAGCGGTTATTGGAATCTCTCGATTACACGTGACGGGAAATGGATCATTCAACAGACTTACGGATCAAAATACCTGACAACCGACCTTAAGTTATCCGAAAATACCGGCACAAATACAGAGTGGTTGCTGAATCCGGTTCGTCCGGCGGTGTCAAAGAACGGCAACCTTTACAACTGGGAAAACGCACTCCTGCCACTGACAAAATAATCCGGACAATCCGAAAGGACTCATAGGAGTACCGTAGCCCCGACAAATGGCTACGGTACTTTTTGTCTGCTTCAGAAGAACTTTATTGTCCAAGAGATCGGCAAGGGAGAGTGAAGTCGGGGAAAAGAGGTAAATTGGTACCGAAAAACGAACAACGACAGAAGATTTGAACGAACTAAGAGAGAAAGATTGGATATGACAGCCCAAGCCCAAAAGATACATTTCACCAAGATGCACGGCATCGGCAACGACTACATCTACGTCGACCTGGATCGTTATCCGATAGCCGACCTACCCGCTTTCGCCATCAAGGCAAGCGACCGCCATTTCGGCATCGGTGGGGATGGCGTCGTGACGTACAATAAGGAAAACGAAGACCTCTACCGGATGCGCATCTTCAATACCGACGGCTCCGAAGGGTTGATGTGTGGTAACGCCATCCGTTGCGTCGCCAAGCTCGTCTACGAGAGCGGTCTGCTTCGCCATAATCCCCTCCGCATCCTCACGGCTTCCGGCATTAAGACCCTCGAGCTCACCATAGACGAGGGCGGGCGGATGGCGCTTGCGAGAGTGGATATGGGCAAACCCGTCATCGAGACCGGGCAGTTTGAAGTCCGCATCCCCGAAGCCGCCTATACCGGCACCAAAGTGAGTATGGGGAACCCCCACTTCGTCACCTTCATCGACAGCGACCCCACGGACTACCCGCTTGATCTCTTGGGTCCGAAAGTAGAGCGCCACGAGGCCTTCCCCAATCGGGTCAATTTCGAGATCGTGAAAGTTCTGGAACCCCATACGATTAAGATGCGCGTCTATGAGCGGGGCTCCGGTCTCACGCTGGCCTGCGGCACCGGCGCGTGCGCTTCTGCTGTCGCCGCAATTCGGTGTGATCTTGCGAAGAGCCCCGTCACCGTCCGGATGCCCGGCGGAGACCTCGAGATCGAGTGGGACGGAGACGAAAACCACTCCGTCTTTATGACCGGGCCCGCCGAGATCTCCTTCACGGGAGAAGTCGAAGCGTGACAGAAAGCCTTTTTCCCACTCTATCCCCCAAGCAAATCCCTATGGACAAAATAAACCCCAACTTCCAGAAACTCGCCCCCAGCTATCTTTTCTCGGAAATAGCACACCGTATGGGCACCTACCAAGAAGCGAACCCCACAGCCAAACTCATCAAGATGGGTATCGGCGATGTGACCCGTCCCCTACCTCCCGCCTGCATCCGTGCGATGCACGAGGCTGTCGATGAGCTGGCAAACGTCCGGACGATGAAGGGCTACGGTCCCGAAGCGGGTTATCTCTTCCTCCGCCAAGCCATCTCCGATGCCGACTACAAGGCTCGGGGCGTGGACATCGCGCCCTCGGAGATCTTCGTCAGCGATGGCGCGAAGAGCGACACGGCGAATTTCAGCGACCTTTTCGGATCCGGCATCAAGCTCGGCATCACGAACCCCGTCTACCCCGTCTACGTCGATGCCAATGCGATGGGCGGACACGCAGGAGACCCCGACGGTCGGGGCAACTGGTCCGGAATCACGTACCTCCCCACGAACGCCTCCAACGGCTTCGTACCGGAGCTCCCCAAAGCACACCTTGACATCATCTACCTCTGCTTCCCCAATAACCCCACCGGCACCACGCTGAAAAAAGCCCGGCTCAAAGAGTGGGTCGACTACGCCCTCAGGGAAAAGGCGCTCATCTTCTTCGACTCGGCCTACGAGCGGTTTATTACGGAGGACGATGTCCCCCACTCGATCTACGAGATAGAAGGAGCCAAGGAGTGCGCGATCGAGTTCCGCAGCTTCTCCAAAACCGCGGGCTTCACCGGTGTGAGGTGCGGCTACACGGTAGTTCCCCACGACGTGAAGAGCAACGGCGTAGAGCTGAACGCGCTCTGGTCACGCAGGCAGACGACAAAATTCAACGGTGCCTCCTACATCTCCCAAAAAGGCGCAGCCGCCATCTACACGCCCGAAGGACACGAAGAGGCGATGGCGCTCATCAAGTATTATCTCGAAAACGCCCGCACCATACGCGAAGCAATGGCCCGCGCCGGCTACGAATGCTTCGGCGGAGTAAACGCCCCCTACGTCTGGATAAAGACTCCCGCAGACTTCCCGAAGAGCTGGGATTTCTTCCAGTATCTGATGGAAGAAAAAAACGTCATCAGCACCCCGGGTGTAGGCTTCGGCAGCGAGGGCGAAGGGTACATCCGCCTCTCCGCGTTCAATACGCACGAACTCACGAAGGAGGCCATGAACCGCATCCTCCGATAAGAGGACATCGAGATGGTGCCACACTGAGAGGAGCTCGATTTGGCTTCTCTTGCAAACAAAAGTTTCGCAACCGGCTATGCCGACTGCCGACCGCTGACCGCCGACTAAACGAGACCCGTACCGAAAAAAGTTTCTCGGTACGGGTCTCGCTCCTTTTTGGGTACGTGTCTCAAGATCTCCCCGGTCCGTACCAAAATTAGTGCGCAATCAGCAACCGGCAGCAAAGAAGGAAGAAAGGAGGCACAGGGCGTGCCTCGTGCAAAGGTCGCGCGAAGGGAAGAGCCTCGTTTGGGGCATGGCGTCTTAGAAATAAAAGGCTCAATCGCAGCAGTAGAGCGCGATTGAGCCTAATTCGGGCATCCGTTTGGAGTTTTCTGTCGGACTATGGTTTCCCGAAAACTCTCGGAGCGGAAGCCGTTTCCTTACTTCTTGGCAGCCTTGGACCAGTAAAGCGGTGTCGCCAATTCGTCCGGACCATTGAGCAGCCCGACAGCCTGCTTATACCCGTCAGGGACGTTATTAGCAAGAGAGGAAGGATACTTGATGCGCTGAGGGAAGAATTCCCATCTGCTTTCGGTGTAATTGGCATCCGTAAGGGCAGGAAGGGTTTCTATCTTGTCCTCCACAGCGGGGTTCTCAAAGAAAGGAAGCCCCAGACGGCGTTGATCGCTCCAAGCTTCAAGGGGGAGCCAAGGCAATTGAGCCAAATACTTTTGGGTAATGATCTTGGTGAGGTGGTCGTTGTGGACGGTGCCGTTTTTGTAGAGATTATTGATCGGGTATTTGTAGTCAAACGTTTCTGCTTTGCCGGTGTAGCCGTTCACCCTCGTCATCTTAACGGCAGCAGGGGGCTCTGCGGTGTGACCCCACGCGACGGAAGTCCCGACACGGGAGAAGGACTTATCTGCGAGATACCTATCCACGTAGCCGGCTACGGAGTAGCTGTCGGGAAGGGCTTTGTCCCAATACTCGAAGCTGGCTCTGACACCCTTTTCGTAAGCCTCTTTGCCGGTCATCGGTACCGTCCAACCGTACTCGGCAGCCTCAGCGATGAGGAAATAGGTCTCCCAGTTGCCGAAGAAAACGCGCTTCATCGAGCTGTTGCGGAACTCCTTGACCAATCTCGGCTGTGTGCCGAGCCAACTCTGCACTTTATTTATGGTTCCCTTTGTTTTCCAGTTTCCTGCCACGTAAGCATTCCACGTAAACGCGGCATCCAGCTCCTTATACGTTTCTGTTTCTTTCCCTTTTTCAGTGCTCATCAAGCCGCGCACGGGCGTATTGGTGTAGGGCACATTCCAAGGGTGAACCCAGAAATGGGCATTGGGCGTGTTTCCGGGGATGGAGAAAAGCTTGTACATACGGGGATCAATAGAGAAGGGCAGACCGTTGGCGAAATAGCCCGCAGCAGGGTCGTTGGACTTCGTCGCGAAGTGCTGGGGGTAATAAACGCCCATTTCGTCCTTAGCCAGGTATCTGATCGTAAGATCCGGCCAAACCGGTTTCTTGTCCTTTTCTTCGACCTTGCTATTGGCCTCGATTTGTGCGGCTTGGTCGGCTTTTCTTTGTTCGATGGCCGCCTTGAAGTCACTCGCGAAAGGCTTCAGAAGCTCTTCGCTCGTAAGACCGCCGAGACCGAGAGAGAGGTTATTGATCGTGGCGGAGAGGACGTGGTCGTTCCAGGCTCTGGTCATCACACCCGTGAGGGCATTCCATCCGTCCATTTCCTGTACGGAGAAGATGTCGCCGTAGTCCATAATGTACTCGCCGGTGGCCACGGCTTTTTGGAATTCGTCCTTGGCTTTGTCGGGGTTGGCGTTCAAGAGTCGCATAGCCAGACGCATCCTCAGAGAGCCTGCAAAGCGTTTCCATTTCTTGAAGTCGTAGCCATAAGCCGGGTCAAGATCCTTATTGGGAGACGTTGCGGAGGGCTTGAGGGCACCGGAAGCTTCCGTCAGTTCTTTGAGCAAGAAGTCATAGACGTCCTTGACCGAATTGAAATCGGGGTTCGTCCCCTGGAACGCCTTGATCGGCATAGCACCGAAGATGTCGGTGAATTCGCTCATCAAATAGGCTCTCCAGATACGCGACACCTGATAGAGATTTTCCTCATAGTCGGAGAGTTTGACCCCGGAAGCCTTTTTGGAGTTATACAGCTCTATGGCGGAGTTGATATTCGTCTGCCATGTGGAAGATTGGTTGTAGTAAGCCGTCGTCCATTCGTCACTGGTGTAACCCTCGGAGAGGGAACCGATGCGGTCGAAGTGTGCCGCATCCTTCCAGTACAGCACGAAAGCACGCTCCGCCACATCCGGGTCTTGCTGCGCACCGATAATCGAGTTATTGATGAAGTATTCGATCTGAGTCTGGTCAGCGCCCGCAGCAAACGGATCCTTATTGAGATCCTCAAAGTCCGAGCAAGAGACCGCCGACAATGACAGCGTCAAAGCGAAAAGACCCGAGACGGACAAAGAGATTCGGGACGAGAAACCGGAGAATATATTCTTTTTCATATACCGCTAAGTGTAAAAGTCATTCCCATTTTGAGGTTAGAAATTGATGGAGAGATTGAGGTAGTAGCTCCTCGTCGTAGGATTGGAAAGGCTCTCAAAGCCGGTGGCGTTGCTCCCCGTAGCGTAAACGGACTCGGGGTCGATACCGTTCATTTTGCTGTAAATCATCCATACGTTATTTATGGTAAGGCCTACCCTCATTCCCTGAATAGCCACGTGAGAGAGCCATTCTTTCGGCAAATCATAGGAGAGAGAGACGTTGCGGAGGCGGACATTCGTGGCGTCGAAGAGGTTATCCTCGGTGATACCTACGTTGCCACTCGATTTTCCGGACAGTTTCGTCCAGTAATCTACGGTCGAGACTTCGATGTCATTGGGCTTAAATGAATCGCCGTCTTTGATGACCCCGTCGTAAACCATCTTATCGCGCTTGCCGTCGGGGGCGGTGAGCGCACTGCGTCCGGTTGCCTTGAGGAGGTAATTGGAGTAGGAGTACATCTTGCCGCCGATGCGTCCGTCGATCTGGAAGCTCAGAGAGAGGTTTTTGTAGCGGAATGTATTACCAAGACCGAAAAGCATATCGGGTTGCTGGTTGCCGAGGTAATACTGTCCCGGTGCCGCCGTGGGCACACCGTTTTCGTCCACGATGACCTTCCCGAAGTATTTGCTGTTCGGGTCTTCCACGCGGGCAAACTTGGTTCCGTAGATCACGCCGTACCGCTGTCCGGTGGCAGCGAGGATCTTGATGTTGTCGAAAGACTGCCCAAGGTCATACTGGGTGACGCCTTCGGCCAGCTCAAGGACGGTATTCACGTTCTTGGAGATATTGCCGGTGATCTCCCAAGAGAAATCCTTTACTTCCACGGGGATGGCATTCACCATCAGCTCGAAGCCCTCGTTTTGGATGTTCCCTGCGTTGATCTTCTCACTCGAATAACCGGAGAGCGAGTTCTTGGGAATATTCAGAAGCTGATTGAAG
>SFHG01000074.1 GCA_004555765.1 Bacteroidales bacterium
GAGGAGATGTGGGGACAGCTCTCGAGGCGCATTATGGCCGACAGCGTCTCTGTCGCAAAGGCGATGACCGATCGGTTTCTTCTGAAAGAAATCGGTGTGCCGGACACCACCATGGTCTATCGTCTCATCCCTAACACATACGAAGTCTACTGGACCATTGTACCCGAAGATTTGGTCAAAAAACTGGAAGAAGAATACCGGGCGTTTTGGACCGAAGAACGCAGGTCAAAAGCCAAAGAACTCGGTCTCACTCCTTACGAAGTATCCATTCTGGCTTCCATCGTGGAGGAGGAAAGCGCTATGACAGACGAATACCCGTTGATTGCAGGACTCTATCTCAACCGTCTTCGTCTCGGCATACCCTTGCAAGCCGACCCTACGGTCAAATTTGCCCTGAAAGACTTCGGCCTTAAGCGAATACTCCGGGGACATCTCTCCGTGGACAGTCCCTACAACACTTATAGGTATAGGGGGCTTCCACCCGGTCCCATACGCATTCCCTCTTTGCAGGCAATAGAAGGGGTACTTGGCGCACAAAAACACAAGTTCCTCTATATGGTTGCCAAGCCCGATTTCAGCGGCTACCACGATTTCTCCGAAACCCTCTCTGAACACGCGCTCAAGGCGGAGCGGTACAGGCAGGCGCTGAATGAGAGAGGGATAGAATAAGCCCGGAGACCGGACCTTCCGCCCTACCCCGAGAAGAGTTGAAGCGAGGTGCTGGGCGCACCCTGTGCCTCCTTCGACCTCCGAGCTGAGACCATTTGCAAAGTGCCTCAGATGCAAGTCCGAATCCCGAAAGCAACGCAGCAGATGAGGTGCCATGCAAAAGTCTCGGGTCGCAAGCCGATTTCGCACGGACATAGCGCACCTCGTAGTACGTACCTAGAAGAAAGGGAGACACGTACCAAAGATTTCTCTTTGGTACGTGTCCCGTTTGGTCTATCTTTTTGGTGTCAAACGTCAGGGGATCGGATAGTAGCGGACAAACGCCTCAATCGCCTCGTAAGAAGCCAGACCCAACTTGCGGTAAAGTTCCGCCGTGGCACGGTTGCGATCCTCGGAGCGTTGCCAGAATAGGCGCTCGTCGTCTCCGAGGAAAGGTGCGGCTTCCATCTGAGACTGATGTTTGAGGATGGAATTGCGTTTGAAACGCAGTTGCTCGGGACTCATCGGCACAGCCATTTCGATGTCCTCTATGTCCCACTCGGCCCACGCTCCACGGTACATCCAGATCCGGCAGTCCTTCATCCACTCCTCATCTTTCAGCACATCAAGAGCCGCAAGCGCCGCGTTGAGCGCCACACGATGCGTCCCGTGCGGGTCTGCCAAGTCGCCTGCCACAAAGATTTGGTGAGGCTTTACGGCACGAAGCAGTTCGATCACCCGCTCCACGTCCTTTTCGGTCAGAGGACCTTTTTTGATTGCACCCGTTTCGTAAAACGGCAAATCCAAGAAGTGGATGTGGTCTTTTTTGACCCCGATGAAACGATCTGCCGTGCGGGCTTCCTCCCTCCGTATCGTACCTTTGAGGAAACGTGTCTCGGGGGTCTCGAGAGCGCCCTCTTCCTTTTCGTAAAGGAGATAGTCTCTGAGGACGTTCGCTTTCTTGTAAAGTTCGCTGCCTTCAGCGCCTTCGTGCTCGAGTACGTTGCGCAGGAAAGCAAGGTAACGGATCACTTCCTCATCCCCCACGGCGATATTGCCGCTCGTCTCGTAAGCTACGTGTACGTCGTGCCCCTGTTCGACCAGACGATGGAAGGTTCCGCCCATAGAAATCACATCGTCATCGGGATGGGGGCTGAAGATGAGGACACGCTTCTTCTCGGGCAGAGCACGCTCCGGTCTCTGCGAATCGTCAGCATTGGGCTTGCCGCCGGGCCAGCCGGTGATAGTGTGTTGGATGTCGTTGAAGACTTTGATGTTGACCTCGTAAGCGGAGCCGTATTTCGTAAGGAGTTAACCGAGCTGATGATCGGAGTAATCTTGGTTGGTAAGGTTGAGGATCGGTTTCCCCACTTCGTGGCACAACCAAACGATGGCACGACGGATGAGTTTCGGGGTCCAATCGAGAGAAGTGACCTTCCAGGGGTGTTTGATGCGGGTAAGTTCCTCGGCTGCATGAAGGTCGATGTAGAGCTTGATCCGGTCGTGAGAGCGGAGTAAAGAGGCCGGCACGGAGTTGGACTCGGGACCCTCGACGACGGTTTTGATGATCTCTGCTTTCGCTTCCCCAAACGCAAGAAGGATGATCTTTTTGGCTCTCAAGACCTCACCGATACCGAGATTTACGGCCGTCCTCGGCACGTTTTCTTTCGTATTGAAGTGCTTGACAGACTCCGCAATTGAAGTGGCATCAAGGGCAGTCAGACGAAGACCGCGGACGGCAACCGACCCGGGGGCATTCAGCCCCACGGAAGCGCGACGCCCGACCCCGAGGATGATGGTATCTATGCCACCCAGCTTTTGCAAACTGTCGTAGTACGCTTCCCAGCTCCGTTCGATTTCGTCCTTAGGCACATCCACATCAAAAGCGTGGACGTTCGCTTCCGGAATGTCGACCCGGTCGAGCAACTCTTCGCGGAGATGCCCGAGCACCCCGTCATTGGAATTGCGAAGGGGGTAAAACTCGTACATCGGGAAGACGTGGACGTTGCGAAACGAGACCTTCCCTTCCTTATGGAGCATAACGAGTGCTTTAAGAACTGGATCGGGGCTCTCTCCGCCGGACACCACGAGCGTGAAAGGTCGGTTCGACTTCGCGCACTCGTTGATGTCGTCGGCTATGCTCTGTGCGACGACAGAAGCAACTTCCTCATCGGAAGGATAGATGTTGGTGTTGACCTTTTCGTAGGCGGTAAGCATCGTCTTTTCGTAGGCATTGCCCGGACGATAAAGCCGTTCTTCTACCTGATCCAAAACGATCTGCGAGCTAAGATTTAGTCTCATGTGAGTATGATGTCTTAGGATAAGCTGTAAATAAATAAAATTCGGATTTGAACCGCTCCCCGCTCAGAATAAAGGCTCCCAGTGAATGTATGCGAAGTCCATTCCGTAGGGAAGGATGGGATGCGTGGGAGTGATGCGTACGGCCACTTTTTGGGAGCCGGGGTTATCCACGTCGTGCTCCATCTGGTAGGTGCGCCTTGAGCCTTCTTGGGCTACGAGGCGGAGCGGTAGCTTCGCCACAAAAGAGAGAATGTGTTTCATAGGATCTTCTTCGGCAATAACGAGATCGACATTCAGATCACAATCCAGGTCATGCATGTCCAAGACCACCTTCATCCCGAACTTATATCCGATCGGGAAATAGGTCATCTGAGATCCCTCGCTCGTTACGTCCACTTCGAGAACCTCGAGCGAACGCCAATGTTGCACCACTGCGCGTTTCCACGCCACGATCTCTTTCACTTTCGCGTTGTCGCCAGCGTGAAGCATCTTGAAGTGCTCTGCGATAGGTCGATAGAAGCGCACTATGTAATCGTCTATCATCCGCCTCATGGTAAAGTGAGGCAAAATCTTGCTCATAGAGGTCTTGATTGCCTTGATCCACCCCTCAGAGTAGGTCTTGCCGTCTTTGCGGTCGTAGTAGAGCGGGATGATTTCGTCCTCGAGTGTACGGTAGATCGTGGCTGCATCCAACTGATCCTGGAGACTTTGATCGTCAAAAGAACGTTTGTCCGTAATCGCCCAGCCACCGCCTTCCACATATCCTTCATACCACCACCCGTCGAGAACCGAGTAATTGAGGACGCCATTCATCAGTGCCTTCATACCGGAAGTACCGGATGCTTCAAGGGGGCGTGTCGGTGTATTGAGCCACACGTCCACGCCGGCTATGAGGGACTGAGCCACCTTGATATCGTAGTTTTCGATAAAAAGTATCTTCCCGCGAAACTCCGGTCTCTTGGAGATTTCGATGATGCGTTTGATGAGTCCCTGTCCGCCACCATCGGCAGGGTGCGCCTTGCCGGTGAATATAAATTGTACCGGGTAGTCGGGATTATTGACGATGGCACTCAGCTTCTCGAGGTCTGTGAAGAGGAGGTGCGCCCGTTTGTAGGTCGCAAACCGGCGTCCGAACCCCACGAGGAGCGCGTTGGGGTTGAAGTCGTCTATGATTTTGACCAAGTGGGTCGGATCCGCGTTGGGCGTAGTAAGACTGGCGAGGTATCTTTTCTTAAAGAAATCGAAGAGATTCTGCTTCATCTTCAATCTCATCTCCCATACCTCTTCGTCGGGTACTTCCATAATCCGATCCCAGACCTTTTCGTCGGACTGTTCCTCCCAGATATTGTCGGAGATGTATTTCTTCACGAAGTCCCCCCACTCGGGTCTCTGCCAAGAAGGGGCATGCACACCGTTGGTGACGTAGCCCACGTGCAGCTCCTCCGGAAGGTAGCCTTTCCAGACGGGTGCGAACATTCGTTGGCTCACGTGACCGTGAAGCTTGGAGACCCCGTTTGCACCCTGGCAGGTATTAAGCGCGAAGACGCTCATAGAGAACTTGTCGTGTGAGCCCGGGTTTTCGCGTCCAAGGTCGATAAGCTCCTGGAAAGAAATACCGAGACGCCCTGCGAAGTGCGCCAAGTACTTGCCGAAAAGCCCCTCATCAAAGTAGTCGTGTCCCGCCGGCACAGGGGTGTGGACGGTATAGAGGGCAGACGAACGGACGAGCTCCAAAGCGGAGTCAAAGTCCATACCTTTGCCCTCGACGAGATCGGCAAGGCGCTGCAAGTTCATAAGTGCGGCATGACCTTCGTTGGCGTGGTAGATGTCCGCTTTGATGCCCAGCTTATTGAGCATCAAGACCCCGCCGATGCCGAGGAGATACTCCTGTTTCATACGGTTTTCCCAGTCTCCGCCATACAATTGATGGGTAATGGAGCGGTCAAACTCGCTATTCTGATCGATGTCGGTGTCCAGCAGATACAGAGGTACACGTCCCACATCTGCCCGCCAGATATTGCTGTAAACCACGTGGTCGGAAAAAGGAACCTCCAGAATCATCGGAGTTCCGTCCTCGTTCATCAGCTGTGTAAGGGGCAGTTTCTTGAACTGCTGTGCCTCATACTTCGCGATTTGCTGACCGTCGTTCGTGATTTTTTGGTCAAAGTACCCATAGCGATACAGGAAGCCCACCCCGGTCATATTGACCCTTGAGTCGCTCGCTTCCTTGATGTAGTCACCGGCCAAGATACCGAGACCGCCGGAGTAAATCTTCAAGACGTTGGTGATACCGTACTCCATACAGAAATAAGCCACGCTCGGCACATCCTCGCGTACCGGTCGATCCATGTAGGTTCTAAACGTGGCATAGACAGAATCCAAACGCTTCAAGAACGCTTGATCCTGCGTCATCTCGGAAATCTGCACCTGGGTCAGCGAGGCCACGACCTCGATGGGGTTTCCGAAAGAGCTGTTCCAAACCTCCTTATTCAGATCCTCAAAAAGCAAAGATGCGTCCCGGTTCCAAACCCACCAGAGATTTTTGGAGAGCTCATCCAACTTGGACAGAGCTTCGGGGAGCTTGGAGTAGGTGTAGACATCACGCCAAGCAGGCGAGTTAGAGCTTTTACTATTCAGCATATATTCTAAAAGCGATGGCTTTATATGTGTTTCTCGGGGAAAAATCCCGTCGTAAATGTTCCTATTTGAGTAGCAAATTTAACTATTTCCGTATTACCGCCCAAATCGTCCCGACCGGGAGTGACAAAAACATCGGGCATCGACACCTCGGGAAATGAGACCCATATAAGAAGGCTTGAGACCTTTGCAGAATATCTCATATGCCGGGGTCAGAGTCCAAGACACGAAAGCAACGCAGAGCAGATGAGGTACGCTGCAAAGGTCTCAAAATTTTGGTCTGTATCTCGTCACATCCCGGGTCCGTATCTCACGGAAACTTTGGTACGTGTCCGGACAAATCCCCGGTCTGTACCTCCTCACATTCCCCGCCCGGGCAGACAAAGATGGATAAGGGGGACATAGGTGACCACAGGCAATAAGATCGTCCAAAGGCCAAGAGAAAGAAAAAATATCGGCGCATTTGCTTGCGGAACTGAAAAGTTTTCGTACCTTTGCACTCACAAACGCCAAAAGTGCGGAAACAACAGGAATGGCGAGATAGCTCAGCTGGTTAGAGCGTATGATTCATAATCATAAGGTCGAGGGATCGTGCCCCTCTCTCGCTACAGAAAGCGGAAAGAACAGGTAGAGAGTGTACTCTTTGCCTGTTCTTTTTGTTTTTTCCATCTGCAACAGAGTCGCAAAATCGGGTAGGTCGGAAAACGGAGTAAGTTTTCTGACCTACTTTCGTTTTCCTTCCTCCCACACCACCGTACGTGCCGTTCGGCATACGGCGGTTTCGGG
>SFHG01000075.1 GCA_004555765.1 Bacteroidales bacterium
AGCGAACTTCCCCGTTACCGTACTTCTCGCTAAGAACCTTAGTAATAGCCGCCGTCAATGTCGTTTTACCGTGGTCTACGTGACCGATGGTACCGATATTTACGTGGGGCTTAGTCCTTTCAAAATGTTCTTTTGCCATAGTCCTAAAACAATGTAAATATAGTTGAGTTAAGTAATCGTTATCTTTTTGCAAGTATTTGCTTCCTTTATTTACGCCTTTTGTAGCGAAGCCACCACACCTCCTCTCTTGCTTTTCTCGATCGCCAAAGACAAGCGACCCCGAGACCTGAGAGTGCCGGCGAGTATGGTTCCTCTACCTTTGCTTCTCCTCTTCTTCTCCCTTTCTCCTCGGGGACAAAACACCGAGCGAGGCAAAAAAGAGGACAGCGCCTTTCCAGAATCAAACCTTTACTTGAGCCGGTGCCGGGATTTGAACCCGGGACCTCTTCCTTACCAAGGAAGTGCTCTACCACTGAGCTACACAGGCGGACTGAGTAGGATTGCGACCTATTCGGAAGTCCCATTTTTTTGAGCGGAAGACGGGGCTCAAACCCGCGACCCTTAGCTTGGAAGGCTAATGCTCTATCGACTGAGCTACTTCCGCGGAGCAAAAAGTGGGCAGTGATGGATTCGAACCACCGAAGACGAACGTCAGCTGAGTTACAGTCAGCCCCATTTGGCCACTCTGGTAACTGCCCTTTTCCATTGCTCGATCTCCTAAATTGGAGAACGTGTGCAAAGGTACCAAAAGATTTTGTTTCCACCAAATACCCTCCTACCCCACCCGGGGGTCGTGATCTATGGTGGTCTACAAAGGTACACATTTCGCCGCAACCTGCAAACACACCCCTCGCGTCCCTGGGCTGGCGCATTAGAAACTCGTTATTAGGGTGTTTGTCCGACCTCCGTATGGGGTTCGCGTATGGGGTTTGTACGGTGTCCGTATGGTGTTCGTACGGTATTGCGCCCCGATAGGGGCAGAGTGGCACAGCGTGCCACCATCTTGGTAGCCCCACACGAAGACCGCTGACGCGGTCTTCGTGTGGGGTACCGGAGGGGCAAATGAATCCCTACAGCCACAGCGTGGCTGAACCTCTGTTCGGCACCTACGGAGCCGTGTGGAAATGAATCGTTCCATTTCCACGGGGTGCCAAGGCCCCTTTTCCTCGGGGTGTCGACCCCTACGGTCTCTTTGCCCCTTTTCCTCGGGGTTAAGACCCCGCGGGGTCTTAACCCCGGGGTGCAGAGATGTTCAATATATTATTTGTACGACCCCCATAGGGGTCGAAGATTAAAAAACGGGACATCCTTCCCCGCACGTCGACCGCTAACGCGGTCTTCGTACGGGTCTACTACCTTTCGACCGCTGACGCGGTCTCTTGCCCCTATCGGGGCGGTCTCTTAACCCCGGGCTACCAAGATTCGACCGCTGACGCGGTCTTTTGCCCCTATCGGGGCGATCGTTCTGCGCAAGTCGTTTCACGGTATACGTATGCGGTGAAACCGTTCTCGGGTTGCGGTTTTATGGTATACGTATGCGGTGGTAACGGTATACGTATGCGGTTTCATCGCGATTTGCCCCGATAGGGCGGGATTCGGGTGTCAGACGAGGTACGGATCGGGGCGATCGACTCGGCCTGTATCTCGTACTTTTTTCGGCCTGTACTCCACTTCCTCCTCGGTCCGTACCAAATTTTTCCTCCTGCGGTGTCAGCGGAGAGCCGACTATGTCCACGCAGAAATTGATTCTGCGGTCGCGCAATTTTACCTAATTGATGTTGCTCTGATTTTGGTATGTTTGCAGGAACAACGTGTAGTTAAATCAAATCTTTTTCAAACTGTTTATGAGAAGTATTTTTGCCGACCGCTGGCTGTATGTCCTATCCTTGGGGCTTGTTCTGCTCCTCTCTTCGTGTCGGGAGAATAACGCACCGGAATATGAGCCTTTTTGGGGCGTGATCGAGGAGACGTTTATCTTGACGCTTACCGATGAACGGGGCGATAATCTGCTCGAAGACTTGGCATCTTTGAAAAATCTCTCCGTGACCGGTGTGGAGTCGGGTAAGCCATTGACGAGCGCAATCAGAACCTCTAAAAACGGACAGTGCCGGCTGTTGGTTCGTGCGGAAGTGCCAAACAGCAAAAAGTACGAAGGGAAGAGCGTCCCAAACGGAACCATATTACAGTCCGATATAGTCATAGAATACAAAGGTAGTTCGCTTCCGCTTTCTTGTACGTTTGTATATCATGGTACCAATCAGCCGGATATGTGTATAGATCCATTGATTCAGTTGGTGCAGATGAAGTGGGAGGACGTGGTCTTTACTGCGAAAAACAGCCCTGACGGACTGATTCACCTCAATCTCAGGTTTTCAAAAGGCAAACTGACGGTCAAGCACTAAAGGGCGGAGTAAATAGCTTTTTTGCTGCTCTTGGAGAAGTTATGAACGAGGTACGGATCGGGGCGATCGCCCCGGTCTGTATCTCGTACTTTTTTCGGCCTGTGTCTCGCTCCTCCCCGGTACGTACCAAATTTTCCTGCTCATTAAGTTCTGAAAATTAAACGACTCCGTTATTTGTATTTTTCCGTATCTTTGTTATCGGAAGAAACAAATAACGTTTCCTTTAGTAATCAATAACACAGAACAAATATAAGAGCTACCGGATTATGAAGAACAAAGTATTAAGAGCTTTTGGAATTGCAGGCTTCGTCTTTTCTTTTTGCTTCTTGTTATCTGCCTGCACCAAGGATACACCGGAACAATATATGTCGATGGGATTCTATTACAACAACTTATATCTCACGATAACTGACGAAGAGGGGAAAAACATTGCCGGCGACTTGGATGTTTTGAAGAACATCACTGTAGTAGGGATGGAAACAGGGGAGACTATGAAATGTCGAGTGGTTAAGTTTCAGAATGAAGAGTTAGGCGTATTTGTACCTGTCCAGGCTCCTAATAGTCGCAAATACAATAACATAAAGTTAGAAGACGGAACTATACTGGAGACTGCGTTGGTTATCCGCTACGGGGATCAAGACATACCTGTACAGTGCTTATTTCATTACGGTCTTGATGTTAAAAAAATTGGCTGGATTGTGGGATCCGCACTTACTCTGTTTAGTGTGAAATGCCAAGGAGCCACTTTCATGGTAGAGAAAAGTGCCGGAACAATAATCATACCATTTGTCCTCTCGGACGGAAAACTTGTCGCGAAACCGGCAAGTAAGTAAGTCTGAGGTTTGCCGGGATGTCCGGCTCCCCCGGATCCTCGCTTAAAAAGCAGTTCTCCTCCAACTACCACGAGTGAAGAGATGCTTTTTTGAGAAGTAGGTGGTAGCTATAAATCCGATTTTCTCGGAGTCCTTCCCAGAGAGTACCTCAGATGCAAGGCGGAAGTCTTTGATAAAATTCCAACCAGTGTCCATCCGGATCTTCAAAGGTCAGCAACTTCCCGTAGGGTTCAGTCCTTATTCCTCCGACCGTCCTTACCCCTTTGTCCTTTAATTCCGCGTAAACGAGTTCAATATCTTCGGTTTCAAACATAATTCTTGTTTTACTTGCTCTCACCTCCCCTTTGTAGGGCGGTCTCCGAAGAATCGCAAACGAGGTTTCTCCGAGATTGAATTCAATCCAATCTCCATCCGTCAGCTTGACCTGAAAGCCTATACTTTGATAAAACAGCTTTGACTTCTGCAAATCACTCACATAGACCCAACAAGCATATATCTTTACCGGGTTCATACGTCCAAGGTCTTGATGTGCACCTTTATTTTCTTCATCGCCCAATCATAGTGGCTCGCCGTTACCGAGACACAATACGAACCGAGTGTGGAAGTACCGGTCCAAACCAAAGCCCCTTTGGCAAATAGTTCGTCGTCGGCATAGCTCTCTATCATTGCCATCACCGCACTATGACTTCCTTTCAGCTTTTCCTTTGCTTCCTCCAGCGATGTGCCTTGGTGTTTCTCCCAAAACGCTACGTTCATAGCCGGATAGGTTCGCCAGTTATACGGTGCCGGCAGAAAGGGTCTGGACTCCCCGTTACTATTGGCCCGGACCCAATCCAATAGCAAACGATGCCACTCATACAGGTGTACAAGCACATCCCTAAGGTTCTTATCCCTCTTCCAATGGGTTTCCTTGCCGGAGACTGCCATTCTTTCAGAGAAAGGTGTCGCCTGCTCTTCCTCGCTCATACTGTCGATGAGCTTCCACATCTTATCAAATTGTCGGTCGGCAGATGTTATCAAGTCCGCCTTTGTCGTTGCTCTTGCCATTCTCTGTGTTGTTTCTTACTTCCGGCACAAATGTAATAAAAAAGGAGTTAGCAGTCAGAAGTTTGTGGCATTCTCTCAGCCCCAAGCACAGGACACGCCCTGTACCTCCTTTACGCATCCAAGGGGGGAGGTACAGGGCGTGGTCTGTGGCGCCTATTTCACTGTGCGGCAGGAGCCGTTTTCTGCCAGTCTGAGAGGGAGGCGGGGACGGTCTCGAAGTCGAAAGAGGAATTGTCGTTGTCCACAAACTTGAGCCCGTCGTGCTTGCGACGAATGGCCAGTCCCAGTTCCTCTTTGGTATAGGCAAACTGCGTTTTGTGAGACACATTGGCGCCAAAAGCTCCTTTGTCTATGTCCTTAGGAAACGCCAACCACCTGAAGTTGGATTTCGGCGACATCGTCACCGCATCGATACACCACGCTTTAGGCAGGGCTATGCAGATTTGGGCGCCTTCAAATTCATTGCTTATGTTGACTTGGATAGCAGTGTAGGGCCACCAGTAAACGGGTTTGGACTTATCCCTATTCGTAATGGCTTCCTTCACTGCTTCGGGGTTGTTGGGCGTATCGGTATGCAGGTCCACAAGAGCAATGCCCCTGCTGTCGGTCTTCCGCGGGTCTATGGTAAAAGGACCTGCAACATTCTGGAACTGCACATCCTCATTGTAAATATCGACCATATTCGGCACTTTTTCATTGTCCGGAAGGTACTCGAAATCGTCCCCATCCGCATAGCCCTCCGGGAGCCATTCCCAGTCGGCATTGGAAAAGTCGAAAGAGAGGGGGTTCCCGGGACGCTTTTCTCCGGTTTCTTCGTCAAGAACCACTTCTGCCTTGTGGTTGCCCGCAGAAGCAACAATGAGGATCGTTTGTCCCGGTTTGATGGGATGATCCTTGCCATTGCCCGGGAACATCGAAATCTGGTCTACACCGAGAAAATCTTTCGTAAAATCTTGCTCGGGCTCCTTGAAGGAGAAAGGAAGGGTGGTGACAATCTCCGAAGTTACGAGAGCCAATCCATCAAGGTACTTAGTCTCATTGGTGGGATTATAGAGCTTGATGTACGTGTCATTAGTCTGATACTTGGCACCGGGGACTTCGGACACATGAGTCTCACCGGTAGATGGATCCGTGTACTTTTGGGTATAACCGTCCTGCCAGGAGCCAAGATAAAAGACTTCAAGGATAACGAGGTGGTCAAGCTTCTTTTCGGCATCTGGAGTATCGACACCGCCGTGGCGTTCAATCTTTCCGCCGCAGGACGAGAATATAAACGCAAGGGATAGGAAACAGAAAGCTATGATTTTCTTTGTTTTCATAATTTTAATGAGTTATTGTTGAACATATGGTCTCTAAATGGTCAAATCATCGCGTCGGCCACCTCGAAGTCCGTGGTGGAATTATTGTCGTCGACGAAATTCTTTCCATCGTGTTTACGTTTGATGGACTTACCGAATGAGCTGTCAAAAGTTTTATAGCCGGATATTTTTCTGAGATTGACCCCAAAGGCTCCTTTATCCAACTCCTTGGGCAGCGGGTTCTGTGCGAATTCCTCTCT
>SFHG01000011.1 GCA_004555765.1 Bacteroidales bacterium
TCAGTTATCTGTCGGTGACTGTGATAACCGAGAAGTAACTATTGGATAATCATAGGTGGTTCGAATATTTGATCAAACTCTTTCTGAGGAATCAAGACAATCCGTCCTTTCTTAACCCTTGACACCTTATATTGCTTCAGGTAGTGATAGACTTGGTCGCGAGTGAAGTTGTACTTCTCCATAATTTCAGGGACTGTGTAGTACTTGACTTCCTCCTTCTCAATCACCCCTTTGGCTTCTTGTACATGCCTTTTGGAGTAAAAGGTCTTGTTGCCCTCTTTCTTCTTGGGGTATTGTGCTCGTATGCAAGGTTATAAACTGCAGAAAGGCTCATCCCAAATCGCTCTTTAATCTCATCCGCTGTACACCATTCTGTAATATCGGGGTCAGGGACACTCTGAGCAAAGTAAGCATCAATATGCTTTTTGCTCCAATAAGTTCGTCCTCTGTTGTGAGTTCTGGGGATGTTTTCCCTCTTGCCAATCCCGAAGAGCGAAGAGCGTGAGACCTTATAAAGCTCACAAACTTCCTCTGAACTATAAAGTTCAGAAATAATCGCTTTCTCTCTTGGTATTCGCTTATAAGGTCTTCGGCTAACATCCACTCAATATCCTCTCTCCGAATTACAGTCAGACGGCTTGATAGCTTTGAAGCTCGCAAGCGTCCAGAATAAATCTGTTTGTAAACCCCTTGGACTGTAAGTCCTAAAAGAGCTGCGGTATCTGCTACTGAGAGGTAAGGTCGATCTTTTAGATGAGCGACTGGTTGCTCTCGAATTGCTTTCTGTGTCTCTACTTCTGTGTTTTGCACACGTTCTTCTCGTTTTCTTTGTTTGTAAGCTCTATTCGCACAAGTGTGAGAGCAGAAGCGCGTAGAGACTTTTTGTGCTTTAACCTCTCCTCCACAGTGTTCACAGACCTTTCTAATTGGTATCTTACTTCCTGCCATAATTTTTAGTCATTTCGCCTTGTTTTGTTATCTCATCATACTCCATATTCAACCATATTCAACTTTGTCCAGCACCTCGGAAAGACAAAAGTGTGTGGGTCGGCTTGTGGTACAATAGTGGTACAATAGTGGTACAATAGCAGTACAAAAATGGGCGTAAAAACGACTAAAATCGATGACGAACGAGTGTTTTGAATAAAACAAAAGGCACTCAAATTGAGTGCCTTAGTGATGTTTTGTGATGGTTAGTAATCGGGGATTACTTGCCGATGCAGAAGTGGGCGAAGATGTTGCCGAGAAGGTCGTCTGTGGTGATTTCACCGATGACTTCGGAGAGGCTCATTGTGGCCGCTCTCAGGTCTTGAGCGACCAAGTCGCCGGTGACTCCGTTATGGAGCCCCGTTAGGACGCTTTCCAAGTGCAGATTTGTGTCCAAAAGCGCTTTCTCTTGACGCAAATTGGTGACAAGGACTTCGCCCTCCGGGACGTTTAGGGAAGAGAAGTGGCGGGAAAGAAATGTCCCCAATTCTTCGATGTCGGCAGTCCTCTTGGCGGATATCGTGATGGGAATAGGTGCTCCGACAGACTCGAGTGCTTCAATATAGGCATCCGGTCTTGCAAGGTCGCATTTGTTCAAAACGGGCTGTATGCGTTCCGCAGACGAGTATTCGAGCAGCTGCTTCCAGATCGAAGGAAGTTTCTCAGGAGCGCCCGAGGCTATATCAATAACCCAAAAGGCAAGAGACGCTTTTTCGAGTGCATCAAAGGAGCGCTCGATGCCGATTCTCTCTATGACGTCTTCTGTACGGCGTATTCCGGCTGTGTCTATCAGTCGGTATTGAAGACCGCCGATGGTGATTTTCTCTTTGATGACCTTGCTATCTCGGTAACTGTCTGCCAATCGGGCTATCTCGGTCATCATCGAAGCACATTTCTGCTCCAGTTCTTTTCTCGGTACAAATTCCACGTCCTCCTCACTGAAATCGAGTTCGAGTTCCAGAAGAGAGGCGAAGTTGATCAGTGCGTCACGCAGTGCTTCTATTTTCTTCTTGAAGCCGCCCCTCATTTGGGTTACGGCCATTCTAAGGGCGGATCTACTTGTGGCTGAGACAATATCGGCTACAGCTTCCGCCTGAGAGAGGTCCATTTTCCCCGAGGCAAAAGCCCGTCTCGTGTACTCCCCAGCTTCCGCAGGTCTGGCTCCTTCTTTGATCAAAAGTCGCAGGACGATAGAGAGGATGAGGGGAGAACCGTGTAGGGACAGCTCGACAGCATCTTCTCCCGTATAGGAGTGTGGGGCTCTAAAAACGAGCGCGATGCCGTCGTCTATTCTTTCCCCGGTTTCCCTATCCGTCACCCAGCCGTAGGCAGCCTCATAGCCTTTGAGCAGTGAGAGTTCCTTCTTACTTGACGCGGGGTAAAACACCCTTGAAACGATGTCGAGAGCTTGCGGACCGGATACCTTGATGACGCCTTGCGCCGTCTCCGAGTGCCCGGTCGCAATGGCACAAATGGTATCGTTTCTTTCGATCATAATTCGAGATACTTTTCTTGTAAAAAAACACACAAGCACCACAAACCGAAATGGTCTGTGGTGCTTATTTCTCTCTTAATAAGAGTGAGTCCGAAAGTTTTGTCCGAACCACAAAAGCGGAACTGTTTATTTCTTTTCGCCGGCTTTCTTGCGGTTGCCGTAACGGCTCATAAACTTATCCACGCGACCTGCCGTGTCGACAAGCTTAGCCTTACCCGTGTAAAATGGGTGAGAGGAGCTTGAGATTTCGACCTTAAGCAGGGGATAGGTCACACCATCGATGTCAATGGTCTCTTTTGTTTCTACAGTCGAACGAGTGATGAACACTTCTTCGTTGCTCATATCCTTTACGGCCACCTCGCGGTAGTTCTCGGGATGAATGCCCTTTTTCATATTCTGCAAATATGTCTTTTTCTTGTTACTTCTGATGGTAGTGTAATGGTTTGGCAAAGGTACTCTTTTTGTCTCAAATAACCTAATCTTCCGTAACCTCCACTCCCTCTAACCTGCGGAATCAAGATCTGTCCGTCTCTCTATCTCCTATTATTTCGGGAAGATGAAGACTCTCTCAAAGCCGAACGTCCATAACATGGATCAATATCGACTATAACAAATAAAGTGCAGGCTAACTCTCCTCTCAAACCATTGGCTTTTCTCCATCTATTACCATAGAATCACTTTCGTGTATAGTCCATTGGCGTTCCTTGTTTTGGGGTTTATTCTCTCGCAATTTCCCTTGTCTCTTTTCCCCTTCCCCAAAACTAACGCTCTTGAGTCTTACACACCTCTCGGGATAGTATCTGTTTTGGATTTGAGTACTGAATAGCGGAAGGAGACAAAAAAATAGGATTGCCCCTCGGCTCTTATACGGCGAGCCGAGGGGCAATCAACTATCTTTGGAGGAAATCGCGACGTGAGGAGGTATGTCAGAAGTCCGGACTGCTGCGCCCGTTTCGGCCTTTATACACACCCCTCGATATATGTCGCAAAAAAGTCAGGCTTTAGCAGACGCGCGTTTCTCTTCAACCACAGCCTGAGCAGCAGCCAGTCGCGCAATAGGCACGCGGAACGGTGAGCAAGAAACGTAGTCGAGACCTACTCTGTGGCAGAATTTCACAGAAGAGGGTTCACCGCCGTGTTCGCCGCAAATACCACACTTCAGACCCGGACGTTCCTTGCGACCACGCTCCGTGGCCATTTGGATAAGCTGACCCACACCGTGCTGGTCAAGAACTTGGAAGGGGTCTACTTTCAGAATCTTCTTTTCCAAATATGCGGGGAGGAACGAAGCAATGTCGTCACGAGAGTACCCAAAGGTCATTTGAGTAAGGTCATTGGTACCGAAAGAGAAGAACTCGGCAGAGCGCGCGATCTTATCTGCCGTCAAGGCAGCACGAGGCACTTCGATCATTGTACCGATTGCGAACTCGATGCGGTCGTTCTTTTCTTCAAAAAGCTTCTCGGCGGCGGCACGGATTACCTTTTCCTGCTCACGGAACTCATACACGATACCGGTGAGGGGCACCATAATCTCGGGAATGGGGTTGTAGCCTTCTTCTTTCAGCTCAAGAGCGGCAGAAATGATGGCCGTCGTCTGCATCTCGGTGATTTCGGGATAGGTATTGCCGAGACGTGAACCACGGTGACCGAGCATCGGATTATGTTCGGAGAGAGAAACGACCCTCTGGCGAATCTTTTCCACAGGGATGCCCATATCTTTGGCCATCTCTTCCTGCCCCTTGGAATCGTGGGGGACGAACTCGTGCAGAGGCGGGTCGAGGAGACGAATGATGACCGGTCTGCCATTCATCACGCGCATAATGTCCTTGAAGTCCTTCTTTTGGAAAGGGAGAAGTTGCTGAAGCGCTTTGCGACGTTCTTCGACCGTGTCTGCAAGAATCATACGGCGCATCGCCACGATCTTTTCGCCCTCAAAGAACATGTGCTCCGTACGGCAAAGACCGATACCCGTAGCCCCGAAGTTGAGCGCCACCTTGGCATCGCGCTCAGTGTCTGCATTGGCACGCACAGTGAGACGGGCAAACTTATCGCTCAAGTCCATAAGAGATTGGAAGTCGGGGTCAAGCTCAGCAGCCTGAGTAATCACCTCACCCTCATAGACTGCACCCGTGGAACCGTTAATAGAGATATGGTCTCCTTCGTGATAGGTCTTGCCGTCGACGGTCACGGTGCGTGCTTTGTAGTCAATTACGAGCGCACCGGCACCAGTGACGCAACATTTGCCCATACCGCGAGCCACTACGGCAGCATGGCTGGTCATACCACCGCGAGCCGTCAGCACACCGTCAGCCACCTGCATACCAGCAAGGTCTTCGGGCGAAGTCTCGTTGCGGACAAGAATCACACGGTGACCGCCATTGTCGTGAAGACGCTGAGCATCATCTGCAAAAAAGACAATCATACCCGTCGCAGCACCCGGAGAAGCGGGAAGACCGCGGGTGATCAGAGTAGCCGAAGCTTCGCTTGCTTTGGCAAAAACGGGATGAAGAAGTTCGTCCAGTTTGTTGGGTTCGACACGCATAAGCGCCGTTTCTTCGTCGATGAGGCCTTCCTTAAGAAGTTCCATCGCGATCCTCACCATAGCACGTCCGGTACGCTTACCATTGCGGGTCTGGAGCAACCAAAGCTTTCCTTCCTGCACGGTGAACTCCATATCCTGCATATCGTGATAATGCAGCTCGAGTTTGTGCTGAATGTCGAAGAGCTCTTTGTAGATCTCCGGCATCGCTTCCTCCATCGAGGGCATCTCGGCAGCACGCCTGTTTTCGGGCATCCCCACAAGTTTGGCCCATCTCTGGGAGCCGACCTTGGTAATCTGCTGCGGTGTACGCACGCCGGCAACCACGTCTTCGCCCTGCGCGTTGACGAGGTATTCTCCATTGAAGATATTCTCTCCCGTAGCTGCGTCGCGAGAGAAGCAAACGCCCGTGGCAGAGGTGTCGCCCATGTTGCCGTACACCATCGCTTGGACGTTTACCGCCGTACCCCAGTCTTCGGGGATCCCTTCCATCTTACGGTAAATGATGGCACGCTCGTTCATCCATGAGCCGAAGACGGCTCCGATGGCGCCCCAGAGCTGCTCATACACATCAGTGGGGAAGTCTCTGCCGGTCTGTTTTTTTACCGCGGCCTTGAATTCGGACACCAGTCTCTTGAGGTCTTCCACTCCGAGCTCGGTGTCGTTCTTTACGCCTTTTTCTTTCTTGACGTTCTCGATGATTTCTTCAAAAGGATCGATGTCATCCTTATTCTCAGGCTTCATACCAAGAACCACGTCGCCATACATTTGGACGAAACGGCGATAGGAGTCCCATGCAAAGCGGGGATTATTCGTCTTGCGGGCAAGACCTTCGACCACCTCATCATTAAGACCGAGGTTAAGGATCGTATCCATCATACCCGGCATAGAGGCGGGTGCCCCTGAGCGGACAGAGACCAGAAGGGGGTTTTCGACATCGCCAAACTTGGAGCGCATCAGCTCTTCAACCCCGGACATATACTTGCGTACTTCGGGGATAAGCTCCATCTTCATAGTCTCGGAGCCGAGCTTATAGTATTCGTGGCAAACTTCTGTGGTAATCGTGAAGCCCGGAGGGACGGGCACACCGACGAGGTTCATTTCAGCAAGGTTGGCACCTTTACCGCCGAGAAGCATTTTCATCTCAGCGTTGCCTTCGGCAGAACCATTGCCGAAAGCGTAGATTCGTTTCTTGGAATCAGGCATAAATAGTAGTGTATATAAGTAAGGCTGTTAATAACCGTCAAGTTAACTGCAGGTAGAGGAAAGATTTGGGTCACGGCAGCCCGGAAAAGCGAGTTTCCTAACCCAAAAGGAAAGGATCTCAAAACCTTATCCCTCCTACAGACCTCTCAAAGTTACCACTTTTCACAGACTTAATGGACAGAAAATGCAGAAGTACGGACGGATAGGAGAATAAATGTTTTTCTTCTTTATACCCGCCTCCTACTCCGGAAAGGTTCCATATCGAAAAAGTCCCCGTCACCCGAGTTGGGGCGACAGGGACTTTATCACAAAAAGGGAGATTGCCCTAAGTTACTTTGCTGCGTTTTCTTCGCCTGCAAGTTTCTCGCGGAGATCGGCAAGTACATCAAGGTCGCCAAGGGTAGACTTTTCAGCCTGAGTAGAAGCGTTATTTGCCTTGATTGCTTCGTCAGCCGCTCTACGCTCTTCCTGGGATGCACCTTTCTTCACGTCTTCGTGGATACGGGAGTGGCTCAGAATGATGCGATGGGCGTCACGGTTGAAGTCGATGACCTTGAAGTCAAGCTCTTCGCCTACTTGAGCAGTCGTGCCGTCTTCTTTAACAAGATGCTTGGGCGTAGCAAAGCCTTGGATGTCGCCTTCTAGTGCAACGACAGCGCCCTTTTCGAGCATTTCCACGATCTTGCCCTTATGGATGGAACCCACATTGAACGAGCCTGCGTACTGGCGCCAAGGATCTTCCTCGATCTGCTTGTGACCGAGAGAGAGACGACGGTTTTCCTTATCGATCTCGAGGACTACGACTTCCATATCTGCGCCCTTGGTCGTGAAGTCGCTCGGATGCTTGATCTTCTGAGTCCAAGAGAGGTCGGAAATGTGCACCAGTCCGTCGATACCGTCGGGGAATTCGACGAAGATACCGAAGTTAGTAAAGTTGTGCACCTTAGCCGTGTGGCGAGAGCCGACGGGGTACTTCTCTTCGATCGTTTCCCAAGGATCCGGCTGAAGTTGCTTCATACCGAGGCTCATCTTGCGATCTTCGCGGTCAAGAGAGAGGATAACGGCTTCGACTTCCTGACCCACGGAGAGGATGTCGCTTGCACTGCGGACATGCTGCGTCCAGCTCATTTCGCTGACGTGAATGAGTCCTTCGACACCGGGCACCACTTCCACGAAAGCGCCATAGTCCATCAGTACCACGACTGTACCCTTGATCTTGTCGCCCACTTTGAGGTTGGGGTCAAGGGCATCCCAAGGATGCGGAGTGAGCTGCTTGAGACCGAGAGCGATGCGGTGGCGCTCTTCATCAAAGTCGAGGATGACGACATTGACCTTTTGGTCAAGAGAGAGGACTTCCTCCGGATGCTTGATGCGTCCCCAAGAGAGGTCTGTAATGTGCACAAGACCATCCACGCCGCCGAGGTCGATGAAGGCTCCGTAAGAAGTGATGTTCTTGACGGTACCCTCGAGCACCTGACCCTTTTCGAGGTGAGAGATGATTTCGGCGCGCTGTGCTTCGAGCTCCTCTTCTATGAGGGCTTTGTGCGAAACGACCACGTTGCGGAAGTCCTGGTTTACCTTCACGATGCGGAACTCCATGGTCTTGCCCACGAACTCGTCAAAGTCACGAATGGGCTTGACGTCGATTTGAGAGCCGGGGAGGAAGGCTTGGAGACCGAAGATTTCCACGAAGCACGGATCTGCTGAGCTTCCTTGTGAGAAAGGGAGGGACGACCGGATTTGTCTTCGATCTCTTTGACGATCACCTCTACGGTATCGCCGACTGCAAGATCAGGATTGTAGCGAAACTCGGGGTAAGGAATGATGCCATTGGCTTTCAGACCCACATTCACCACTACCTCACGCTTAGAGATAGAAACGACCTTGCCTTCAACGATCTGACCGGGCTCGATTTTTTCTACGGTAGAGGCATACTTCTCACGAAGTGCCTGCGTCTCTTCTTTGGAGGTGGCAGCACCACTCTCAAACGTATCCCAGTCAAAACCTTCAAGAGGCTTTACTTCGTCATACTTGTTCATTAATGGGTGAATTAATAACTAAAACTTGATTTAAAAACAGTGAATAACTCTCGTGCTCCAACGGCTCTCTACAATACTTAGAGCGGAAACCCGAATAGGGACAAAGCTGCCGAACCACTGCCGGACACACCTCACCCTACCCTCGGGATCGTTAAAGCACCACAAAGATACCACTTTTCCTCACAATGGGAAAAGTGGCGAAAGCTGCCGGGGCGCACGCATTAGAAACTGCGTTGACAAAAAATGACAGAATATGCCCGGTTGTTTTTGATCCGTATCTCGCAATTTTCCCGCTCCGTATCTCGTCTCATTGTCATACAGACCAAGGAGCTCTCCTCGGTACGTACCCCGTTAAGTTCGGACTTTTGACACAGCCTTACGCGCAGACGTAATCTTGAATGGGTTCTAATGCGTGAGCCTTAGGCTTATGTGCAGGACACACAAAAAAACAGATAGCGGATCAGGATAAAACCTAACCCGCTATCTATTTCGAGCATTACTCTGCTTGTGACCCCGGTGGGGCTCGAACCCACGACCCACTGATTAAGAGTCAGTTGCTCTACCAACTGAGCTACGGAGTCAATTAAAACGACCGCGGAAAGCAAACCGGCTTGAAAGCGTCCTTCCCGTTTTTCGTGTTGCAAAGGTACAAACTTTTTTTTACTCCACAAAATAGTTCGCCGATTTTCTTGCCGAAGTCGTTACAAATGCAGGATTAAGGAGAGAAAATGAAGCGGCAAAAGGGGAACGGGTAGAGGAAAGATGCACTCACTGATCCCTGAAGGTTGCGGGCAAGTCGGCATACGGAATCGCCTCTTTCATACGGACGAGTACGAGAAGGGAGTCATTTGGGGCTTTTCGCTCCACACCGGATATTCCGAGGTAGTCAATGCATAAGTTATACAGCTCTGAAGTAGACACAAAAGACTCCTCCACCCGACCGCTCTTGTCGAACGCCGGCGAAACCTTCTCGCTGTGCCACACGAAGAGTGGCACGTCCACCCCTTCTTTGCTTTCGCTGTGCCAGTACTTCCCGTCCGCGTCTCTCGACTGGGCGTGATCGGAGGTGTAGATAAGGACGGCGGATCGGTCTTTCAGCCTTCGGATCACCTCACCCATCAGGAAATCGGTATAAAGAAGGCTGGCAAGATACTCGTCTCTCTTGCTGTCTCCCGTATCAAACTTATCGAAACGCCCGTTATGGGGGTACCTCTCGGAAACATTCACGTGACTGCCCCTCAGATGCATAACGATAAAGAGGCGTTCTCCGGAGGAATGTTTCCGGAGGGTCTCGTCAAGCAGTGGCAAAAGGTCTTCATCAAATGAAGTAGGCTCCGAGATTTCTTCCGCCGCCCATCTCTTCTCGTCGGCGCAATTGGCGATTGCGGTCACGGTGTTGTCGTATCGTCCTATTTTTCCCTGATTCGACAACCATACGGTATACCACAACCCCGAGTGCCGGGCAATACGGACCACATTGTCCGAAAGCCCTTTCGGGGAAAAGCCGGTCGCGGGGGACATCCGACACAACTCCAAGGGGATGGCGCTTGCCGTGCGCGGAGCAGCGGCCACAGCTTGTCGGTAAAGCAAGAGGCGCTCTTTGAGGCTGTCTGCCACGGGAGTGGACTTGTCCGGACAACCATAGATCGACATTTCTTTCTTCCACGCGCTCTCTCCCATCATCAGGACAACCACCTCGGGAGCCTCCGGATCCACCGAGACCGCCGGCAAGGGACAGAGATAAGACGAAAAGAGCCTGACATCCCTCCTATTGTTATAGGCTTCCGCGAAAGCCCCAAACACAGGAAACGAACTTACGTCCAAAGTATTGCTCACCACTTTGTCCGCTCCCAATTGATCTGCATACGATTGCCGTGTAAAGAACAGCGCGACGTGAACCGAAAACGCCACAATGGGCAAGCTCCACCACAAAAGGCTCCCCGGTCTCCCGCCGTAGCGTTTGCCCAACTTATCGACCAGAAGAACAATCACCGCGTAATAAACGAAAAACAGGACCAAAGCCATCCACAGTTTCCCGAACATCTCCCACGCCTCCCCGGGATTGGTCTCAAACACGCTCAAGGCCATATCTACGGTAAAAGAGGAATGAAAAACCGACCAAGACATAATGGTCAGGAAATATCCGACGGAAAGCAGAAATAAAAAGCAATAGCCAAAGACGCGCACCCACTTACGTCTGTATCCGGCAACCACAAAAGACACTGTAAGAAGCGTAGCCAAGAAACCCCACGTCTGTTCGATCGTCACGGAGTGCAACAGGTCGTAGTGCGGGATTCCGAATAAAAAGAATAGTGTCCAAAAGGATAATAACGTATCCCACCGCCCTCTTTTCCGGCGGTCACAAGAGTCAAGTACTGTCTGCTTCGTCATTTGTTGAAAGTCGACTTTCGTTTTTGTTTCCGCAAATTTACCCATTTACGCCCTCTTTCGTGAGAACCTCTTCTATTTCTTCTACAAAAAGTATTAGTTCCACAGGAGGAACATTTTAGTTCCACTATGGAATGTTCAAGCAAAGAAACGCCCCGATAGGGGCAAATCGCGATGAAACCGCATACGTATACCGTTACCACCGTTACCCGTTGGCGTTTCAACCGTCACGGGAAAAGGTTTCACCGCAACCCGAGAAAGTTTCCACCGCACCAAGGTTCCGTTTTCACCACATACGTATACCGTGAAACGACTTGCGCAGAACGACCGCCCCGACAGGGGCAAAAGACCGCAGAGCGGTCGTAAGGTAGTAGACCCGTACGAAGACCGCGTTAGCGGTCGACGTGCGGGGAATCGGGAACGCCCCTTCTTCCCTGTCTTCGACCCCTATGGGGGTCGCACAAATATGAAATGTCCCGTTGCGTTCCCGGGGTGTCGACCGCTACGCGGTCTTAACCCCGGGCTACTTCCGCGCGATGCCTATCGGCATCTTTTGCCCCTATCGGGGCGACGGCCTTCGCCAAAGCTTCGTGGAGGAGACCAACCACATCTGCCCCTATCGGGGCGACGGCACCATACTAATACCCTCTCGGGTGCCTGACGGCATCTTTTGCCCCTATCGGGGCGACGGCCTTCGCCGAAGCTTTATGGCGTAAGTCGATCACATTCGCTCCGCCGGAACCGGGCTACCTCTATGGGGTTTTACTTGCTGCAGTCGTCTTGAACTGTTTCTAATGCGTCAGCTCTGCCTGCCCTCGGATCAGCGGAAACTCCACTTTGCGGAAAGCATTACCCGGAAAGGCAGAACCGGCGTAAGCGTCATTGTCTCTGAGATCTGCCCGATGTTTTGCTCCCGAAAGCTGTCAAGCCCAAGGATGTTTCTGCCTGACAGAGACACTTGCCAATCCTTTCCGATCTTATAGACCGCTTCCGCGCTTAGGAGGTGCGCCGGCTTGTAGACCTCGCTCCCGGGGAAAGCGGTCAGATCATAGAATCCCCTCAGGCTTAAGGGGGCTACGGGAGAATAGCTTACGGAAAAAGACTCCGCGACGGAATGGCTCGTGAGCGCACCTAAGCCCGGGGCAGAAGTACGGAGGATACTTAGGCTGTAGCCGGCGCTATTTTCGAGCGTCAAGTTATCGAGAGGCGACCACGATACGGAGAGCGAGACGCGAGACGCAGTCATCCGGTTATTTTGGTCTGTGCCATTGAGCAGATAATGGCGACTGATGCGGTGAAGTCCGAGACCCGCTTTCAGATCCAGCCCGAGGTCGGCAAACGTCTTGGAGACATCCCCCATAAGAATCAAATTGCTTGTAGGCGTGGCCGTAGGAACGTACGCAGCAGACGTCTCCTCCGGCGTAACTGTGACCGAGCTCGTGAGCCCTCCGGCACCACTCGAGTACATTAGACTGAGATTCGAAAAGACGAAGTAATACATATCCCGAAACTCCCAGCCCATAAAGCCACTCCACCCCTTTCCCGTAGTGAGGGTCATGGGGTTAGAGACGGCATCCCTGTGCGTCAGGTATAGTTTTCCCGGGAAATAATCGGTTCCCTCGTTTTCTTTGGTCTCGTAGCTCAGCCCTGCCCTGACGCGGTTTCTGCCGTCTACTCTCCAGTCGAGATCCAAAGAGGGGTTTACGGCAAAAAGCTTCAAGCTCCGCACAACTTCCCCCGCGAGGGTATGGTGGGTATAACTCAAGGGAAACGCCACCCCAAGGCTCAGCGTCTCGTCCACTATACGCCAAGAGAGGCCCGGCTCATAGGACACGAAGTGGCGCACGGAAGTGACGGAGCGGTCGTCCGTGGAAAAGCGATCCGCCGTAAGGAAGTAATCGATCTTATTGGACAGTCTGAGCTTGGATGCCACCGGATGGAGGTCGAAAGAGAGGCTTTGGCGGGAGAATAGTTCATCTTTCTTCAGCAGCTGTGGATTGAGTCGTGCCGTTTCACCCAACGGCACCAATCGGTTCTCCTGACGGAGGCCTCTTAGGACGCTGTTAAGCGTAAGCGTCATCTTGCCGACCGGTATGATCGCCTGAAGGGTATTCTTTAGGACGTGCGACTGCTCGTGCGGCTCGGACGCTATCTCTGTCAGCGCCCCCTTTTCGTCCCTTCTCTCTATCTCGTTACCCAAGTCCTGCCACTTCGCCTCATAGAGGAGCTTGTCATCCAAGTAGATGCCATTCCTATTCACGTTCCAGGAAAGTGTGGGCGACAAGAACCGTACGCTTGCCCTCGAAGTAGTTTCTTCCTGAATCCGGATCGGATCGGAGTGCAGGGCAAAAAGCTCCGAGTGAGCGGACGAGAGCATACTCCGCTCTCCAAATCCCGTGAGATTGATCCTAAAAGTCCGGTCGTCTCCCGTCTTGATGAGCGCATTTCCGGAGAGCAAACCGCTGCGATTACGGATGTACTCTCTCTCCGAAATGGGAAGCGTACCCGCCAAACCCATCGGTCTCAAAGATTGAACCTTTCGGACGTCCGAGAAGTCACCGGGTGACGTCACGGCGACCTCCTCGGACTCATCCGAGTAGAGTTCGCCGGCGCTATTGCCCTTGAGGTCGGAGAAGTATTGCACGCTTTTCCCCGCCACTTGCACAAGATTCAGGTGTCCCGCAAAGGCTTCCAACCTGTGGTCAAGCCCGGCCTCCACGTAGCCGAAAGGTCGGGACTTGTATTTCTCTTTCAGGCGTACATTCAGGGACGCCTTTTTCTCCGGCACTTTCCCTTGGAGCATCTTGATGTCTTGGTGACGCTCCATCACTTCGACACGCGAGACGGCGTCACCGGAGAGGTTCTTCGTGGCGACGTTATACCTCGAGCCCAAAAGGTCGAGCCCTTCGATGTAAAGCTTCTTGATCGGCTCTCCCTGGTATTTTATCTCCCCGCTATTCTCCACCTTTATCCCCGGGAGACGGGCAAGAAAATCGCCGAGCACCGCGTCCTTTTCTTTGATGAACGCGCTTGCCTCGTACACTACGGTATCCCCCTGCATCCTTATCGGTTTACGGGTAACCTTGACTTCCGGTAGGACGGTCTCTTTCGGGGTCATAAGGTACGTCCGCCCCTTATGGGGAGCCTTTGCGTGGAGCTCTGCGTAGCCCATCTTCCGGGCGACGAAATAGGTGGCGCCCGCATACTCCGGCTTCAACTCCAACCTACCCGACTTGTCCGTAAAACCGAAGCCCGCCCGAAGGGAGTCCGCTTTATAAAAGGTGACGACCACCCCACTCAGAGGCTTTCCGTCCTCTTTGTCCAAGAATAGGGGATCCGCGTTTTGGGCAAAAAGGAGGCAGTTACACAGCAAGAAGAAGGCTATGGCGGATATCAGTCTCTGCATCACTCAAGCTCAATGGGGCTGTAGGGTATTTCTACCTTGATTTTATCTCTCCCTCCGTTGAAGATGATACCCATCGCCGTAAAAAAGTCTTTATGACAGTTCTCGACCACTGTACGCACTTTTTCTCTCGGCAATGTCTGTATGTTTGGGAGGTGCCTGAGCCCGATAGGCAGTTCCGTCGGATAGGGCTCCAAAATACCGCTTAGCCGATACAGATACGTCCCCGTGCTGTCACTCATCTCTACGATAAGCCCGGGAAGACCGCCGAAGACATACGGACCGTAAGGGAGCGGGATCTCTTCACTAAACCAAGCTTCCCATTTCCGACCACGGAACGTTGTCACTGCCTTAGTGGCTCTAAAACCTGCCTTTTCGGCTGTTTCTCCGGTTATCTCCCATTTCTGGTTCGGCAACGGTTCCTCATAGCGGTATGCGCCCGCCATTGAGAGATCATACTGCATGATATGCCTCTTTTCTTCAAGCAAAGAGAGCGACACGAAAGGGGTAACCGCGGACGACAGTTGCTCCTCACAGCGCTCCCGGATGACCTCTTCGCGCGCTCCTTTCTTGCGCAAATCGTTCCAAAGAGAATCGGCTTGGTAAGCAACATAGTCCTCAAAAAGGGCGGCACTCTCCCCGACGAGCAAGAGGGAGAGACCTTTGTCACTGTTTCTCTCCGGCTCTGCATGGTCGTACACAAAGGTCGTCTCATAGAGTATTTTGTACTTTACTTGATCCGTGGAGTCCGTGCGCACGACACCTCCAAAAGCTTCGGCACCCTGCACTTGCACCGTAGTGACGCATTGGAGTGCCGTTAGGAGAAGCGCCACAAGTAGCGCCGTTTGGTACCGGGAGCTTGTTTGATTGCTTTGCATAACTCGATTAAGATCTAAGGTTTAAGAAAGAGCGCTTTACGCGGAGTACGTACCGAGGACTTTCTCTCGACCCGTACTAAAATTGCACATAGGTCTGTATGTGAGAAGTTCCTCGGTACGTACCCGGAGTTAAATTAAAGCTGAGACAGGCTCAAAAAGCTTTTCCAAACTTACTCAAGTTCGATGGGATTATAGGGAAACGATTTCTTGGGGATGGAGCTACCGTCCTTCATCTTGACCCTATTGCCCATCGCCGCTACAGGATTCGACATATAGTTTTTGACCATCACCCGGACTTGATCACGGGGCAGGACGCGGAGCTGCTTGCTGTGCGAAAGCATCAGGGGCGTATCTTCCGGAGTTGACTTTTCCATACCGGAAAAAGTAAACGCATACTCGCCCTTCTGATCCCGAAGCTCAAGGATGAGACCGGGAAGACCACCGAACACATAGGGACCATACGGTATCGGCAACTCTTCCGTGAACCAAGCCGTCCACTCCCTACCCCGGTAAGAGACGGTAGCTTTTTGCGACTTGTAACCGCCGATCTCCTTCTCTTCCGAAGTGATTTGCCAATCGAGCTTGGGAATTTCTTCTTCGTACCTCGCTCGGACGGCCGAACCTAAGTTGGGCTGAAAAATATGGATATTCTTTTCAAAAATCACTGCAGACGAGAATTCTATCAAAGGGTGTCCATAAGCAAGAGCCAAGTTGAGTGTATTCGTTGCGGGAAGCTTCCATTTTGCGGCATTCCAAATCAGAGAATCCCGCTTGTACTCGATATAATCATCAAAGACCAAACCGTTGGTTCCCACCAAAACGACTGACGTCCCTGCTTCTTTAATTTCCGGATCGTCTTTGTCGGTTGCCACGAGCGTACCATAATAGATTTTATAATCTACCAGGCCTATACTGTCAACTAAAGGCTTGGGAGTCGTCCCTAAATCTCCTGTTATGTGGGGAAACTGAGCGAAACTTGATTGAGTGAACAATCCGGACAAGAGTATTAAAGCAGCTATGGTGCATCTGCAAAAAGAGATTTGTTTTAGTCGCCCAAACATAACACTTTATCGTATAAGTCCATCGATTCCAGTGCATCCTCCATACTTTCTCCGGGCAAGACATAGTACTCGTATGTCTTACCGCAAGAGGTTGTCACAGGAAAGTGAGCAGCCTTAGAAAACGCGAAGGTTATCCCGGCAACAAACAACACAACCAATACAGACCACACAGTGGTTGATTTCTTACTCTTTTTTCATACAACTATCGTGAATTACGCAAGTCAAATTATTTGTCCTGCCAAACGTTGAGTTTCGGATAGCCTTTCATCAAGTCGTTGACTTCACCGCGGACTTTCGCGATAACCGTCTCGTCCTGAGGCGCACGGAGTACGCGGTCGATGAGGTGGACAATCTGCTTGGCCGTCTCAGGCTGCACGCCTCTCGTGGAGATCGCGGGTGAACCAAGGCGGATACCCGAGGTCTGGAAGGGCGAACGGGTGTCAAAGGGCACCATATTCTTATTCACGGTGATGTCTGCCGACACGAGTGCGTTTTCGGCCACTTTACCCGTGAGGTCGGGGAAATTCTTGCGAAGGTCAAGGAGCATCAAGTGGTTATCGGTACCGCCGGTGACGATGTTGTAGCCGAGTTCCACGAAGGTGTCGGCCATAGCGGAGGCATTCGCTTTCACCAACTGCTGGTACTCCTTAAACTCGGGGCGAAGCGCTTCTTCGAAAGAAACCGCCTTGGCGGCAATGACGTGTTCGAGCGGACCGCCCTGTACGCCGGGGAAGACGGCAGAATCAAGGAGCTGAGTAAACGTCTTGGTGACACCCTTGGGCGTCTTTTTACCCCAGGGATTCTCGAAGTCCTTACCCACGAGGATAATCCCACCGCGCGGTCCACGGAGCGTCTTATGGGTCGTGGAAGTCACGACGTGGGCATACTTCACGGGATTGTCCAGAAGGCCGGCAGCGATGAGACCCGCAGGATGCGCCATATCGATCCAAAGGATGGCACCGACTTCGTCCGCAATTTCGCGCATACGTTTGTACTCCCATTCACGCGAATAGGCCGAAGCACCACCGACGATGAGTTTGGGGCGATATTCTTTGGCTCGTGCTTCCAGCATATCGTAGTCGACCCGTCCGTCGGATTCTTTTACACTGTATTCTACGGGGTTGTAGAGTATACCCGAGCTATTGACGGGGGAGCCGTGGGTGAGGTGACCGCCGTGGGCGAGATTAAGTCCCAGGAACGTATCGCCGGGATTGAGGACGGTCATCAGGACGGCCATATTGGCCTGTGCTCCGGAGTGCGGTTGGACGTTCGCCCACTCGGCTCCGAAGAGCTTCTTTACGCGCTCGATAGCGAGTGTTTCGCTCTGGTCGACGACTTCGCAACCTCCATAGTAACGGTGTCCGGGATACCCTTCTGCGTACTTATTGGTCATCACCGACCCCATCGCTTCGAGGACTTCGTCACTAACGAAGTTTTCGGAAGCTATGAGCTCTATTCCTTTGAGCTGACGCTCATTTTCCTTGCGGATTAGGTCAAAGATCTGCTGGTCTCTTTTCATCTCTAAAAAAGTGCGATATGGTTTAAGTTTGACATGAAATTCTATTCTTCTCGTTGTGGCTCTCCCGCGTCATTCGTGTCCAAGTAGGCAGGGCATGAAGATTCGGGACTAAGGACACACAAATCTAAATAAAAAAGACTGTAATACGTCACTTTTGACGTTAAAAAAGAGCCGGACAAGATATTTTCCTGTCCGACTCGTTTGTCTCAAAAGGGAATCCGGAATCAGATTACGCCCTGTTGGAGGATGGCTTCAGCCACTTTCATAAAGCCGGCAATGTTGGCACCCTTAACGTAATTGATGTATCCGTCCGGCTGTCTGCCATACTTCACGCAAGCTTCGTGGATGGAACTCATGATTTCGTGGAGTTTGTCATCGATTTCCTGCTCGGACCAGCTCAAGTGAATGGCATTCTGGGTCATTTCGATGCCGGAGATGGAGACACCGCCTGCGTTCACTGCCTTACCGGGTGCAAAAGGAATCTTGGCATCAACAAACGCGTGGGTAGCTTCTGCCTTGCAGCCCATATTGGACACTTCGCAAGCGATCTGCACGCCATTCTTGATCAAGGTCTTTGCGTCATCACCGTCAAGCTCGTTTTGGGTCGCGGAGCAGAGTGCGATGTCCACCTTTTCGCCCCAAGGTTTCTTACCGGCGAAGAACTTGGCGTTCGGGAACTTCTTCACGTAATCGGCTACGACATCGTTACCGGAAGAGCGGAGGTCGAGCATGCACTGGAATTTCTCCGGTGTATTCACGCCGTCTTCGTCAAGGACGTATCCGTCGGGGCCGGAGAGTGTCACAACCTTGGCGCCAAACTCGGTGAGCTTCTTCGCAAGCCCCCAAGCCACGTTACCGAAGCCGGAGATAGCAACACGCTTGCCCTTGAGGTCGATCTTGTTTTCTTCGGCAAGCTGCTTGAGGAAGTAAGCCGCGCCGTAACCGGTCGATTCGGGACGGAGCTTGGATCCGCCAAAACTCATCCCCTTACCCGTCCAAGTACCGTTCTTTTCGTGGGTAAGCTTGGAATACATACCGTTGAGGTAGCCGATTTCGCGGGCACCTACACCCATATCGCCTGCGGGTACGTCCATATCCGGGCCGATGTGACGCCAGAGTTCGAGTACGTAGGCTTGGCAGAAGCGCATGATTTCGTTATCGCTCTTGCCTTTGGGGGAGAAGTCCGAACCGCCTTTGCCACCGCCCATAGGGAGCGTAGTCAGAGCGTTCTTAAAAGTCTGCTCGAAGCCGAGGAACTTGAGCGTGTCAAGCTTCACGTTGGCGTGGAAACGGGTACCGCCTTTGTACGGACCGATAGCGTTGCACCACTGAACACGGTAGCCGTTGTTCACCTGTACTTCGCCCTTGTCGTCCAACCAGGTTACACGGAAAGTAAAGATTCGGTCAGGTTCGACGAGACGCTCTGCGATCTTGGCTTTTTCAAACTCAGGATGCTGGTCGTACACCTCTTCGATGGATTCAAGGACTTCACCGACTGCTTGAAGGAACTCGGGTTCGCCCGGGTGCTTTTCTTCGAGCTTTTTAAGTAACTCTTTAGTTTTCATCTGCTGAAAAACTTTTACGTGGTTTTAGAAAAAGAAATTATTTCGGATAGTTTTTTCAACTTCGGAGCAAAAGGAGAAAGGCATCGTGTGACGAATATTCCTTACCTGCCTTTCGCAAGGCAAATATAAGCAATAAAACGACACCAAAGGTCATTTGGTACCGTCTTTTAATTTTATTGGCTCTAAATCATCCTTTCGGGGAGATACAGACCGAGACGAACGCCGAGGTCCGTACCTTTTTCCACCCTCATACGGTACCGCGTCACGCGCTATGCCCGTACCCCGAAATGCTTACAGGCGGGACAACATCCGATTGGTGAGGAAGATGGTCGAAGAGAGATAGGCATACTCCTCCCTCAGCTGTCGGGACATCGCTGCGGCTTCGAGCTGCTCCGGACTCAGGAAGGTGCACTCATTCTCGGCGCAACATACATCGTCGAAATTTTCACCATGTTTCAGATTGAGGACGAAAAGGAAGACCACGTGCTCACCTTCCGAAGTCTTCTCCCGGTATTTCAAAAGGAACTTGGGGACGCGCCTCGTAAGCCTCTGCAATTTTTGCTCCGCCACTTCATAGGGCACCTCTCCGGGATGAACCGGGAACGAAAACGGCAGATCGACTTCGGAGTCCGCCCCACAGCGCACCAAAAGTTTGTCTCCCCTGACGACCGCTACGCGGACAAGGGGAAGGAGCGAAACCACTTCCCGCCGCGTCGGCTTGAAATAATTACGAAGCACAAGGGCTGCATAGACAAGCACAGGGAAAAGCGCAGGCAACCACCCGAGATACAGGGGGCTGTCCACCCACTTGATATCCGCCAGAATGAGCGTGGCTATATAAAGGATGAAAAACAGCCCAAGAAGACGCGAGGCAAAAAGGCTCTCACGGATCCGGGCGGCACTTTTGCCGACCGGGAAAAAGACGGCAAAATTCATCCAGATATTGGCGACCAAGAGAGACACCAAGGCATATTTTACGGGAAGGACGTACGCGGCAAAGAGCGCCATCAGAGGGACGACGTAGAATAGTGCGCTGAACGGTCTGTCCGGCTGGCGAAAGAGCAAAAACGCGCAGGCAGAAGTCGCCACACACGCCCCTATGATGCCCGGACAACAGCCCAAGGCATAGGCGAGAAAGGGAGGAACAAAAAACAGCCAAAAGAAAGCCGGATTGATGAGCCCCCAATACCCGTACGATTCCCTACTCATAGCGCTATGTCCGTAAAGACACTGACGCGACCTGCCCGCTTCATCACAAAAGCCGCAGGAAGAGTGGCATCTGCTTCATCCCGGGGATTCGTAACGCGCGTCAGGATATCCCTTTTCTTTTCCCCAAGGACGTGAAAGAGGACTTCCGGCACCGACAGTATCCCGCTATAAGAGAGCGCCACCCGAAGAATGCCGTTATAGGGGTTGACGCTCGAGATGTAGTACTCCCTCCGCTCAAAAAGATTCTGTCCCGGAAAAAGGGAAGACGTGTGTCCGTCGTCCCCCACCCCCAAGATTACGAGGTCAAAGGGTACCGCAGCACCCCGCCCGGACATATCCGCCCTAACCTCGTCATCATAAGCACGTGCCGCCTCATCCGAAGAGCGCTCCGGACGGTACAGAATCGGATGAAGGAGTTCGGACGGGTACTCTTCAGGAGCGAAGAAATGCCGATACGCGTTGCCAAAATTGCTCTCCGCACTCTCTACGGGGACGAGCCTTTCGTCCACCCACCAGAAGTGCACCCCTAAGTTCTTGAATTCACCCTTCGGACGCTTCCGCCAGTAGGCAAAAAGCGTGTCCGGAGTGGATCCGCCACTCAGCGCAACATGAATGGGGCGCTTGAAAGAGCGGGACAAAGAGACAATTTTACCCGTAATCAACGCGGCCACTTCTTCGGGTGAAGCCCCGACATAGATATCTTTTGTGTTCATCTGTTGCTCAAAAAGCTCCGCCTCCCCGATTCTCGACCCGCAAAGCGCGTAAGTGCAGGAGAAAGAGAGGGGAAAGAGTCGATCAAAGTTCGCAGTAAATATCGTTATCCGTCAGGTTGCGGCAAGGGTTCGTCCAAGAAGTACCGCTCTCAAGGAGCCGGTCGCTTTCTTTCGGACCCCAAGTCCGCGCCGGATAGCCGTAGAGCGGTATCTCGTCGTTGTGCTTCTGCCACTCCTTCAGTATCGGGTCATAGAAGCGCCAACTGAACTCGACTGCATCGCTACGGGTAAAGAGCGAGGGATCGCCAAGCATACAGTCCTCCAAGAGCCGTGAATAAGCATCCTCCGTGGGTACCCCGCCGAGCTTGTCGTACGTAAAGTCCATCGAGACCTTCTTAATCTCGAAACCGGATCCCGGTACTTTCATACCGAACTTCAGGGTCGCCCCCTCATTGGGCGCGATCCGTATCGTAAGCGTATTAGGTACGGCTTTGCCATCCGAGGATCCGAATATGAGATGCGGCGCACTTTTGAAGTGCACGACAATTTCGGTTACTTTGGTAGGCATCTGTTTGCCCGTACGAATATAGAAGGGCACTCCCTCCCAGCGCCAATTGTCGAGGAACACTTTCAGAGCCACGAACGTTTCCGTCCTGCTCTCCGGGTCTACCTTATCTTCCTCTCTGTACCCCTTCAAGGTATTTTCCCCGACGTGGCTCTCGACATACTGCCCCCTAATCACATTCTTTCGGATGTCTTCGGGACTGAATTTCCTCATAGACCGGTAGACTTTCACCACTTCGTCCCGGAAAGATCCGGCGTCAAACGAAGCCGGAGCCTCCATGGCTACGAGCGCCAAAAGCTGGGAGAGATGGTTCTGAACCATGTCCCTGAGGGCACCGGCGTGGTCGTAGTACCCGCCGCGTTTCTCCACGCCCATATTCTCCACTGCCGTGATCTCCACTCTCTCAATGTAATTGCGGTTCCAGAGAGGCTCGAAGATACCATTGGCGAAGCGGAGGGCGAGGATGTTCTGCGCCGTCTCCTTGCCCAGGTAGTGGTCCATACGAAACATCTGGTCTTCCTCAAAAATCCCCTGATAGAGATTATTGAGCCTGAGTGCACTCTCGAGGTCTGTCCCGAAAGGCTTCTCGATAACGATACGTCTCAGGGTCTCTTTGCCGTGTGCTTCTCCCCGGTTGAGGTCTACGGTTTGGAGATTCTGAGGAATCACCCCATAGAGTTCGGGCGGAGTGGCGAGGTAAAAGATGTAGTTGCCGGGGTTCTCTATCTCTCCGTCCACTATGGAGAGGTACTGCCTGAATCCCGGATACTCTTCTCTGTCCGTGGGGGACATGGCGTAGTACCTGAGGTGCGAGACGAATTCCTCCGCCTTGCTTCCGTCGTACTCTTCGTCGGGGAGGTATTTCTTTAAGTTCTCGGCGATGTAGGATTGGTAGTCTTCGTCACGGTATTCGGATCGGCCGGAGCCCACGATTGCGAAGCGTGAGGGCATCTTGCCCTTGCGGTACAGTTGGTAGAGCGAAGGCATTAGCTTCCGCTTCGTGAGGTCTCCCGACCCCCCGAAGATAACCAGTATCAAGGCATCCGGGAGGATGGCAGACGGAATGGCTGTTGCTTCTTTCATAGAAAATTGCCCCGTTTATACCGTGTACGACTTGCTTGTAAATTCGGATCCGGTGTGCTCCCAGTCTTCGTGGAAAAACTTGCCTCTCTCCCTGTCCACTCTCTCGAAAGTGTGGGCACCGAAAAAGTCCCTCTGGGCTTGGAGCATATTCGCAGGCAGACGGTCGGAAGTGAGGGAGTAGAGGTAATTGAGCGCGCTGCTCATCGCCGGCAGGGCAAGACCACTCTTGGCCGCCACGGCGACGACTTCGCGCCAAGCATCGAGCGACTCAAGGACTTCGCTCTTGAAGTACTCGTCAAGGAGAAGGTTTTCGAGCTTGGGGTTACGCTTGTAGGCTTCATCGATTTTGTCGAGAAATTTACTCCGGATGATGCACCCCGCGCGCCAGATGCGGGCCAGAGCCGCGAGGTCGAGATCCCAGCCCTTTTCCTTCCCTGCTTCCTGCATCAGTTGGAAGCCTTGGGCATAGCTCACGAGCTTGCTGGCATAAAGCGCCTTCTCGAGCATCGCCACAAGGTCGCCCTTGGGAGCTTCGGGGACGAGCCTCAGCCCGTAAGCTTTGTGCGCCTCTTCCCTGAGGTCTTTCAGTGACGAAAGGCTTCTTTCGTACACTGCCGTGGAGATGAGGTTAAGCGGTATGCCGTAATCAAGCGAAGTGTGGACACTCCACTTGCCTGTCCCCTTCTGCCCCGCTGCGTCCAAAATCTTATCTACCAGATAGTCCTCCGGAGACTCGGGGTCTCTGCGTCTGAGGATCTCGGAAGTGATCTCGATGAGATAACTGTCCAGAGGACCTCTGTTCCACCTCGAGAATATATCCGCCATCTCCTCGTTGGACTTCCCGAGGATGTTTTTCATCACGTAATAAGCCTCGCTAATCAGCTGCATATCGCCGTACTCGATGCCGTTGTGGATCATCTTCACGAAGTGACCCGCGCCGCCGGAGCCGATCCACTCGCAGCACGGATCGCCGTTGGGTGCTTTCGCGGCTATCTTTTGCAGGATAGGCACCACTTCCTCTTTCGCTTCGGGAGCGCCGCCGGGCATCAGGGAGGGACCGGTCAGAGCACCCACTTCTCCCCCACTCGTACCCGAGCCGACGAAATGGATGCCTTTCTCTCTGAGGTAAGTCACTCTCCGCTCCGTGTCCTGGTAGTTGGAGTTACCGCCATCAATGATGATGTCACCCTCTTCCAGGTACGGGAGCAGTTGCCGGGCGACCATATCTACGGGAGAGCCGGCTTTGATCATCAGCAAAATCTTCCTCGGTCGCTTCAGAGAGGCGACGAGAGAAGCATAGTCCTTGTGCGGGCTGAAACGGTGTCCCTCACCGTAGTCGGCCATAAAGCGATCCACAGTACTCGGCGTGTGGTTATAGACGGAGACGGTAAAGCCGTTCCTTTCAAGATTACGGGCGAGATTGCTCCCCATTACTGCCAAGCCGATTACGGCGATATCGGACGTTCCTTGTGTCATTGTGATTGTGTGTCGTATACTGGTGTGTCGAAAATATTTGCTCTTCACTCTGCCACTCCCCTTCTCTAAGAAAACAACCCTTGTCCTATTTTGTTTTTGCTTGCGACACGCTTTCCGGCACCAAAAGTCGCCCTATCCTATGTCCGTATCTCGTCTCACTCTACGTCCGTATCTCGTCTCACTCTATGTCCGTATCTCGTCTCCTTCCCGGTCCGTGCAAAAATGCCCGTCTACTCAAGGGGTCTTTATATTCCTGATTGCATTTGGTATCTTTGCGTAGATCTGTGGAGCGCAGGCTCCGACCGGACACTTCCGAAATTTGACAACAATACCATCAAATATACGCACGCAAAGAGTGATGAAAAAGGACACTAAGTACATCTTCGTGACGGGGGGCGTTGTTTCCTCCCTCGGGAAAGGAATCGTCGCCGCGTCTCTCGGCAAACTACTCATCTCGAGAGGACTGAAGGGAACGAACCAAAAATTTGACCCCTACATCAACATTGACCCCGGTACCCTCAATCCCTACGAGCACGGAGAGTGCTACGTCACAGAAGACGGATACGAAGCAGACCTCGACCTCGGCCACTACGAGCGATTCCTCGACATCCGCACTTCGCGCAACAATAACGTCACCACGGGACGCGTATACAAGACCGTCATTGAGCGCGAACGCAAAGGCGACTTCCTCGGTAAGACCGTGCAAGTCGTGCCGCACATCACCGACGAAATCAAAAGGTGTGTCAAGAGGCTCAGCACCTCGGGCGACTACGACTTCGTCATCACCGAGATCGGAGGCACCGTCGGGGACATCGAGTCCCTGCCTTTCCTCGAAAGCGTCCGCCAACTCAAGATGGAGCTCGGGAACGAAAACTGTATGGTCATCCACCTCACCTACGTGCCTTACCTGAAGGCGGCCAAAGAGCTCAAGACCAAGCCCACGCAACACTCCGTCAAGCAGCTCCAAGAGGAAGGCATCCAAGCGGATATGCTCGTCCTACGCACCGAAGTAAAGCTCGACCAAGACCTCATCAATAAAGTCGCACGCTTCACAAACGTCTCTCCCTCCGCCGTCATTCAATCCTACGACGTACCGAGCATCTACGAAGTGCCGCTGATGCTGCACGAGCAGAAGATGGACGAAGAAGTGATCCGTCAGCTCAAACTGCCTGCGACCACAGAGCCTCAGATGGACGACTGGATGCACTACTTGGACAAGCAGAACAAAGTAACCGAAGAGGTGAAAATAGGCCTTATCGGCAAATACGTGGAGCTGCAGGATGCCTACAAGTCCATCGACGAAGCCCTGCATCAGGCCTCCGTCTACAACAACCGGAAAGTAAATATCGTCCGCATACAGAGCGAAGGCATTCGCGAAGACAACGTCGAAAGCCTGCTCAAAGACCTTGACGGCGTAGTCGTGGCGCCCGGATTCGGAAGTCGCGGCATTGAAGGAAAGCTGACTGCCCTCAGGTATTGCAGGGAGAGAGACCTCCCCACCTTCGGTATCTGCCTCGGAATGCAATGTATGAGCATCGAATTTGCCCGCAACGTCCTCGGACTGCCGGATGCCAATAGTACCGAATTTGACGAGAAGTGCGAAGATCCCGTCATCGACCTTATGGAAAGCCAAAAAGCGATCATAGACCTCGGCGGGACAATGAGACTGGGAGCTTACGACTGCGAGCTCCTCCCCGACAGCCTTGCGGCCAAAGCCTACGGCAGCACGCACATCAAGGAGCGTCATCGTCACCGCTACGAATTCAACGAGAAATATGCCGAAGCCTTCGAGAAGGCCGGAGCCCGTCTCTCAGGACGCAACCCCCACAGCGAACTCGTCGAAGTGCTCGAGCTCCCGGACAAACGGTGGTACATCGGCACCCAGTACCATCCCGAATACTCGTCCACCGTCCTGCACACCCACCCGCTCTTCCTCTCCTTCATCAAGGAGGCCGTGAAGTACCGTGGCGAGAAGGAAGGCAAGTGAGCACACCCTGTCACGCAATTCTTATCCAGACATCAAAATATATTAGATGGACAAAAACTCGATCATAGGGCTCATCCTAATGGGCATCGTCATCGTGATCTTCACGTGGCTCGGTCGCCCGAGTGAAGAAGAGACAGCCCTCCAAAAGCGTTACAATGACTCTATCGCCGCCGTGACGGCTGCAGAAGCCGAGAAGGTACGCTTGGCGGAAAGCGAAGCCAAAGACCGTCCCACCGGCCCCGCGTTCTTAAGTGACAGCACGCTCACACAGGCTCAAAAAGACTCGATGTTCCTCGTAGAGAGCCGCAAGGAGTACGGGGAGATGGCCGAGGCAGCCACAGGGACGGAAGAGACCGTCACCCTGTCCAACGACTCCGTCTCCTTTACGTTTTCTTCCAAAGGTGCCCGTCTCGTAAGCACAGAGCTCTTGAAGCATCGGGACTACAAAGGTGAACCCATTCGCCTCATCAGACCGGGTGAAGCGAAGATGGGATTCACTTTCATAACCAAGACGAACCGAGTCATCAACACAGGCGACCTCTACTTCCGTGCCGAGAAGACTGGGCAAAATCAAGTACGCTTCTCGGCACCTGCCTCGAACGGAGGTACGCTCGACATCCTCTACACGCTCAGAGACAAGTATCGTGTGGATATGGAGGTGTCCGGTACGGGCGACTTTGCCTCCCTGCTTGCGCCAAACGCGTCTTACTTGGACGCTGCGGTAGAGATTCCCATTTACCAAAACGAAAAGAGCGAGTCTTCCGAACAGCGTTACTCCGGCTTCGCTTACCAGTACACAGGTGGGGGAAGTGTCGAGAAGATGAATACCGGCAAGAGTGATACCGTAGAGACGGGGACACCTCTGCAGTGGATCGCTTTCCGCGATATGTTTTTCTCCACCATCTTCTATGCGGACAAAGGCCTTGAAGGGGTCTCGATGAATCAGGAGGTTCTCAAGGAGAAAGGCACCGGACGGATTAAGGATATGGACGCCAAGTTCATCCTCCCCATCGAGGGTACCGCTCCCGTAAAGTTGACCATCTACTCCGGACCTAACGATTACGCCCTCCTCCACAAAATCGACAAAGAGCTTGATAACGGCACTTCGCTCGGGCACGTGGTCGATATGGGTTCGTGGTTCCGCTTCATCACCGTGTGGCTGATCGTGCCCCTTTTCAACTTTCTGGAAAAGTACCTGACCAATTACGGGGTCATCATCCTCATTATGACGGTGCTCATCAAGCTCATACTGAGTCCTTTCACTTGGAAAACCTTCAAGAGCCAGGCCAAGATGCGTGTCCTCAAGCCCATGGTCGACGAGATTAACGCCAAGTACCCGGGAGACGACCAGATGATGGAGCGCCAGAAAAAGACGATGGAGCTCTACTCGTCCGCAGGGGTCAATACGATGGGCGGTTGCCTGCCGATGCTTCTCCAGATGCCGTTTCTCATCGCGATGTACCAGTACTTCCCCACGAGTATTAACCTCCGTGGCGAGAGCTTCCTTTGGGCCAAAGACCTCAGCACTTATGACGACGTAATCAATTGGGGCTTCAATATCCCCTTCATAGGCGATCACCTGGCGCTCTTCTGTCTTCTGATGACAGTGACCCAAGTCGTCTATATGCAGATCACGCAGGCGATGAGTGGCGCGGCCGATCCGAGCCAGAAGAAATTGATGCTCTTTATGACGATCTTTATGTCCATCATGCTCTTCACGTTCCTCAACAACAACGCCGCCGCCCTCTCCTACTACTACCTCCTCTCTATGCTCATCAGCATCATCCAGACGCAGGCATTCAAGTGGGCAATCGACGAAGATAAGGTTCTCGCGGAACTTAAGGAGAACCAAAAGAAGCCCAAGAAAAAGAGCAAATGGATGCAGAGGCTCGAAGAAGCTCAGAAACTCCAGGAGCAGAAACTGAAAGAACAGCAGAGGAGGAAATAACCCCCCCGGCGCCAAAAAGAGAAAGTCCTGAGAACATTAAGGATGCGGAAAGTCTTATTTTCCACGGAAATTTGGAGCAGTTCTGACCTTATTTTTGGTCTGTATCTCGCACTTTCCCCGGTACGTATCCCGGCAGACGCTCGGTACGTGTCCGGACAAATGCCGGGTACGTACCTCCCGACAAGGAGGGCTTAAGGACTGAAAAGCGGCAAGATTGAAAGACGAAACAAATTCATATCCCTCAGACAGAATGAATATGGCACAGATCTCATCAAGCTACGACATCAAGAGTGCGCCGGCTTTCGGCAGTCTTGTGATGCTTATCGGGCTGACGATCCTTTTCGGCACATTCGCGGGGATGTTTTTCGTTCCGCTCACGAATCTCGTCGTCCAAGACGAGATTCTGAGGAAACTGCTCTCCGGGATCTGGATCAGTCTCTTTTCGTTTCTACTCCCACCGGTGGTGCTTCGCGCATACTTTCGGGCTAAGAGGCTCCCTTTTTTCGTGGACTTCACCCGACCGAAGCTCTCGGTCGGAAAGGCAGGCAAAGCGGTGGTTTTACTGCTCTTGATGCTCCCTCCTGTCTCGCTACTCGGATGGGTTATGGCACAGGTGCAGATTCCGGACGCGCTTAAGCCCATTCAGGACGCGGTGGAAAAAGAGACTCTGATGTTGCTTGGCGAAAGCCGTCCCGCCGGTGTCCTTCTTGTTGCTCTCTTTCTGACGGTTGTCGCGCCATTCTCAGAAGAGTACTTTTTCCGTGGCGGACTGATGGGATGGTTGGTATCCCGATCGGGGAAGTCCCACGTCTGGGTCTGGGTGGTGGCGCTCGTCTTCAGTCTTGTGCATTTCGAGTGGACCGGTCTTTTGGCACGTCTTCTGATGGGCGCTGTCCTCGGATACGTGGCACTTTATGGCGGCATTCCGATGGCCGTGTTGTTGCACGCCCTCAATAACCTCTTTGTCTTCGTCATTTACAAGACGACCGGACTGCAGGATCTCTTTATGGGCGACCCTGTGTCCGCGACTGCGGGGCAGTTGCTTTTCGTCGTATCGACTACCCTGGTTACACTGCCTACACTCTTTTATCTCATACGCAATCTCAAACGAACCCCGGAAGAAAAATGAATCTCAAACTCCCCGTTTTTGCGTTTATAACCACGTCTATTCTTGCCTCCTGCGGTTCCTCGTCTCAGGTTAAAGAGGAACTTTTCACCCAGCACGTCGTTTTCCCGACCGGAGCTGATTTGGAAGAAAAAGTAAGCATTGCCTCCAGACTTGTACCCTCCGATACCCAACTCGCTTGGCAACAGCTCGAACTCACCGCTTTCATTCACTACGGGATGAATACGTTCACGGGACGGGAATGGGGTGACGGTTCGGAGGATCCGAAGCTTTATAACCCCACGAATCTTGACACCGATCAGTGGGTCAGAGAACTCAGTGACGCAGGTTTCAAAATGGTCATCCTCACGGCCAAACACCACGACGGGTTCTGCCTCTGGGACACGAAGACGACAGAGCACTCCGTCCGCTTTTCTCCCGCATGGCAAGACGGCAAAGGCGACGTGATGGCCAGCCTCCGATCTTCCTGCGACAAATACGGCATGAAGCTCGGAGTATATCTCTCCCCATGGGATCGCAACAATCCCTCATACGGCACAGGTGAGGCCTACAATAAGCTTTACCTCGAACAGCTACGGGAACTGCTCTCCAATTACGGTCGAATCGACGAAGTATGGTTCGACGGAGCCAACGGAGAAGGCCCCAACGGCAAAAAACAAATCTACGACTGGGATGCCGTTCTCTCGCTCATCCACAAGCTCCAACCACGTGCGGTAACCGCCATTATGGGGACAGACGTAAGATGGGTGGGCAACGAACGCGGACTCGGACGGGAAACCGAGTGGAGCGCCACACCCCTCGCACCCCAATCTCTGCACCAAGCGGACAGCATAATGGCAGCACTGGGCATCAAGCCCACCTCTGCCGACCTTGGGAGCCGCGACTTGCTCGCCAAGGCAGGCGAACTCTTTTGGTACCCCTCCGAAGTCGACACCTCCATCCGCCCGGGCTGGTTTTACCACCCCACGGAGAAGCCTAAGACACTCGCCACACTGGTCAATATCTACTTCAACTCCGTGGGGATGAACTCCACACTCCTCCTCAATGTTCCCCCCACCCCCGAAGGTCGCCTCTCCGATGAAGACGTCCAAAGGATACGGGAGTTTGGAGCTTATGTGACTGCATTCAACACCTCGGAGATAACGACCCAAAGGACACCCTACTCCATTGATAATTCTCTCGAAAAACCCGTCCTGACAATAGACATAGACCCCTCTAAGCAGTTCGATGCCGTAGTACTCCAAGAGGACATCAATAGGGGACAACGTATCGAGTCTTTCGACATTGAAGCCCTCGTCGGTGATACTTGGCAGTTTTTTGGACGGGGGACGACAGTCGGGTACAAGCGTATCATCATTACGGACGGAGCCCCGCTCAGAGCCTCAAAAATCAGGGTCACGATTACCGGACGACGTGGAGACGTACACAACCTGCGCGTCGGGGCGTTTAAGGTGCCGGCAGTGATCACTGAGGATGCCGCAGACGAGCCTGAGGGCGTGCCGATGGGCAAAGGATGGGAGGCTTCGGCAGAGAGTGACAATGCCCTTTCGGTCAAGCTCTCCACGCCGTTTAGGGGCTTTATATTCACCCCCGGAGACGGTAATACGGTTACACGTTACAGGGTGATGGACGGAAAAGGGAACTTGATCCAAGAGGACGAGTTTGACAATATCATCAATAACCCCATCCCCCGGACTATCGTTTTCCCGAGACCGATGGAAGGCGCGCTCCGCATCCTCTTCCTGGACAACGCCGGCCAAAGCGTCTTGGTCCGCACCTCCGGACTCTCTTTCCTGAAATAACCGACAAAAAAATGAAGCTGACTCTATTAGGCTACGGCAAAATGGGTAAGGCCGTCGAAGCAGTTGCGACAGGCCGCGGACACGAAATTGCCGCGAAGCTCTCCGAAGGCTGGTCCGGGGACGAAATCCCGGCGGACACGGATGTGGTTGTCGAATTCACACGACCGGATGAAGCGCGGAATAACATCCTCCGTGTCCTCGATCTCGGGTTCCCGATCGTGTCCGGCACCACAGGCTGGCTGGACAAAGGCTGGGACGAAGTCGTGACGACAGTCAATGAAAAGAAGGGAGCGCTCTTCTATGCTTCCAACTTCAGCATAGGGGTCTACCTCTTCCGCCTCCTCGTACGGGAGCTGTCAGCCCGTATGAACGCGTTCCCCGACTTCTCCGGGGTCTCGATGGAAGAAGTGCATCACATCCACAAGCTCGACTACCCCAGTGGCACCGCGCTCACAGTCGCCAAAGAGGACATCCTCGGTATGCTTGACCGAAAGAGCTTGGTAAAAGCCTACTTATCCACCGAACCTGCACCGGATCTCGGAGCAGATGCGGACGAAACACTCCTCATCAAATCGGTTCGCGAGGGTGAAGTCTCCGGTATTCACCGCGTCGAATTTCTAAGTCCGGGTGTCGAAGCCATACGCATCGAGCACGAATCCCTGAGCCGTGAAAGCTTGGCAAAAGGAGCTGTACTGGCAGCCGAATTTGTACGCGGGAAAAAGGGTGTCTTCGGTATGTCCGACTTAATGGGAAAACTCTAAGAAGGCGATCCAAGTTATGCATAGAAAAATCATCCCCGGCACCGTAACCAAAAGAGACCGGATCTCGTTTGTCCTCTGGACTGCCGCTTCGCTCGCCTTTTGCCTCTGGCTCGGTAATTGGTGGCTTTTTGTCCTCCTACTTCTCTTTTTCTTCGACCTGTACATCTCCCGTCTCATTCCTTGGCGGTGGTGGCAGAAATCACAGAGCAAAGCGGTACGGAGTACTATGAGTCTCATTGAGGACATTGTCGTGGTACTTATCCTCGTCAGTGTACTCAACCTTTTCTTTTTCCAAATGTTCAAGATTCCCACTTCGTCCCTTGAAAAAACGAACCTCGTGGGAGACCACTTGATCGTCAGCAAAGTGAACTACGGTCCCCGTGTCCCGATGACGCCTCTGGCGCTGCCTCTCGTGCATAACCAGATCCCCGGCACCGGCGCAAAGTCCTTTTCTGAAGCCATCAAACTGCCCTACCGCCGGCTGAAAGGATTCGAGGACATCAAGCGGGGCGACATCGTCGTTTTCAACTTCCCCGCGGGAGACACGGTTCCCACCAAGGTTCTTAACCCCGACTACTACACTCTGGTATCCCGGTACGGACGAGAGCGGATTTGGGGTGACAGAGAGACGTTTGGCGAAATCATCTACCGCCCCGTGGATATGCGGGACCACTACGTGAAGCGACTCGTCGGGATGCCGGGAGACACGCTCCAAGTGAAAGCAAACACGCTTATCGTCAACGGCGAGCCCCGGCCGTGGCCGAAAGAAGCCCAGCTCAATTATTTCGTTCAAACCAAGGGAGGGACTTTTTCCTCTGATGAGCTCGACAAACTGGGCATCTCCAAGGACGATATCTTCGTTCTCGATGGCTCAGACCCAAATTACCTTCCCCTCTACCGGGCACTCCGTCTGGAGCCGGACACCACGGGCAGCGTGCCGAGTTACGGGATGGTCTACCACTTCCCGCTCACCCGCGGTATGCTCGCCAAGCTTGAGAAACACAGTGCGGTCAAAAAAATCGTCGTAGAGCCGGATCCCTCTCCGGATCAGTTCACCACCTACCCGCTTGGTGCCGATTTCGGATGGACGAGAGACAATTACGGCCCGATATGGATTCCGAAAAAAGGCGCTACCGTGAAGCTCACCCGCTCAAACCTGCCACTCTACGAACGCGTCATACGCAACTTCGAAGGCCACGCCCTCGAAGTCAAGGGTTCGGACATCCTCATTGACGGCAAACCGGCTTCCGAATACACCTTCGGGATGGATTACTTCTTCATGATGGGCGACAATAGGCACAACTCCGCAGACTCCAGGGCTTGGGGCTTCGTCCCCGAAGACCACATCGTGGGCAAACCCATCTTGATTTGGATCTCGATAGACAAAAATAAGCCGTTTTTCAAGGGCGGGTTCCGCTGGGATCGATTCCTCAAAAAGCCCTCCGCCGATTGATACTCCTCCCCTCTTCCTTTTGCCCCTCTGTGGGGTACCTCGCCCTCATTTCGGCTGCTGAAGCCGGGGAGGTGGGCATCGATCTCCGTGAGCCTTACCGGAAACAGACGCTCCGCAATAGAGCCCTCCTGATGACGGCAGGCGGGATAGAGCCCTTTACGGTACCGGTCGCGAAGTTCGGGTACCCGCCACCGCCCGTCTCCGAAATCACCATATCCGAGCACGGCGACTGGCGGCACAAACTCGAACACGCCCTAAGGAGCGGCTACGGCATGGCGCCGTTTTGGGATCATTTCGAGAGCGAGATCCGCGCCCTCATTTTCGACAGGCGGGACACTTCGCTTGCCGGGTTCAACGCCAAGTGGCTGTATTGGCTTTGCGCCAAATGGGACTTGGTACCTCCTTCGCCGGTTTACTCTGTGGGCGAAGGTACCCGGCGCTTCACCCTCGAAGCTCTCGCTGCCGCACCCGGGGAAAGATACTGGCAGATATTTGAGGAAAAGTATGGCTTCACGCCCGGACTTTCGGCGCTTGACCTCCTCCTCTCCGAGGGACCGTATGCCGTCACCTACCTCCGCAGACTCGGTCTCAAACTGCTCTCCTCCCCGCCATCCCCGGCGCACTAAGCCCGCCCCCTTCCCCGGCTTCCTCCGAGAGAATATTTTGCACAGGCCGGGAAAGATGCGGGACACGTACCGGGCTTTCCTCCCCGGCCTGTACCTCCTTCTCTCCCCGGCCTGTACCATTCTTCGAGATAGTCGGACTTGGTCGGACTTAGTCGGACTTAGTCGGACTTGGTCGGACTTGGTCAGACTTGGTCGGACTTGGTCAGACTTAGTCGGACTTGGTCGGACTTAGTCAGACTTGGTCGGACTTGGTCGGACTTGGTCAGACTTGGTCGGACTTTGTCGGACTTGGTCGGACTTGGTCGGACTTGGTCGGACTTAGTCGGTCGGTCAATGGGGATTATTGCGGTAATCCTTGCGGGCGTGGTACATCCGCTCACGGATCCCGCCTTCTTCCAGAAAAGACTTCTGCTGGCTCTCTATAAGCTTGTCGAGCATGTAGAGATCTTGGTGGATGAGCGTCAGAGAGAGATTGGCCAATGCCTCGGCATCCAAGCGGGTTATCACTTGAGCGTACTCCTCATCAAAAGCCGGGCTCAAGACATACGTCCGCATCTTCCGGTAGCGCGGATGATCTTTGCCCCAACGCTCGAGCCCCCTCACCCTCAAGTAATCTTCGTAATCCTCTTGAAGCTCGCCAAGGCTGGCATACGCCACATTCGTGAGCTTGATTTCGGTCTCTTTGGAGGTACGGCTCGCCATGCTTCCCTCTGCGATGTTTTGCTTGCAGGAGCGTGCTGCCTGTACCATCTGATCCACCGTCCTATCTCGCCCGTTAAGGAACCTGGAGGTAAAATGATAGGTCACGTCATAGATGATGCGCGCCACCTTGTAAGCCCTCAGGGTCTCATAGCCCCCTCCATAGGGAAGAAATGTATGCGTCTCCATAAAAATGTATCTGTCTACCTCCCCCAAAGGTAGCCATATTCCCCGACATCTCCGGACAAGATCCGACATCGCCCGACATCGTCCGACATCGTCCGACATCGTCCGACAGAGTCCGACAAGGTCCGACATCGTCCGACATCGCCCGACAAAGTCCGACAGAGTCCGACAGACTCCGCCGGACTTGCCTAAAAGCAAGTCCGGCGGAGTCTGTCATTCATCCCGCGGTACAGGACCCCGGGCTCTAAGAGCCGTTATTCCGGCAAATCCCGCACGCAGCGGACGTAGAGCTTTTGATCGACTTTTATCCACCTGTCGATATCCGACGTACCCACCATTCGCAGGTAGCCTTCGACGTGCATGGAATAACCGTTGGAATAGGAAACGCCCATAGTACTATTGCCCGGAAGCCTGTCGTCTCCTGTCCGGGTACCTACGTTGTAGAACGCACCGGGACTACCCCAAGGGTAGGCAATCTCATCACCGTAGATCTTTTTGATCTCCCGACTATCCCAGTCGAACAGATTGACCATCATCATCTGCATCTCTGCCATATTCGGCACGCGCCAAGTACCCTTGTCGTAGTTCTTGTCGCGCGGGTAATCGGAGTATTGCCAATAGGTAGCACAGGGCGAGAAGCCGGAGTTGATGTCTCGCTGGAGCTTCTGCCAGTTATTATCTATAGGTGCGTCCCGTTTGTTGGCGTCGTAAAACTTACTTGCGTCGTCCCGTTTGCCGTCACGGTAATCCGCACCATACTCTCTGGCAGGGTAAGTGGCCACTTCAAAGCCTTTCACATAAATACTATTGATGGAAGAGTATTGGCTGTGCATAGGCAGCTCTCCTATGGCTCTTACTTTGCGGAGTGCCAAGGGGGTGATGTGATCGGCACGCATAAAGCGGTAATGATCCTTATCCAACACCACGTTCATGGTTCTGGGAAGCTCAGTCTGCAAATCATTGTTGGTATAGTGCCCCTGATCCTGCTTATACAACGGATCACCGGAGGGATACTCGTCCAAAATACCCAAGTCTCTGACCAACCGGTTATGCGAATATTTCGTTCGTTCTCCCGGACTACCGCCACCGATGTTGTACTGTTTGTTAAAGTCACCCAGATAATTCTGAGACGAAGTGCCGGAGACAATGACGAACGGGTTATTCATATAGAGAGCTCTATTATCACTCCCCCTGTACCCACGATTGGTGAATAACACCGTGGGCTCTGTCGGCGTGCTCAGAAACTGAATCTTGCTGGGGAGGGTGCGCTGCGTCATAAAGAAAAGCACCGCTTCCGCAGGCGAGGGATTGAACCACTTCATCTCTTTGCGCTGCATCCTGTCATCCCGGTTTTCGTCCCGGTTCCGGGAGAAAGGCGCAAACATCGCGTAGTTGAAATTCTTACTCTTGAAGTCAATCGGCTTTCGTTTATTGGGATTAAGCCTAACTCCTTTGTCATCGACTAAGGTATAGGTTTTCCAGAGTCTATACTCCGGTATCACTTGATAGAAGTCGTCCATATCCGTCCTTTCATACGGTTTTGCATCCGTAGCCTCGATCGGGAGCAAATTCCAAGTATTGGCAAAGCCGTTGGAAAAGAACTTATTCAATCGGGAGAGGGGTTCGCTGGTAGCGAGATAAGTGAAGTCCAGATTTGGGGTTTCGTCGACGGACTCCACGCCCCAGACGCGAACCACACCGCCGGCATCGCTCTGGAAAACCGTCCGGATGGGATACTGCGAAAGTGTAAGGACGGACTCGAAATGTGCAGACTGTCCGTCCGGAGAGTACGGAGAGCTGCTGTGCTCGGGGACGAGAAGCATAAACTTACGGTCGGGCGTATTCACGAACCTCTTCCACAAGTCTTTGTCCTTGGGGTTATTGCCCTTGTAGGAAGGCACGCTTTCGTAATAGTTTTCGTTGACGAAGACCGTAATCTTAATCAAGTCATCAGGATTGTACCGCCTGCCGGACTGTTTGACATTTAGGGAGAGTCTGTACATCAGTCCCTCCACAGTGAGCAGGTCATGATCCGTCATATCCGTATAGTAGACGGAGGTATAGGGATTGATATCATTCTCGTCGTGGATGAAAAACCTGAGCCAATCGTTATCGGTCCATTTGTCCTCAGACACCTTGAACCCTTGAAGAGCCAGCTTCTGCAGCTCATCCTTAGAGTAGAAGACAATCCTCGGCGCCTGGAAGGGAGTGGATATGTAAAACGCGATACTCTTCACATTTCCTTGTGCGTCAAGCCCGAGGTCGCCTTTCCTGAGAAGGAAAGTCCTCTGCTCGTAGTGCGAGTCGAGCTGGAACTCGTTCTTTGAATCGTAGACAAAGCCGTCATTGTCGGGAGCCGGTTCTTGCTCACCTGTCAACTTGTTGCTTTCCACCTCCACGAGGACATCATCCACACCGTTGACCGTAATGATGTAGTTGTACTGGTAGTCACGGAGCGTATTGTAGTCGTCTATATCCCTAATGAAATCCCCGAGGAGGACGCGATAGGTCACGTCGGCCGTGCGCGTCGTCCCGTCACTCAGCTTCGTACGATACTCGCCCTTGACCTCAATGTAAGTAGCACGATCCGGTGCATATTTGAAGTTTGTATTCTTCAGGTAGGGGTTGGTATCCGAAGAGAGCTCTTCCTTATTCTGCTTTGCCCTTGCCCGATACTGTTCATCGAAATCATTCGATACATCCTTTACGCTGATTTTACAGGGCTTGCGGCTCTCCGGCATGTAAAAGGTAGCCAAGCTGCGATCGGTATCCTTGTCAAGGAAGTCCAACGTCCGTTCTTTACTGTCGAAGTAATGGGTCGACTCCAACGGAGCGGATGCATCCCAAGTCACACTATGTGAGTCCGGGTTAATCGGACGCTCAAAAAGGTATGCACGGTTGGGGATATTGTGAACCGAATACGACTTTGCCGTGAATGTGTCTCCTCTCCTCTTAGCCTCCTGAGACAAGCCGATCGAGAAATCGACGCGCGCATCCACACGCTTCAGACGCACGTCCACACGCGTGGTAGAGGGCGTTATCTCTTTGACTTCTTTCGCAGACATCAAGAGGAACCCGTTGTCACGATCCTTGGTGGTCGGACTCAGCGCAGCAATAAGCCCATCCAAGTCTTGGGCGGTCAAGTTCGAGACATCGCCACTAAAAGCGGAGTTACCGACCTTGTAGTAGTTTCCTCCCGGGACATTGGCGACCATATAGACCACACAATTTCCGACAGGGAGCTTGATACCCTCCTCCAAAAGTCCCTTGGCAGACGGCACTTCGCCATCGGCTTCCGAGTACTTGTTTGCGCGCCTCCCGGCTGCAGACATAAGGTCGCTCTTCTTGTAGACCTTGGAGAAGACGGGCTTTGCAGATGTCCCTTCGTCTTCGACGAAGATCCATACATAAAGGTTATCAATCCGTCTCTCCTCCTCCTTCGGCAACGCACTCCTCAAGACAGGCAGATAGTCGTCTGCGGCAAACCCGAGTGATACGCGACTATCCCCGTGGTTGTCATCGATGTCGCGAGAATCAAACCGATCCTGACATGCCGAAAGGAAAATAGAAGCGAAAGCGCAGACAATCGCAGCAAAGAATATGTTTCTCTGAGTATTCATAAATGATTCATCAATTAAAGACAGGGACATCCGCATCAGGCACTTTCTCAAAGTCGTGTGCCTCATGGAGGAGGTCGAGGCTTACGTAAAGCTTTTGGCCAATCAGCTTGGCGTTAAAACGATAGATGGTGTTTCGCACCACGGTGTACTGCTCCAACGAAAGACCGGAAAGGTTCGACACTTTATTGAAAATGGACACCGTATAGCTCGGACCGTCGTAGGTGGAGCCGTCTTCGTCCTCGTAAGTTCCACCTTCCGTATAACCAAATGTAAAATTCGGCATATCCTCCTCTTCCGCATCATACTTCTTGGTAGCGGGATCATAGAGAGAGAAGGGAGCGATGTAGTAGGTCATTGTTTCACCTTTCTTAAAGCCACCCACACCATCGACCATCGCTACCGGCTCAGCGTCGATTACGGGCGCCATAAAGAAGACTTTTGCACCATCGTTGGTCATCTCCTCCTCGCCATCGGAGTAGGCAGAAGTAAAGTCAATCAATTCCATCTTATCCTCGGACGGAATCTGACTTGGATCGCCGGACGGGGAAGTGGCAGGATAATACGCCGCCTTGGACTTCAGGAAATCCGGGCGGGTCGCCAGGACGGGATCCTTCACACGCCCACTGACCGTGTACTCACCCTCCATCGGAAGGAACGGTGTCCCTTTCTTGACCCGGTTTACCCGGTCGCGAAGTCTTAGGAAACAACCACCGGTCTTCCCGTCCGCATTGTACGGATAAGGCGTGTAGCTGTATTTTCTCGAAGAATTCAAGAAGATCAACTCACTTGTGGCCGGATCCTTACGTGCATTGGTCAGACGAAAATCGAACTTGGCCAGGATACGCTCCAAACCAATCTCGGGCGTTGCGTGATAGAGATCCGGGCCATTATTCGGAATGTCGATAACCTGCTCTCCGAACATCGGGAGCGCACTCAGCTCCTTCGCAGACACCAACGCCCTATTCCCCGGGAGGGTAAGCGGGTAAGACTTCAAGTCTGCAATGCTCTTCGGCAGCGGTTTGGCTCCGGAGACACCCTTAATCGCATTTTCGATATTGAGATCGTTGACGATCAAGAAGAAGTAGTAATTTCCCGGTGCGAGCACGAGATCAAACGTCAGCGCGGTCTGCCCGCCTTGACTCTGAGTGAGTGTGCTTTTGCTTTCGGCTCCAAACCTCTTGATCTTGACGCCTCCAATCTCCGTAGCAGATACTCCTGACGGGAAAGAAGCGTTGGACGGAGTGTCGTTGTAATAGATGGAGGAATATACGGGTGCATCGGACTCCGAAGCCGTTTTCTTGAATACCAGAAGCAAGAGATGGTTCACCCTGTTCTCAAACTCGGTTCCGGCCAAAACGTTGGGATCGAATGTCGATGGCGGGGTTTCACTTGAGGGTGGAAGATCCTCTTTCATTGCCCTAAGTACATCTCCCGGCGCACCCATGCGGTTAAGGGTAGTGGTAATACGCACGAGCTTTGGGGCAGCACCCGGACAATCCGCCGGATAATCGCCAAGGACTGCGGAGTGGCAACCACCCAGTAGCCCCGTAAGCGCGAAAAGTAACGGGAGATATAGTTTACCGTGAAAACTCATATAAAAAAAATAGTTGGCAATGGTTAGCAGTTAGCAGTAAAAGCACATAAAAATTGACGGCACGCCACCCCGTAGGGGCAAGTGTGGCACAGCGGTCGACACCCCGTAGGGGCCAAGAGACGCCGTAGGCACCCGAAAGGAAGCAGCCCGGGGGTAAGACCCAGCACAGCGGTCGCGCCCCGTAGGGGCAAGTGTGGCACAGCGTGCCACCATCTTGGTAGCCCGGGGCAAAGACCCAGCACAGCGGTCGCGCCCCGTAGGGGCAAGAGACGCCGTAGGCACCCGAAAGGAAGTAGCCCGGGGGTAAGACCCAGCATAGCGGTCGCGCCCCGTAGGGGCAAGAGACGCCGTAGGCACCCGAAAGGAAGTAGCCCGGGGCAAAGACCCAGCACAGCGGTCGCGCCCCGTAGGGGCAAGTGTGGCACAGCGTGCCACCATCTTGGTAGCCCGGGGCAAAGACCCAGCACAGCGGTCGCACCCCGTAGGGGCAAGTGTGGCACAGCGTGCCACCATCTTGGTAGCCCGGGGCAAAGAGACCGTAGGTCTCGCAGCCCCGAGGTTAGCGGATACACGCTCAGCCCCCGCTGCCCCGTAGGGGCTGAATACGAAACAGTCACTCAAACAAGTACTCATCTTCATATTCCACGTTTGCTGTCCGAAGCAACTCTTTATATTCATCTAAGAAAACTTTATTCTTATGGTGAAAAGGCTGGTTAAGAATGTAGTCGATAACCTTTTGTCTATCAAACGGGCAAATAGAGAAAGCTCCATAACCCGTCTGCCAAGCAAATTTCCCTTTGAGAACGAGATTGGCATTCACAAACTTATTGGTCGTCACCTTTAAGTCTTTAACAAAATCAGAGAGAACCAAATCCGGACGATAGCCGATAAGGATATGCGTATGATCCGGATTACAAAACAGAGCCAAAAGTCTAACCCCCTTATTACGGGCATATCCGGAGATATACCTCTCAAGATCCTCGCGGAAATACTCAGGAATCAAGTTCTCCCGTCCCGCCACGGCAAAAACGAGATGCACTTGAAGCTGCGTATAGGTGTTAGCCATTGTTTTGTCTTCTGTTTTATTCGGCTCCCAAAGGAGCCGTGGGTTCATTTTTTCGTCCTTATTTCCTCGGGGCTGTGAGACCTACGGTCTCTTTGCCCCGGGCTACCAAGATTTGACCGCTCTGCGGTCTCTTGCCCCTACGGGGCGACTTCCTTTTTTGCTTCGTCTCTTCCCCGGGGTGTCGACCCCTACGGGGTCTTAACCCCGGGCTACCAAGATACGACCGCTCTGCGGTCTCTTGCCCCTACGGGGCGGCGTACCTTCTTGCTTCGTCTCTTCCTCGGGGCTGCGAGACCTACGGGGTCTTTGCCCCTCTTCCTCGGGGTGTCGACCCCTACGGGGTCTTAACCCCGGGTTGCCAAGATACGACCGCTCTGCGGTCTCTTGCCCCTACGGGGCGACTTCCTTTTTTGCTTCGTCTCCTTTCGTCGGGGCGACTTATCTCAGTCTTCTTACCTTAAAAGAAAAAGAGGTACGGGTCGGAGTTCCTTTTTCGGTACGGGTCTCGTCCTCACGAGATACGGGGTCTGAAAACGATCCCGGTACGGGCAAAAAATTAGGCCGGAGTGGTACGTGCCGTGTTTACAGTTTCTCGCGACGGAAGACGATGTTCCAATTTTGGATCGTCGCCTTTAACGCCATATAGGTGCCGTCGAAAGTGTCTACGACAATGGAGATATTGAAGTCGTGGTTGAGATCCAAGTGATCCTTGAAGGGGTTGGCACTGCCGTCCATACCCAATCCCGGATAGAGGATGAAGTCGGTCAAGGGGTCGAACTCGTAGACCACCCTTCCGGTCTCGTCCTTGATGGTGACGAGATAATCGCCACGCTCACCCTGCACAAGGCGGAGGATGTCGTAATCGGCAGTAAGGCGGGCAGTCCCGTTCACTCCGTCAGCGGTCTGCTTAAAGATGTCGGTCGTCCACTCGAAAGGGGTGTCTTCGGCGAGATCCCCGTTTGCCTTATAGCGGGAGTTCTTGGCCGTAAAAGTCATCGTATAGGTATGCTCCGGAGAGAATCCCTGGATGTCGAAGTGGAAATGGTTTGTAATCTGCACAAAGGAGAAGTGCACTTCGTCCGTTTGGGTACCGAGAGTGCTTCTCTCCTTCTGCACCAAGTCGCCTCCCGTAGGCTCTGCCACGTAGAGAGGAGCCGCCTTGGCTCCGATCTTATCCGCCTCCTTGGCCATAAAGACGAGGAGGTCTTTCTTGTCCGCACCCGCTTTGAAAGCCGAGAAATCGTACAGACCGAGGTCTTTCCCGGACCACGCCACGAAAGAAGTGGTGGCACCGGGACGGTAAAAATCCGTGCGTATTTCGTAGCCGGGAAGGAAAGCGACACTACCGTCTTTCCACTCTCCGATGAGCTTGCCACTCTCATCGAAAGCGAACACACGCACATCGTCGATTTTATTGTCGGGAAAACTGATCTCGTCCGGAGTGCGTACGTCAAACGTAAAGACCGTGTATTGCGGGCATTCCGTGAGGTCACTCATAATCGCCGAGTGACAGCCCGAGAGTGCCAAAGCTCCGATTGCGGAGAGTAAAATTTTGGAATAAAGTTTCATCGTGGGAATAAACCTATATTAGTTACCTATATTCGTTAGTAGTGCGAGGCGGAAAGAGGCGGAAAGCACAAGCAAGCCCCGTGGAGGCAAAGAGTGGCACAGCGTTCCCCGTGGGGGCAAGAGTGGCATCAAGCAAGCCCCGTAGGGGCAAAGAGTGGCACAGCGTGCCACCATCTTGGTAGCCCGGGGCAAAGAGACCGTAGGTCTCGCAGCCCCGAGGAAGAGGGGTCTCTATCCAACCTCTCAGCCACATCGTGGCTGAACCGCTTGTCTTTCTCATCTCTTTTCTTCATTCGGCTCCCAAGGGAGCCGAAAAATTGTTTTATTCTTCTCTTTTTTTCCTCGGGGTGCCAAGACCCCTACGGGGTCTTAACCCCGGGCTACCAAGATTTGACCGCTCTGCGGTCTTCTTGCCCCTACGGGGCGACTTCCTTTCTTTGCTTCGTCTTGTTTATTTGTGGATGGCGGGGCGGTCAGGCACCCGCCACCCTGCAGACGGGATTAGTGTTTCAAATCACGTTTGCTTTTTATCCGATAAAGTCCGTCTTATCAGAGGTTAACACCGCGAGATACGAGGTTCCAATTGAGGATAGCCGCGCGAACCTGGATAGAGGTATCATGGCTGTCCACCGGAGTATCGGGAGTAGTTCCGGGCTCGTCGGGGTTTTCGGGCTTCGGAACGTTGGGGTCCGTCGGGTCGATGGGGTCGAAGTTGTCACCGAAGTTCTTGATGGCCTCAATGCTGAGTGAGTAGATGTTGTTACGACGGGTGAAGGGGTAAACGGTTACACCGTTGTCCACCTGCTTATTGGCAGGAGTGAGCCATACCATCTTTCCGCCTTCATAAAGCTGGGACTTGGTGTTGCCGTCTTCACGTGCCGCGCTAAGCGTGAGGTAAAGCTTACCGGTTTGGTCACCCTTGAAGAAAGAACCTGCCTTCCAGGTGTACACTTGTCCATCCACTTCTTCTGTCCTTTCTGCAGCAACCTCTTCGGCAGTAGCATAGGCAGGAACAGGGGGGTTCTTGGGATTGGAATCGTCAAGCTTCCAAACCTCATTCTCACCGGGGACATAGGTGCCGTAAACCTTCACGTAGGTAATATCGGCGTACTTGAAGGACTCGTCGGCACTAGGAGCGAAGCCAGCCATAGAGTTTTCGAGGAAGAAGATACCTTTATTGGAAGACTCTTTGAGAGCAACAGCGCCGCTCTTTGTGAGAGGGATAGAGTTCAGGGTAGCCCATTGATCGTCGGCGCCGACAGCAACGAGAGACACATCGGACACCTTCTGGAGATCACGGAGACCGGTGAGCTCTTCTCCACTGAAAGTGGAAGCCGGTACAGCATCGATGGCGGACTTGTAAGCCGCTCCGTAACCGGTGGCAGGTGTCGTAGTGTCAAGCGTGCGGTTACCTGCGTGATCAGCGAAGTAATAAGCCTTCTTTGCAGAACCGGCTACGGCGTAACGCAGATCCTTAACGGTACCCTTCAAATCTACTTTAAAAGATTCGCCTTGTGCCACCTGCACCTTGGAAACGACACGTTCTACGACGTAGTCAAACTGGTTGGTGCCGGCTTTCACATCCGTTTCAGCGATGTCGGGCTTAATATCGATGGCCGTTGCGGACTTAGAAGTCATCGTGAACCCGGTCTCAGCGGCGAGCTTGGAGAGGTCGGCAATCTGCACCTCGGTTTCTGGAGCAAGTGCAGGGATAGGAGTAAGACCGTTCAGGGCAAGAGCGGAATTGATACCGTCACCCGTTTTGCCGGTGTACTTGAAGACAGGGGTCTGCCAGTAGGTTTCTACGCCCTCTACCACGGGGTTAAAGGTAAGACCGGTAACAGTTGCTCCGGTGACAGTAGAAGGTGCTTCGGCATAGAACGTCCCGTTGGCGATAAGGGATTCACCACCTACGCCTTCAACGTCGCGCTGTGAGTCGGTCACGGCTCTGAGACCTGCTTCGGAGGCTTTGATGGAGGCAAAAGTACCGGTCGCGCTGTCCGGATTAACGACACCCGAGGTGTTGTCCTTTTGGCAGGATGCGAAGCTGAGCGCTACGGCACCTGCAAGAAGAAGAGTTGAATACTTGTTCATTTTTTCTTTTAAAATTAAAATGAGTGAGTAAAATAATAATGTATACAGTAAAACTTAGTTTCTCGTCTTGGAGATTTCTTCGAGATTGGCACGCGCTTCGGCGGAACCGAGACCCGCGGCCTTTTCCAAAGTCTCCACGGCTCCCTCATAGTCCCCGGAGAGTGCCCGTGCCACGCCGAGGTTATTCAGCGCCTCAGGGCTGTCACCGAGTGCGGGAAGGGTCTTAAGCGCTCTTGCAAAGCTTCCGACTTCGAGATCAGCGGCGGCTCCGTTGATGAGTGCCACAGGTTCCTCGGGGAAGAGACGGGAAGCAATGTCAAAGACTTCCTTGTACTCCTCGGAGGCGGGATCATAAGTCTTGGCCACGAGGTACAGCTCGTTAAGGGAAAGGAGCTTGGGGTTCTTTTTGAGCAACACCTTGGCTTCGTTCACGTCGAAAGGACGCACCGTATAGCTGATGGTGTACTCCGTCCTGCGGATCGCAGGCCATACGGAAGAGAGGAGTTCGGAGTAGGTCTTGCCACCGTCCAGTGCCTTGATTTCCGCATCACGGGCATCGGGATCCTTGACCGTCCCGATGATGGAGAGAACTTTGTCTCTTATTTCGTCCGAGAGGTTGCCTTCACCTTCTTTGATAAGCTCTTTGGCACGCGTCCAGTCTTCGCCCTCACCGCGAGCGACGAAGTCTTCGCGACTCACGCCGTAGCGACCGCTCAAATAGTCCGCGAAAGCTTTGGCACGCTTATCGCTGAGCGACTTATTATAAGCCACGGAAGCCTCCGGGGACGCATAGCCTACGATCTCGACTTTGGAAGCCTTGAGGTCGGGGTTTTTGAGTATGGCGACCACTTTGTCGTTCACTTCGTCAAGGACAGACTTATTGCCGGAGAAAGAAGGGTCTATCCGCGAACCATCGACCTCGAAGCCGATTGTGGCGGTGTACTTGTCCGCACGAACCTTGGGATCCTCCACCGGCGGAGTGACATAGGAGAGGCGGTACCGGGGGGCGGTAAGCACCTTGTCCGCCACTTTCTTTTCGCTCTCGCTCTTTTCACAAGCGGCACAGCCGAATGCGTAAGCTTTGAAGTGGAGGGAGGCATCGCTCATCCACTCCTGGGCGGGAAGGGACGTGGCGTAGCTGACGGAACGGACACCGCGCGAGGGCACCGTGATGCTCAAGGGAGCCGGCGTCATATACTCGCGAGGATTGCCGAGTACCCTCTCGCGCTCAAGAGTGGTGGCACGCGCTTTACCGGCGATGAAGAAAGGCTCGAGGAGGTACCGCTCGCCCGTGGTGCCATTGGCACGCAACTCGGGAACGACGATGAGGAGATCCTGAGACCCGATGCGGAGCGCATCGATGCCGGCGTTGAAGGAGAGACTCAGTTTACCGCCTTCCGATACCGACGAGAGGTCGCGGACGGTAATGTCGTCAAGTGAGGGTCTCTGCGCCTGTGCGACAGTCGCGACGGAGCCGGCGAAGAGAAAGGCAGATATATAAAGGAGGTATCTTTTCATGACCAAAACAAATGGGGTCTTTTACTTACTTGAAGAAATAGAGCAGGGAAAGGGTAGCCCGCGTAAGGCTGAAGAAGTCTTTGGAACCGGTGTCGCGGAGCGCGCCACAGGTGACACATTCGTACTGGCGGAAGTTGGTGTGCGTCCACCCGCCCCCAAGCGAGGCTTCGATGTTCCAACGCGGCGAGAGCACCCACTGGTACCCGACGGAGAGACCGGCACCGTAGAAAGAACCCTCGTAGCGGTTGTCCTTGAATGTCTTCAGTCGACCCAGAGGAATATCCCAGCCACCGATGTTGTACTGTCCTCCGTGACCATGAAGACCAATGAACGCACCATTGAAAGCCTCGCAGAACCAATAACGAAGCTCGGGCTGCGCGGCCCAGTAGCGCAACTCTTTCGGCTCATCAAACTTCCAGAGATTGCCGGAGGCACCGAGATCAAGAGAGAACTTGTCGGAGAGCCGGGTTTCGACGGAGAGGTTCGGCGACCCCATAAGCGCCCAGTGGGCCAGATTTGTCTTTAGCGACACCTTCTGCGCATCGACCTCTTGTGTCGAGCCTGCAAGAAGCAAGAGAGCAGTCAACAGACCAAGTATTAATTTTCTCATCATTTATACTACAGTAATTGTTTGCGAAATAAGAAAACCGATTTATCGGTTTGGTCGAATAACCCGACCACCTCACCTCGCTACAAATTTACTAAAACTTATTGAATTATCTTCTTAAATCATCCGTACAGCGGACGAATTTGCACATTTCCTTTTTACTTCACCTTTACTAATGCTTTTCGCAAAAGACTTTTTCCATAAAAACATCGTTGAGTATTTATTCATCTTTCAAGGGAGTGTAAAATACGTTACCTAATACACTACCTTTGCCTTTTGAGGGAGAGTCTCCGGAGGAACGCCACGGGAACGAAACAAAAGTGTTTACCTTCTTTTGTCAGGTACTCCCGTGAGGGAGTACCTCCTTTTTACGTAAAAAGGTCGCGCTAAGCATTCCGCCTTGATCCCCTTTACAGCGCAAATTTACCGCAATTTATTCAAATCTCGTCACCGTTTCCGGCATCCACCGACGAATTTATATATTATGACCCGACCCAAGCCCCCGAAACCGCAGACGTAACAAGGCGTTTCCGTGAAATGTTAAAGTTTGACTTTCATAAAAAGACATCAAAAACCCGATCCCGTCCCGAAAAGGGTCATTTTCCGGGTTTTTGTCCGGTGTCCGTATGGAATCCGTATGGGGTTCGTATGGTATTCGTATGACGTTGCGCCCCGTTAGGGGCAAAGAGATGCCGTAGGCATCGCAAGGGAGTAGCCCGGGGTTAAGACCTCGTTAGAGGTCGACACCCCGGGTAAAAGAGGGGCATATATTATTCCCCATGGGGGTCGAAGATTAAAGAAACGGGTCATTCTTCCTTCCTCTCGACCGCTGACGCGGTCTCTTGCCCCTACGGGGCGTCATTTGTCCGGCGTCCGTACGTTGTTCGTATGACGTGCGCCCCGCCCGTGGCGCGCAGATGCCGTTAGGCGTCCGTACGGTATTCGTATGACGTTGCGCCCCGATAGGGGCAGACGGCACGGAGTGCCGAATCTTGGTAGCCCCGTACGAAGACCGCGTCAGTCGATGTGTGGGGTAATGGAGGAGCAAATAAATCCCCACAGCCACAGCGTGGCTGAACCTCTGTTCGGCACCTACGGAGCCGTGTGAAAATTAATGAATGCCCCTTTTCCTCGGGGTGTCGACCCCTACGGGGTCTTAACCCCGGGCTACCAAGATGGTGGCACGCTGTGCCACTCTTGCCCCTACGGGGCGTTCGCACGGTATTCGTATGGCATTCGTATGATGTTCGTATGGCATTCGTATGATGTTCGCACGGTATTCGTATGGCATTGCGCCCCGTAGGGGCAAAGAGATGCCGTAGGCATCGCAAGGGAGTAGCCCGGGGTTAAGACCTCGTTAGAGGTCGACACCCCGGGTAAAAGAGGGGCATATATTATT
>SFHG01000012.1 GCA_004555765.1 Bacteroidales bacterium
AGATAAAGAGATTTGATTACAGAGTCGACACCTACTCCTTTGACCCCGTAATCGACTCGAGTGATATGGGACCGGAGGGGTGGATTAAGATAGCGGAAGTCATCCGCAAAAATTACACCGTGTACGATGGCTTCGTCGTACTGCATGGCACGGACACGATGGCCTACACCGCCTCGGCCTTGAGCTTTATGATGCCACACCTCGGCAAACCGGTGCTACTCACAGGCTCCCAGCTACCCATAGGTGTCATCCGCACAGACGGCAAAGAAAACCTCCTCACGTCCATCGAAATAGCGGCGGCAAAGAAGCCGGACGGTGCGCCTATGGTGACTGAGGTGGCTGTTTTTTTCAACAACAAACTCCTCAGGGGCAATCGGACAACCAAGTCGAGCGCAGACCTCTTCAATGCCTTCATTTCCCCAAATTGCGCGCCTCTGGCCACTGCCGGCATAAGCATCCATTACGACAAAAAGGTTCTCCTAAGGGGCACGGCGACCGAAGACGGTCTGCCGGAAATACACACCGACCTCGACCCCAACGTGATGGTATTGACCATCTTCCCCGGTATTCAGACTTCGGTGCTGGAGAGTACTTTTTCCACGCCCGGACTTAAAGCGGTGGTAATGCAGACCTTCGGGAGCGGCAATGCGCCTCTTGGGCCCGAGTTCTTGGGCGCCATCCGTTCGGCCGTCCAAAAAGGTATCATCATCGTCAATGTCACTCAGTGCCTTGTGGGAGCCGTGAATATGGATCGGTATGCCACAGGCCGCACGCTCAAAGAGGCCGGAGTCATCAGCGGTCACGACCTTACGACAGAAGCTGCGCTCACCAAACTGATGTATCTCTTAGGGAATCCGAATCTCTCTTTTGAGCGGGTAAAAGAACTGATGCAGACCAACATAAGGGGGGAAATCTCCGAATGATGCCGAACGCTCACCCCATCCGGACCCTGACCGAAAGCCCCTTCTCCGGAACTCTTTTCGACCAAAGCGAGACGACACCCCGATTCTACTTCCAGAGCCTCGGAAGTGGGAGCAGCGGCAATTGCTCGCTCCTTATCAGCGGGAGCGAAGCACTCATCTTGGATGCGGGCATAGGGATAAGGACGTTCCTCAAGCGCGCCCTTATCCTCAAGGACAGTCCCATCAAACCGATGGGCATCCTCATCACGCACGACCACGGCGACCACATCAGGGGTGCCGCCCGCATCGCACACAAACTCGGCGTGCCTATTTACACCACGCGAGAAGTATCGGACACCCTGAGACGATGGTCCTTATCAAGCAAATACGACTTGACGGCATACCTGAGGGAGATCGAGGCAGACACCCCGTTCGGGATCGGTCGGTTTGCTGTCACCGCCTTCGACGTCCCCCACGACGCGACCCGAAACGTCGGCTTCAGCATAAAAGCGGAGGCGGGTACATTTTCCCTCATCACGGACATCGGTCAAGTGACGGATAGGGTTCGGCAGGCCATCAGGGAGAGCAATTACCTCGTCTTCGAGAGTAACTACGACGAAGAGATGCTCCGCACGGGCAGCTATGCCTATCAGCTGAAGGAGCGCATCAGTGGGGGCGCAGGACATCTCAGCAACAGAAGGGCGGGAGAGACGATTTGCGAAGAGATGCACCCCGGGCTCAAGTTCGTCGCCCTCTGCCACCTCTCCGGCAATAACAACACCCCGGGACTGGCTATGGAACACTTTTCCGGTCACCTGAGGGCTAACGGCATCTCCGCGTACCGCCTCGCTTGTGAGGGGCTTTCGCTTGGGGAAGAATCGGGAGACGGACTCGCCACGACCGTCATTCTTCGAGACACCGTCTCTTCCATATTCAGCCTGGAGTAAAGGGGTACTTCTATCACCAAAAAAAATTTCGGTCTGTACCCGGCTTTCCCCTTGGTCTGTACCATTTTCTCTCCCCGGTCTGTATCTCGCACTCTTCTCGATCCGTACCCATTTTCACTCACTCCGGGGGTGAGACCTTTGCATGATACCTCATCGAAGGGAAAAAGAAAGCCTCACCGGAGCGACAAAAGGCTCCGATGAGGTTCTAAAATGTTACAGAAACTGGTGTTTCAGTGAAAATGGGGGCAGCAAAAGCCTTGTTCCTATAGGACAGAGGCACCAAAAACTGCCGGTTCCTTTAATAGATCCGTGCCGGAAGAAATAAGCGACCACGCTTCTTCAGTCTTCAGCGCCCTTTGTATCACGCCTTTTTTGACAATAAAGAGACGGCCTTCGGCATTATCTTTCAGCACTTTCAGGTCTTGCTTATCCGTACCTCCCGACTTCATTCCCAAGAGCTCCGCTCCGTGAGAAGTGTTATCGAGAGAGGCGATAAGGCGGGTATCCGTTTGATCGGCATCCAGACAGATGGAGTACGCACCGACGCCGGGGCTATTCGCGCTACGACTAACCCACGAAGCTACGGCTCTTGACACTGCATCGTCCTTGGACCACACCACGACGTAGGACATACTGTCGTACTGCAAATCGCTAAGCCAACGGACACCTTTGACCTCAATACTCGGAAGTTGCTCGCCGGGATTGAAACCGGAATCGGCTTCAGAAGCGGTAGGTCTGGCGGCCACGAAAAGCGTACCCATCAAGACCGAAACGAGCAATCCAAGAATGGATGTCTTAGATCTCATAAACAAACATTTGGTTCAAAAATTCCCGTCATCCCCAAATAAACTCTTTCACAAGAGCAGGGAAAAATAAGGACTCCGGGCGCCCGAGTTTCGAGCCTTGGCAAGCCGGCACCACTGTACCCGACTTTTTATTTGCCGGGGCAAAGGTACCCAATTTTATTTGAAACCAAGAAATAAAAATACTTAAGTATTTAGTACTCAACGCATAGTAGCATTTTCCAAGCTTATATGAACCAAACACCTGCGAGTTGCCTGCACTTTACCGGCAAATTGGTAATTTTGCAGTGGAATAGACAGAAACACCGGACTTCAATGGGGGAGATCGACGGTATCGGAACCTTTGTATGATATTATTACTCATCATTTGCGGACTTGTGGGCGGGCTTTTGGGATGGCGGTTGAGACACCGCAACCTCTCTTTTATTTCCCCCACCGTGACCATACTTGTGTGTCTCTTGCTCTTTATTATGGGCATTGAGATAGGTAGTGACGAAGCGGCTCTTGCCCAGCTCAAAGAGATGGGATGGGTATCGCTCGTGATTGCCGTTTTTGCCATGTTGGGCAGCATCGGCGTCACTTGGGGATTCTTCTATCTGTCCCGAAAGAAAAGGCAGCAAGCCAAAGAGAAAAGCCACACCGCAGAGCGGGAAGACTACAACGCAGACACCTTATGAAAGAGACCGTCATCATCATATTGTCCCTCATCATCGGCATCTTGGTCGGCTTCTTCGTGGATTTACCCATCAATTTCCAGGACACTCCGATTACGACCATTCTGCTCTGCGGGATTCTCTTCTCCGTAGGGCTCTCCATCGGGTCGGACAAGGAGACACTCAACTCCATCCGGCACTTGAGTCCGAGCCTCCTGATGCTGCCTTTCTGCACCGTCATCGGCTCACTCATCGGGACACTTGTGATTACCCTCTTCATCCCGCAGCTCACGCTCAGCACCGGTCTCGCCATCGGATCGGGCTTGGGGTACTACTCGGTCTCGAGCCTCATCATCGGGGATTACTTCGGACCCACACTCGCTGCCGTGGGTCTTTTTGCCAACGTATTTCGAGAGCTTCTTGCCCTGACCACTATGCGTTTTCAAGCCAAAATCTGGGGTATTCTTCCGGGGATATCGAGTGGCGGAGCCAATACCAGTGACGTGCTTCTTCCGGCCATCACTTCGGCATCAAGCGACGAATACGCCGTACCTGCCATCTACAACGGAGTGGTCACGACCATCATCGTCCCATTCCTCGTCACATTCTTCTGCGAAATAAAGATCTGAACCGGGATTAGACCTAAAATAAAGGACGACCAAGCGCTTTTTTTGCCCTTTAGTCGTCCTTATTATCTATGTCCGTATCTCGAGATCGCCCCGGTACGTGTCTCGCTCCAAGGAGAGTCCGTATCTCGGACTCTTTTCGGTACGTACTATTTTTTCGCCTCTTTTCGTGCGATCCACTCCCCTATGGTCTTCGGGAAAAACTCGTGCTCCAAGAGGTGCACTTTTGCCGCAATATCCTCGGGAGAATCTGCCTCGGAATCAATGGGTGTCTCTGCTTGGAATACGATTTTCCCGCGGTCATAGTCGGCGTCTATCTCGTGGATGGTGATTCCCGTCACCTTCTCTCCTGCGGCCTTGACGGCTTCATGGACGTGGTGCCCGTACATTCCCTTGCCTCCGTATTTGGGCAAAAGAGCCGGATGGATATTCAGAATCTTTCCCGGGTACGCCTCCAGCAGAAACTCGGGGATCAGACGCAGGTATCCGGCAAGTATAATGTACCCGATCCGATGCGCTTCCAAAATCGGCATCACTTCATTCCTGTCGCCCAAAGAGGACTTCTTTAGGACGACAGAGGGGATGCCTTCCTTTTCGGCACGCCGGAGGACGTAAGCATCGGGATTATCGGAGACAACGAGTGCGGGTCTTATACCCGCCTCGGGGCGATGGGCGAAGAAATCGGTTATCGCCTGCATGTTTGTACCGTTTCCTGAGGCAAAAATTGCTATATTTATCGGAGAATTCATATTGTGCCTGATTAAAATGCACATAGAATAAGTGTATGTGCAAATTTATTGGTATCTTTGCGTGTGCGAGAAAGAGGAAAACAGCCTGTCGTAGCGATGAGGATGTTTATCTCGCCACAAAGATAAAGCAATTTTTCTCAAAGACTATATCTAACATAAAAATTATAGCACTAAAAATCATCATGACAAAGGAAGAAGTAACCTCCAAGGTTGTAGACATCATCGTAGACCAGCTCAATGTGGATCGCTCCTCCGTCACACCGGCTGCAAGCTTCACCGGAGACCTCGGCGCAGACTCTCTTGACACTGTCGAGCTCATTATGAAGTTTGAGAAAGAGTTTAAGATCAAGATCGAAGACGACGAAGCACAGCAGATCCAGACGGTCGCTGATGCCATCGAACACGTCTTCGCAGCCAACCCCGAATAATCCGGACGGATCAGTCCGACCGGCAATTACTGTCCCCTTGCCTTCTCCCGATTGGCTATCCAATCGGGAGCGCAGGGTGCAGGCACTCCGAAAAACCTTACCGGATCGCGTGATAGAGGCGCGACCCACATCAGTTCACACCTAACACGTACAAGAAATGAATCCGAAAAGAGTAGTCATCACCGGACTGGGTGCCGTTACGCCGCTGGGTAACGACGTATCCTCCACTTGGACAGGTCTTACATCCGGGAAGAGCGGTGCCGCACGCATCACGAGATTCGACCCCCGGAACCTGAAGACCCAGTTTGCCTGTGAAGTAAAGGGCTTTGACCCGCTTGAGCACTTCGACCGAAAGAGTGTGCGGAAGATCGACTTGTACACGCAGTTCGGAACCGTCAGCGCCAGAGAGGCCGTAAAAGACTCCGGACTTGATTTTGAAAAAGAAGATACCGCCAAGATCGGAGTCATCTTCTCAAGCGGCATCGGCGGCTTATGGACGTTCCAAGACGAAGTAGCCGGATTGAACCTCGATGAAGAGCCGCGCATCAACCCCTTCTTTATCCCCAAGATGATCGCCAATATGGCCGCGGGGTATATTTCTATGGAGTACGGCTTGAGGGGTCCCAACTTCGCCACTCTTTCCGCCTGCGCGTCCTCGACCAACAGCATCATCAGTGCGCTCGATCAGATCAGGCTCGGTCGCGCAACAGTAATGCTTGCAGGAGGATCCGAAGCGGCCATCAATTACACGGGGATAGGAGGGTTCAATGCCCTCACGGCGCTTTCCACACGCAACGATTCGCCTGAGACCGCATCCCGCCCTTTCAGCGCCTCAAGAGACGGCTTCGTGATGGGTGAAGGGGGCGTGACCCTTATCCTTGAAGAGCTCGAACACGCAAAAGCACGTGGCGCAAAGATTTATGCCGAACTTCTGGGTGGAGGTATGTCGGCCGATGCCTATCACTTGACGGCATCCCACCCCGAAGGATTAGGGGCGAAGATTGTGATGGAAAACGCACTCAGGGAATCCGGTCTGAAGACCTCCGACATTGACTACATCAATGTCCACGGCACGTCTACGCCCGTGGGCGACATCAGTGAGGTAAAGGCCATTCTTGATGTTTTTGGCGATGACGCTTACCGCATCAATATATCCTCCACCAAGTCTATGACGGGGCACCTCCTCGGTGCCGCCGGGGCTCTCGAGGCGATGGCCTGCATACTTGCGATCAGGGACGGTATCGTTCCCCCGACCATCAATCACGCCCCGGACGACAACGACACCGAAATTGACTCGAAACTCAATTTCACGTTCAACGAAGCACAGAAGCGCGACATCCGTTACGCCCTATCCAATACTTTCGGGTTCGGCGGGCACAATGCAAGTGCAGTCTTCGGGAAGTACGAAGCTTAATGCCGCACACCGGATCCTGACCCAGAAATGGACTTCAAAAAAGCAAGGATAGACTTCTCCGCACTCAAAGGAATCTTCCTAAAGAAAAAGAAAAACGAACGGACTGTCTCCCAATCCGAGGAGATAGCCCTGTTCGTTTCCGGACTCATCGGGACACGTCCCAAGGATCTCAAACTTTTCCTTCAGGCCTTTACCCACAAGTCCTATCCGACGGCTGCCCCGGGGTTCCACAACGAGAGGCTCGAGTTTTTGGGAGACAGTGTCTTGAATCTCAGCGTCTCGCACCTCCTCTACAACCTCTACCCGGACGACGACGAAGGCGCGCTCTCTCAGATGAGGAGTTTCCTGACGAGCCGGAGCAATATGAATGATGAAGCCCGGAGGATGGGGTTGGACAAAGTCCTGCGTGTAGCGGTAGGCACAAACTTAGATAACTCCGACATCCTCGGCAATTCGCTCGAAGCGTTTCTCGGAGCGCTGTACATCGAGAGGGGAATGGAGTTCACCTCCAAGTTCATCCAAAAGAGACTCATTATCTCGAGGAAAAATATGGAGACCGTGTCGCTGAAGGAGGAGGATTTCAAGACCGAGTTCATCATCTTGATGCAGAAAAATAAAATTCCCTACTCCTACAAATACTTGGGTAACCGACTGACAAAAGAAGGAACTATTTCGCACAAATTTCAGCTTCTTGTCGGAGCGGACGACGAAATCATAGCGGAAGGGGAAGCGGGCAATAAAAAAGCCGCGCACCAGCTCATCTCGCGCATCGCGCTTGAGAAGATCACCCTGCATCCGGATCTCTTGGAAGAATTCTCGTCCCGACCGGTTCCTCCCGCCGGCATCAAGGCGTAAAAACGCCGGCTTCTTCCTCCACAAAAACACTCCTTATTCTGAAGCCCGTTATGCACCCCGTAGAGACCGGATTTGTACTCATCTATACGTCGCCAAACCCAAATTCCATCAACATCGCGAAATCCCTCCTGGAGAGCGAAGGCATCCCGTGTACCGTAGAGGGGGCTATTACGAACCAAGTGATGTCGGGCTATATAGGTACGACTTGGATCAAGCTCTTCGTCCCCGTCTCCGAAGCCTACCGATCCGGAGCAATACTCGAGGGAGCCGGTTTCACACCCGAACCTGCTGAAGCGGATGGTGAGAAAAGAGACGGTGCCGGCAACGCAACCGGCACGGCACGACTCGGCAGACAAATCACCCTCATCCTCATTGCGATACTGCTTATCCTGGGACTTTTGGGTCTCTATACCTACTTCGTTCAGTAGACACCGAGCGTATTTTTGAGCTTTTCGATATGGTTTTCCCAAAGTGCATCGAGCGTCTTGGGATCCAGTCCCCTGTCGTGATCTTCCACAAGGAGCGAAATTGTATGAGACAATTCCGTCGTCACGATCTCCATCGACAAATAGCTCTTCGGGTCGTCGTCCCACACCCATTTGACACGCGTACCCTCCTTTGCCTCCACGATTGAGGCCGATCGATCATCCCCCTGATCATCCCAGAATACGTGCACGCTGATGCCGTAAACTTCCACCTTCGGGGCAAACCACTCGGACAAGCCTCTCGATGTAGAAATCTGATTCCATACGCTCTTGGCGGAAACTCTGTCCAAAAGGTACTCTCTCTTGAAGCCCGTGCCTTCGCGTACATCGCCATTTTGCCGTACCATGCTCTTTAGTCAAATTTATTGCGTGGATTTTTATTCTTTAACCGTTGTACAATATACTCATTACTTCCGAAACCACAAAATCGGCACCTCCAAATAGTGGCTGCCTCCAAAAGGAGATACAGTCCAAAAAAATCTTTTTGCACGGACAGAGCTTTCCGTGACATACGGATCGAAAAATTCTTCTCGATCCGTACCTCCTTTTTGTTGCTCTTCGTCTGTTTCTAATGCTCTTCCAGGGAATATGGAAAAAGAAACCGGAAAGTAATTTTAATCGGCTATCTTTGCACAAGATATTCGGAAGACGGATTCAATCAGGATTCAAATCCAACATTTTCACAACTTCTCTGTAAATAGGACACAAAATGAAGAAAAAGAACACCTCACACTCCTCCGGCTGGAGGAATCTTGCGCTGGCATTCGGGTTGCTGTTCTTCGGCATACTACCGGCACAGGCTCAAAAAGTGACTGTCTCCGGTACGGTCACGGACGGCACGCTGGGCGGGCCATTCGCCGGCGTCACCATACAGGTCTTGGACACACCTGACGGCGCGATCACGGACTTGGACGGCAAATTCGCCATCCAAGTGGCACCGGGGAAAACCCTCCATTTCTCCTTCATAGGATATAAGCCTGTCGATTATGTCGTCAGAGGGAAAGCCTCGGGCATCAGCATCAAGATGTTTGAGGATGTACAGGCTCTTGATGAGGTGGTAGTCCTCGGTTACGGCGCCAGCACGAAAAAACAGGACCTCTCCTCCTCTGTCGGCATCATATCCAATACCGACGAGCTCACCAGACGCCCTGTGACCTCTGCAGAAAACATGCTCCAAGGGCAGATCCCGGGTGTCACCATCTCCGGCAACGGCGGAGACCCCACGTCCCTTCCAAACATCATCATAAGGGGACAGGGCTCGCAGAATGGAGACAATGTGCTCTGGGTCGTCGACGGCATACCGGGAGCCCCCATCACCTCAGTGAATGACATTGAGTCCATCGTAGTTCTCAAAGATGCTGCCTCGGCCGCCATTTACGGTGCACAGTCCGGAGCAGGCGGCGTCATCCTCGTCACCACCAAGCAGGCCAAGAAAGGAAAAACATCCTTGACCTACGACGGCACAGTGGGCTTCCAAAATGCCGCTAACCTCCCTACCCCGCTGAACGCAGAGCAGGAAATAGAGATGCGCCGAATCTCCTACAAAAACGCCGGACAGAACCTGCCGAAGGCCTGGGATCCTGCCATAAACCCGTGGATCGCCACCACCAGGACAAACTGGATGGACGAAATATTCCGCACCGGCATCTACCACCGTCATAACGTGGCCCTCAATTTCGGTGCAGACCGATCTGCAAGCCGCCTCTCTTTTTCCTACAACGACAATAACGGGATCCTCATCGGATCCTACAATAAAGATCTGAGCGTCCGCTACAACGGGGCATTTGACCTCAATGATTACATCACCGTAAAAGAGGATCTCGTCTGGACAAAAAGAGATTGGCGAAACGTAAACACCACAAGCGGAGAGTCCGGAGCCATCCTGTCCGCGATGTATATGCCTGCCTCGGCAGAAGTCTATAACCACTTGGACGGAAGCTTCGGGGGCACCACCACCGAAGATCCCGCGTATATCGCGAAGTACGGTTCAAACTTTGCCGACGCTCACGGGGATGCCATTAACCCTGTCCGCCTCCTCACGGCAGATAATGTGAATAACAACGAATCCGACTTATGGACGACCACAAGCCTCGAAGTAGGCAACTTTGTGCAAGGGCTTAAGTTTGTCAGCCGTTTCAGCTACAATATGCTGAGCGGTCACCTCAAAAGTTTCTCCCCCAAGAGAGACGAAATCGGCAAACCCGACGAGAACAATTTCCTCAACGAGTCCTCATATCTCACCAAGGCATGGAAGACCGAAAACACCCTCACGTACGACAACACGTTCGGTGACCACACCCTCGGACTTTTGCTCTCCACAACTGCGGATCACTGGCAGCAGAGAGGACTTTCTGGAAGGGGTACCAAGTTCGCGGATGAAGCTCTCGACCTCCAGTATATGGCTCAAGCAGGAGAGACCACGGCTGACGATTATCTCTCCGGACCGGATGCGAACGTCTCCGTAATCGCCCGTGCCGCATACTCATACGCGGACCGCTATTTCCTGACGGCCTCTTGGCGTCGGGACTACGCCGGTCGTCTGCCGAAAGGAAAGAAATACGGGGACTTCCCCGCATTCACCGCCGCATGGAAGATCTCCAATGAGTCTTTCTTCAATAAAAGCGATGCTTTCAACCTGCTCAAAATCCGTGCTTCGTGGGGTCGAATCGGCAACCTCGGTTCCATCCCGATGAATTACAGCACCCCGCTTCTCTCTGCATCCAACTGGCACGAGGGTCCGCTCTACGGTGCAGAAGTGCCGATTTATATGGATAACTTCCCCTACCTGAGCAAGGTTATCAATCCCGATCTCACATGGGAGACCTCCGATCAGTTCGACCTCGGTCTGGACTTCGCTTTTGCATCCGAAAGACTGGCGCTCTCCATCGACTATTTCGACAAGCGCACCTTTAACCTCATCCAGGAGCAAAGTATGGACTTCAATAGCTCCATAGGTCTGGATCCCATCCTCGTCAACCTCGGAGAAGTCCGTAACAGCGGGGTCGAAGTAACCGCCGGGTGGAATGACCGTGTGGGCAAAGATTTCTCCTACTTCATTAACGGGAACTTCTCGTATCTCAAAAACCGCGTCTCCAACATCGGCATCGAAAACCCCGACGGCACCAAAGGCGTGTGGGTCGATGAGTCGTCTTTCCGCGGTCTCCCCTATATGATCCAAACTGCCGAAGGGGAGCCCGTCGGATCATTTTACCTCATCAAGACAGACGGGATCTTCCAAAGCGATGACGAAGCCAAAGCTTACGTGAAAGACGGGGAGATGATCCAGCCGAATGCCAAAGCAGGCGACCTCAAGTTCGTGGACTATAATGGTGACGGCAAGATATCGGACGGCGACCGCCAGTACATGGGCAGCGCGATGCCCGACTTTACCTACGCGCTCTCTGCGGGATTCAATTACAAAAACTTGGGCTTCAGCGTGATGCTCCAAGGCATCCAAGGGGCACAGGCGCTTAACTTGGCCAAAAACATGACCCTCAGCGACCTCTCCGGGAACTTCAACCGGGACAGCAGAATCCTTGACGCTTGGTCTCCCCAAAACACCGGTTCGGATCTGCCCATCCTCTCCAAGACGGATCAAAACGGGAACTTTAATACGCCGTCCGACTTCTACCTCGAGGATGCATCCTATCTCCGCCTTAAGAACGTAACGCTATCCTACGACTTTACGAGTCTCATCCGCAAGTGGAATCATCTGGCGGAAAGAGGCAGTAACCTCTCGCTCTTCGTCAGCGGAGAGAACCTTCTTACCCTCACGAAGTACACGGGGATAGACCCTGAGGTCGGAGGTTGGGATACGATGAAGTATCCGGTTTCCCGAACCATCTCCGTAGGCGTAAGACTCACATACTAATCATAAGGATCCTTAGCACACGATACAAGAATATGAAGCAGTACAATTTTGCTGCCGCACTTGGCACTGTCCTCCTTGTCCTTTTTCTATCTTCCTGCGAAGACTTTTTGGACGTCAAGCCCGAGGGGCAAGGCAACGCCACCAACTACTTCAATAACGACTTCCAAGCAAAGGAAGCCATAGAAGGGGCTTACGCGCCGATAGACGAAGAAGATTTCTACGGTCGGGGATTTTTCTATGAGCAAGCCGGAGCCAACGACATCGTCTGGGGGCGTACGAGGGACTTCAACTCATTGGCCACGCTGTCCTACACCGGCAATGAGAGCGCCCTTCGCGATGTCCTGGGGATGCTCTCCACCAGTCTTGCCAGAGCCAATTGGATAACCGCGCAGCTGCTCCTCAAGCAAGCCCGCACGCCGCTCACTCCGGTAGAGACCCGCTCTTTGGGCGAAGCCTATTTCCTCCGCGGCTATATGCACTTCCTCCTCGCATACAGATACGGGTCGGACAAACTGGGTGTCCCTTTTGACAAATACGAGGACTTCCCGGAGGGCATCAATCCCGCCATCCCTACGCAGAGAGCCACTGTGATGGAGAACTTCGCTCTCATCATAGAGGACTTTCAAAACGCCGAGAAATACTTGCCCCGCTTCGAAACCTACGGACCGGAAGACAAGGGGCGCCCCAGCAAGTTTTCCGCGGTCGGCTTTATGTCCAAAGTTTACGCCTATTGGGCCACATTCGAACCGGCCAAGTGGGATAATGTAATCGCCGAAGTCGACAAACTCGAAAACGAATACGGGAGAGGTCTGGCGGACCGGTTCTCGGACAACTTCACGAGCGACTTCTCCAAGTGGTGGAATAGGGAGTATCTCTACTCCTTTGCCTCCATCGCCACAGGTGACGGCGGCGGTCCCAAGTTTCCGGGTGTCGTTCTTGAGAATAAAGGATGGGGCAAGTACAATGGCTGGGGTTACTTCAAGCCCACGCTCGACATCTACGAAGAGATGCTCAAAGATGGGGAAGGTAATGAGCGTCTCACCCGATCCATTCTCGCGTACGGACAAGAGTTTCCTTACTTTGGAGAAAAAAGGAAGTTCTACTCCACTTCCGACCTTGAGACGGGGTTCCAGATCAATAAATATATGGAACCATTCGGACACGCCAACGCCGACAAGGACGGATACGTGAACCCCAACGGCAACTCACCGACAGCGCGCATCAATTTTCCCATCCTGCGCTTCGCAGACTGCCTCCTGCTGCGTGCGGAAGCCCGTCTGATGAAAGGTGACGGCAATGCCGCCGCAAAAGACATCAACAGACTCCGTACTCGTGCCAAGGTGGCGCCCATCACTGCGCCTGCCACGGCACAAGACCTCTACCACGAGAGACGCGTAGAGCTCGCATTCGAGTACACAGACCATCTCTATGACCTCAAAAGGTGGCACTTCCAAAACGGCAATGCCGAGCTCAAAGCACTTGCCGCAAAGGAACTGAATGCCCGTCCGAGAGTACGCTTTTACGAAGACAGATCCAAACCCGAATCCGCCTTTACGACCGGATTCTACCAAGATTATCCGAATAAAAACACGTACCGGGATTATATGATCGCTTTCCCTTGGCCCACCGAGAATGTACTAAAAGCCAACGGGAAACTGAAGCAGAACCCCGGGTACTGATTGTCAGACTCCGTAGATTTCATTAAATTCGCAGAGCAATCCGGATGAGGAGCACCCCACAGGTGCGACGGCCGGATGCCCTGCGATTTTAGTTGTCTCCTCAGAGACCCCCATACGTTATTTTTGCACGTACCGAAAATTTATTTTCGGTCAGACCAAAAATTTGCCCACACACAGACCGGGAAAACCTTCTCGGACATACCGAAATTTTCACGGAGTACCGGAGGTCTTATTGCACCACTCGAAATACTCCCGACTTTGACAAACAAACCTCCAAAACTATATGAATAAACAGAAACCCGCATACGGAATAAGCGCACTTGCGGCCGCAGTGCTGTCGCTCACCCTCTACGGATGCGATGCCGAAGCCGGAAAAAGAGGACGAGAGACGACTACGAAGCCGGACTCCTTGTCCGTCAAACTATACGAGTACGTGGATCCGTTCATCGGTACGGATGCACACGGACATACGTTCCCGGGCGCTTCTGCGCCCTTCGGCTTGGTTCAGCTCAGTCCCGATACGAGGTGGGAAGGCTGGGATGCATGCTCGGGATACCATTACTCGGACAGCAGGATTTACGGGTTTTCACACACCCACCTAAGCGGCACCGGAGCTTCCGATCTCTGCGACGTGCTTTTCATTCCGGCGACGGACACAAAGGCGTACACGGACAGCATACGGAATAAGCACCTTCCGGCTGTACCTTTTTCCCACGACGACGAAGAGGCTCATGCCGGATACTACTCGGTCAAGCTCGCAAACGGCATCAAGGCAGAGCTCACGGCTTCAACCTTCGCAGGCATCCACAGGTATACTTTCCCAGAGTCGGGAAGTGGACACCTCATCATCGATCTGGTGAGTTTCAAGGAAGAAAAGATGCTCGGAGCAGGTTTGGAAAAGACGGGGAATAGCGTCATCCAAGGCTTCCAAAAGACGACCGGATGGACCGAGAACGAAGAGATCTATTTTTACGCCAAGTTTTCCCGACCGATAGAGGGTATGACCACCTACCTCGACGGAAAGGTTATGAAAGAAGACAAGGCAGAGGGAGACTCCGTCCGTGCTGTCCTGACGTTTGCCGGGTCCGACCTCCCGCTCGAAATCTACGTAGGTCTCTCCACCACTTCCGTCTCGGAAGCGAAGGCGAACTTGGAGCACGACTTGGAGGGACGGGACTTCGACGAAATGAGGGTCGCTACCGAAGCATCGTGGGAAAAAGTCCTCGGCAAAGTCCGAATCCCGGACGGAGATCCGAGAGACCTCACGACCTTTTACACCGCCCTTTACCACAGTTACCTTGCCCCCAACCGCATCAGCGACGCAAGCGGCTCATACAGGGGACTGGACGGACAAGTGCACGCAGTCCCGTCAGGCGAAGCACAGTACAGCACATTCTCGCTTTGGGACACCTACCGTGCGCTTCACCCGTGGTTCACGCTGTTTGAGAAGGAAGAAACGGCAAACTTCGTCCGCTCTATGCTCAATATGTACGACGAGCAAGGTGAGTTGCCGATATGGCCACTCGTCAGCGGAGAGACCCGTACTATGATCGGGTACCACGCCACTTCCGTCATCGCGGATGCCTACCTCAGAGGCATCGGAGGCTTCAGCGCGGATCGAGCCTTGACGGCCATGGTGAAGTCCTCGGACATCAATCGGAAAGGCGGCGAACTGTATGCGGGTCTCGGCTATGTCCCGTTTGACCGCAAAAACGAGTCCGTATCCCAAACTCTCGAGTACGCATACGACGATTGGTGCATCTATATGATGGCAGAAAAGATGGGCAATAGCGAAGTCTCGGAGCAGTACAAAGCGCGCGCACTGAATTACCAAAACCTCTTTGACGGCTCGTCCTGTTTCTTTAGGCCCAAAAGTTCGACCGGGGTATGGGAGAAGGACTTCAATCCTTACGACGTGAGCCGACACTACACCGAAGCCAATGCCTTCCAGTACCGATTCGCAGTCCAGCACGACGTAAACGGTATGATGCAGCTCTACGGCGGGCGAGAGGCGTTCCTCGAGAAGCTCTATGACCTGTATGCCGACCAAACAGTCTTAGACACAGACCTGCCCGACCTTACGGGATTTATCGGTCAGTACATCCACGGCAATGAGCCGAGCCACCACCTCGCTTACCTTTTTACTTACGCGGGCGATGCGTGGAAGACTCAGGAGCTGACACGCCACATCCTCCGAGAGATGTACACCTCGGAGCCCGACGGTGTACCGGGCAATGAAGACTGCGGTCAGATGAGCGCTTGGTATATTTTTTCGGCTTTGGGCTTTTATCCAGTCACTCCCGGGTCGGGTGAGTACGTCCTCACAACCCCTCTTTTTGAGGAAACGAGCCTCACCCTCTCCGGCGGCAACACACTGAAAATAACGGCCAACGATCCGAAAAACAACCTCTACATCAAGAGTGTCTCCCTCAACGGCAAACCGCTCTCGCGTCTCTTCATCACCTATGACGAGATAATGGCAGGTGGTGAGCTCGCCTTTGAGCTGACAAAAGAGCCGGTCAAGGATTACCCCGTGAAAGAGCTGCCCTACTCGCTTACCCGCGGCGAAAAAGCCTCCCCTGTCTACACGGAGGCAGATCTGCACCTATTCGAGAAAGAGGTCTCTTTCGAGCTGAAAACGGCGACCCCAAACGCCCAAATCCGCTACACCATCGACGGATCTATCCCTACCGAAGAGTCGCCCCTCTATGTACGCCCCATCACGCTCAAAGAGGGTGCTACGATTCAAGCCATAGCGCTCGGTCAGGGCAAGCCCTCAGACCCCACCGTTTTCAGGGCGACAAAAGCCACCTATATGCCGCCCATGCCGGAGAAAAACGGGATGAAACAGGGGCTCAATTACACGCTTTACAGCGGGATATTCGACAGCATCGCAGCAATCGAGAGAGGCAAGAGGCAGGAAACTGGCTCGACGCTCGAAGTGAGCGAAGCGATCGGCAGCCTTGCGGACAATTACGGTCTTATCTTCCGAGGATTCGTCCGTATAGACGCGGACGGGGTGTACGAGTTTGCCCTCACGAGCGACGACGGCTCCGCCCTCTTTGTCGACGGCAAAAGCCTTATCGACAACGACGGCAGTCACTCTGCCATCAAGGCCTCAGGCCTCGTCGCTCTCCAAAAAGGCCTTCACCGCATCGAAGTCCGCTACTTCCAAGGCACGGAAGGGCGAAAGCTCTCACTCGGCATCCGAAAGAGAGGGGAGACGGACTTTACCTTGCCCCAATTTTACCACTGATCCAGGTCTTTTGGCGGAGAAAATCTTGGTACGTGTCTCGTCAACCTCCGGATCCGTATCTCGCTCCTAAATCGGTACGTACCACGTCACCTCCCCGGTCTGTATCTTTTTTCCCCATACGTACACTGCAGTTATGAACCGACTTATCTGTCTCTTGACGCTTACCCTTCTCTTCTCTTCGCTCCGGACTTTCGGTCAGAAGAGCCTCCCTTATAGAGCGGACGGCACGTTTGTCGTCCTCCAATTCAACGACATTCACCTCGACGGAAACCACAAAGCCGGGACAGACTCGTCTTTTAAGACGATGAAGACGGTCGTCGAAAGCGTACGCCCCGACCTCGTCGTGCTTAACGGCGACATAGTGACCGAAAAGGCGGGCGCGGACAAGGTCTTCGGAGAGATCGTCCGGCGTATGAACTCCCAGAAAGTGCCCTTTGTCCTCACGATGGGCAACCATGATCCGGAAGTGATGTCCAAAAGCGCCATCTACGATATTCTCGAGACTTCGCCCTACTATGTCGGATCTCGCGGTCCCGAAGATTTGGCTCCCTCTATGGGCAACTGCTTCATAACGCTGACGGACAAGGATGGGAAAACCGAAGGCGTCCTCTACTTTCTTGACAGCAACGATTACCACCCCAATAAGTTTGTGCAGCATTACGACTGGATACACTTCGACCAAATAGCGTGGTACCGCGATGTTTCCGAGGGCATCACACGCGCCAATGGAGGACAAGCATTGCCTGCTCTGATGTTCTTTCACATACCGATACCGGAGTTCGAGTGGATTGACGGGGACGACAGGACATTTGGGCACAAAGCAGAGGAACACGGAGAGATACTCGGCATCAATTCCGGCCTTTTCGCCTCTCTCATCGACATGGGGGACGTGATGGGTGTCTTCACGGGACACAACCACGACAACGACGAGATCGGCATCAATAGAGGCATCGCCCTCGGGTACGGCAGAGTTACGGGACACGATGCCTACGGAGACCTGGAGCGAGGCGGTCGGGTCATCAAGCTCTATGAGGGAGCGCGTAAGTTCGACTCTTGGATCGTGACCCCAAAAGGTTCCGAAGGAATTTATTACTTTCCCTCCGGGCTGAACTCGATCGAGGAAAAGGAAGCGACCTACCTTCCTGCACTCAAAAGCGAGACAGGAGGCCGGGGTGTCGCCTACAACTACTACGAGGGGAATTTCAAAATGACTTCCGACATCACGGAGCACGCACGCGTACACTCCGGCACCCTCCCCTATTTCTCAATCAAGGAGTTTGCACGGAGAGACCACTTCGCCTACAAGTATCGCACACTCATCGATATACCGGAGAGGGGCATCTACCGCTTTTATACCTACTCAGACGACGGATCCGTCCTCAGCATCGACGGACAAACGGTAGTGGGTAACGACGGCGGTCACAGCGCCCTGAGAGCCGAGGGCAAGGTCGCACTCGAAAAAGGACTGCATCTGCTCGAAGTTTCCTACTTCGAGGACTACATGGGCGAGGAGCTCGAAATCGGGTTCTCCTCCAAGACCCTCACCGAACGCCCGTTACCGCGCGAGATCCTCTTCCTCCCTGCCGGGAAAGAATAGCGAGATCGGATTTTTTGGGGTACCTTTGTAACCAATCGTGAAATCCGCACCCATAGTGCGGTTATCCGGAGAAATAAGTTTCAGAAAATCAAAGTACAAATACATTACTTATGGCTGTCTCAGTAAAAGAGAAGAAAGATAACCTCGTAGTCCTCGAAGCGAAACTCGCAAAGGAAGACTACAAGGATAAGGTCGAGAAAGAAATCAAGAACTTGTCCAAAAATGCCTCTATGAAGGGTTTCCGTAAAGGACATACTCCTCAGGGGCTCGTGCGCAAGATGTACGGCGAAAGCGTCCGCATCGATGTCATCCAATCTCTCATCTCCGATGAAATCAATAAGTTCGTCCGTGACGAAAAATATCTGACTATCGGGCAGCCCATCCTCCTCCGTGACCTCGACCAAAGCAAAGCTTTTGAAGGCGACGACGTAACACTCGCGTTTGAATTGGCGCTCATCCCGGAGATCAAAAATAAGCTCGGCTCCGGAGACACGCTCGACTATTACAAGCCCGTCATCACCGAAGAGGCGGCCAAGGAAGAGCTCAAGAAAGTAATGCAGAGCAATAAGCAGCCCGTCTCTGTAGACACGGTGGACGAGAATGCGATCGTCTACGGAACCCTGGCAGAGCTTGACGGAGACAGCCCCAAGGAAGACGGCATCAAAATCGAAAAAGCGATGCTCTTCCCGAACTTCATCAAGAACGAAGAGGAGAAAGCGAAGTTCGTCGGTGCGTCCAAAGACACGCTCGTGGTCTTCTCTCCCTTCAAGGCCTTTGAGGGCGACAAGGCGGAAATCAGTTCGCTTCTGAAGATCGAAAAAGACGATGTCGAAAAATATGAGGCATCCGAGTTTTCCTATCAGATTACCGAAATCTCCTCCATAAAAGACCCGGATCTCAATCAAGAGTTCTTTGACCGCGCTTTCGGCGAAAACACCGTACACAGCGAAGAAGAAGCCATCGCAAAGCTGAAAGAAAACTTGCAGAAAGAGGAAGAAGGCAACGCCAACTTCAAGTTCGTCCAAGACCTCAAGAACCTCATCCACGAAACCAAGCTCGGCGATATGGATCTGGCAGAAGACACCATCCGTGCGTGGTTCAAGACCACGGATAACGCCTCTGCCATCGAGGACTCCGCAGACCCCGACGACTCTTTCAAGAAGATGATCGACTCGCTCAAAGAAGACCTTTTCTTCAACGAATACGCCAAAGAGTACGACATCAAGGTGGCCGAAGAGGACGTAAAAAACTACGCCATCCGCTACACTTGGCAGCAGTTCGCGAATATGGGCTGGGCCAACGCCCCGATGGAAATCCTTGAGAAGCAGGCTGAAGAGCTCCTCAAGAACCAGAATTTCGTATACGGCACGGAGCAAGACATCCTCCGCCAGCTCGTCGCTCAAAAACTTCGCGAGAATAACGTCGTGACCGTAGTCGAAAAGGAGATCACGCCCGACGAGCTCCACAAGCTCATTCTCCCGGAAAACGCACCTGCAGAAGAAAGCGAAAAGGCAACCAACTAACCCCTGCCACAAGACAGAGGAACATCCCAAACGCCCCATACCGCAGCCTCAGACTCGGTGTGGGGCGTTTGGGATATACCATCCTGCGCATCCTCGAGATGAGACCTTTGCACAGAGGTCTCGTAGGTACGAAAAACTCCGTTTTTCGTGGAGCCCTTTTCAGAGTGCCTCCGGATGCAAAGCGCTAAGGGTAAGGGCGAAAGGGGTCTGCTTTTCGTACACGGCTAAACCCGAATCCCGAAACCAAGGCAGCAGATGAGGTACTATGCCAAGGTCTCGAGGTACAGACCGAGGAGAAACTTTTGGTACGTAGGTCGCGACAAAACCGGTCAAGCCGAAAAAAGATTTTTGGTCCGTATCCCTTTTGTCCGCATTCCACGTCCACCTCAGGCGGAGATAAGCACCGGAGGGGACAGCCGTACCAATCGGTGCCTGTCTCTTTTTTGGGTACATTTGTGTGCATTTATTTTTATACACAGGCTTAAACGAGAATAATGTTTGAAAATTTGTCCGAGCGTCTCGAACGCTCATTCAAGATACTGAAAGGCGAAGGTCGCATTTCGGAAATCAATATCGCAGAAACCGTCAAGGATGTAAGACGCGCTCTACTCGAAGCCGACGTCAACTACAACGTGGCCAAGGCTTTTACCAACAAGGTCAAAGAGAAAGCAATCGGTCAGAAAGTAATGGCTTCCGTCAAGCCCGGCGAACTGATGGTCAAGATCGTACACGACGAACTGACCGAGCTTATGGGCGGTACGGCCACCCCGCTAAAGACCAACGGGAAGCCCAATATCATCTTGATGAGCGGTTTGCAGGGCTCGGGTAAAACGACGTTCTCGGGCAAGTTGGCAAACCTTTTGAAGGAAAAAAACGGACTGACACCCCTGCTCGTCGCAGGCGACGTGTACCGACCCGCCGCCATCGACCAATTGAAAATCCTTGGCGAACAGATCTCCGTCCCTGTCTACACGGAAGACGGGAGCAAGGATCCGGTCGCCATTGCCAAGCACGCCGTCTCGTATGCGAAAAGCAACGGGTTTGACACCATCATCATAGACACCGCAGGTCGCCTCGCGGTCGATGAAGTGCTGATGACGGAGATCGCACGCATCAAAGAGGCCGTCCATCCCACCGAGATTCTCTTTGTGGTCGACTCGATGACCGGCCAGGACGCAGTGAATACGGCGAAAGAATTCAACGACCGGCTCAATTTCGATGGCGTAGTCCTTACCAAACTCGACGGTGACACCCGGGGCGGCGCAGCACTCTCGATCCGCACCGTGGTGGACAAGCCCATCAAATTCATCGGCACGGGAGAGAAACTCGAGGCACTCGATGTCTTTCACCCGGAGCGTATGGCAGACCGCATCCTCGGTATGGGAGACGTCGTCTCGCTCGTGGAGCGGATGCAGAACCAGTACGACGAAAAGAAAGCCGCCGCACTGGAGAAAAAGATGCGCAAAAACGAGCTCGACTTCAACGACTTCCTGGAGCAGATCCACCAAATCAAGAAGATGGGCAACCTCAAAGACTTGATGGCGATGATCCCCGGAGTGGGCAAACAAATCAAGGACATAGACATAGACGACGATGCGTTTAAGAGCATAGAAGCCATGATCGGTTCGATGACGCCTTACGAACGCACCCACCCTTCGGAGATCGATGCCTCCCGCAGAAAGAGAATCGCGATGGGCAGTGGTGTCCAAGTGGGGGACGTGAATAAGCTCATCAAGCAGTTTATGCAGTCTCGAAAAGTGATGCAGACACTGACGAAGTTCGGGGGCAAGATGCCCCAGATGCCGCAAGGAGGCGGACTCTTCGGCAGACGTTAGTCCCAAAAAAACCTCCACAACCAAACCTTTAGACCAAATAAACCATGGAAACCGGAACCAACTATACCCTGCTCGACGGTAAAAAAGTCTCGAGCGAAATGAAACAGGAGATCGCAGACGAAGTGAGTGCGATCGTTCGTCAAGGCTTCAAGCCCCCGCACCTCGCAGCCATCCTCGTGGGTCACGATGGGGGAAGCGAGACCTACGTGGCAAGCAAGATGAAGACTTGCGAAGAGCTCGGGTTCAAGAGCTCACTCATACGCTACGAAGAAACGATTTCGGAGGAAGAGCTGCTTAGAGAGGTCAAGAAGATGAACGAGGATGACGACCTCGACGGCTTCATCGTCCAACTGCCGCTCCCGGCCCAGATTGATGAGCAAAAAGTCATCGAAGCCGTAGATCCGTCCAAAGACGTAGACGGATTCCACCCAATCAATGTAGGCAAACTCAGCATCGGACTGCCGGGATTCGTGTCCGCCACTCCTGCGGGCATCATCGAACTCCTCAGACGCTACCACATCGACACCAAGGGCAAACACGTCGTAGTCCTCGGCAGAAGCAACATCGTCGGCAAACCCGTCGCCATGCTTTTGCTCCATAAAGGCAATCCCGGGGACGCTACCGTAACCATTTGCCACAGCCGAACCCAAAACCTCCCGGAGATCACGCGTACGGCAGACATCATCATCGCCGCACTCGGTCAGCCGGAGTTTGTGAAAGAGGATATGGTCAAAGAGGGTGCCGTCATCATCGATGTCGGAACCACACGGGTACCCGATGCGTCCAAGAAGAGCGGCTTCAGACTGTCCGGAGACGTCGACTTCGCCCACGTGGCACCAAAATGCTCATTTATCACACCGGTACCCGGAGGCGTGGGACCGATGACGATCATCTCTCTAATGAAAAATACGCTCATCTCCGCCAAACGCAGAAGAGGACTTTGAGCGCCGTGTGGCTTAGAAGCCGCAATGCGGGAAGAGCGAGATACGGGCATAGAATATCTTCCCGGTCTGACCCGAACGAAACCGAGATACGGACCAAAACTCTTCCCTCGGTCTGTACCTCGTTTCTCTTGGAGTACATGCAGCCGGAGAGACTGTACGGAAGTTCCCGTAAGGAGTGGGCTGAAGGGTTAATTTTCTGCATCTGACTTCAGAGGATTTTATTATGAGACACAAGTCGTTATATTTGAGAAGCATATTGGTAATGGTCGTTTCGGCCGTTATCCTGATGATGTTCTACCCGAAGAGTCAGAGCAAGTTCCGATATCGGTATGCACTGAACCAACCTTGGCGGTACGAGGACTTGGTCATCGCACCTTTCGACTTTGATGTCAAGAAAAGCGCCGATCAGATCCAGTCCGAGAAAAACGCCATTGACGACTCCCGAATAGAGTACTACGCCTACGACGATGGACTTTTTGTCCTCCAAAAGAATCGTCTTACCCGGGCTTACAATGAGGGAAAGCTCCCGAAACAAATCCTCGAACACTCGACCTATATGCGCTTCCTGATCGACAGGTTGGACGAAATTTACACAAAGGGAGTGATGGACGGAGCATCTATGGAAATGCTCTCAGATACCGCCCACGTCTATGTTATCGGTCGGGACAATGTGGCCAAGCGAAGACTTCCAAGCGAGTTTTACAGCCCCGAAACGGCATACGAGAGTATCATGTCCGACCTCCCCTACGGATTGGACAGCATCACCGTAAGGCAGGCCAAAATCTCTTCCTACATCATCCCGAACCTCGTCCTCGATGAAGAAAAGACTGAGCAGATGCTTGAAGCACGCAAAGCCGGGATAGAGGAGATCATCGGGCACGTGCACAAGGGCGAAAAAATCGTGGATCAGGGTGAACTGGTCACGTCGGAAGTATTCCAGAAACTGGAGGGCTACCGCCTCGCTTATGAGCAAAGAGGAGTCTCGCCCAACGACCGACTTCTGCAAAATGTCGGCATCTTCCTGATGATCGTCATCTTGCTCTCTGCGCTATTGCTCTACTTCTTAGCCTTCCGAAAGCAGATCTTGCAGGAAAATAAGAACCTGCTCTTCATCTTTACGATCACCTGCTTTTTCCCGGCTCTGACCTACCTTCTGATCGACCGTCTGCCGTTGGCTGTCTATATGATACCGTATGCGATGGTTGCGGTTTTGGTGCGCATTTTCATTGACTCGCGCACTGCCTTTATCTCACTCCTGACCGCTGTTCTGCTTAGCGCACTTGTAGTGCCGAATCAGCTCGAATTCATCCTCGTCAATGTCGTCGCTGCGCGTGTCGTACTGGTCACGCTCCGATCCCTGTCCCAGCGCTCCGACCTCATCAAAACGACGTTTTTCGTGCTTCTGTCCCTGGTCGTCACAAACGGGGTGTACGACCTCGCCTCCGGTATCAATCTCACAGAGTTAGATTACTGGAAAGCACTGTACTACGTGGCAAACTTCGTTTTCCTGATGTTTTCGTACACGATGGTTTACCTCTTGGAGTGGATCTTCGGCTACGTCTCCAACATACGCCTCGTCGAGCTTTCGGATATCAATAAGCCTCTTCTCAGACGGCTCAGCGAAGTGGCTCCGGGCACCTTTCAGCACTCGCTGAACGTATCCATCCTCTGCGCGGCAGCCGTAGACAAAATAGGCGGAGACATCCAGCTCGTCCGCGCCGGCGCCCTGTATCACGACATCGGGAAGATGCGCAATCCGAGCTACTTTACGGAGAACCAAAGTGGCGACCTCAATCCCCACGACTCACTCCCTTACGAGGACTCCGCCAAGATCATCATTAAGCACGTCACCGACGGCGTAGATATGGCCCAAAAAGCCAAACTCCCGGAGTCCATCATCGGTTTTATCCGCACCCATCACGGACTCGGGTTGACTAAGTTTTTTTACATCAAGTACAAGAACGACCACCCCGACGACCCGGTCGACGAAAGCCTCTTTCGGTATCCCGGTCCCAATCCCCACACGGTAGAGCAAGGCGTAATGATGTTGGCCGACTCGGTCGAAGCCTCCTCAAGGAGCATCACGGAAGTGACTGAGGAGGGCATCATCCGCCACGTAAATAAGATCGTGGACAGCATCGTGTCCGAAGGTATGCTGCGCAATACCCCGCTTACTTTCCGGGACATCGAAGTCATCAAACTGGTCTTCTGCGACAAGATTCTGACGATGAACCACTCCCGGATAAAGTATCCGGAGCTTAAGGCGGAATCAGCAAGACCCACGTAATCCTCTCCCACACTCTCACCCCCGAATAACCCTCAGAATGCCCAGTAACATCCCCAAGAACATATCCGACGACGACCTCCTCGTCCTCCTGCACTCGGGAGACAGGATGGAAGAGGCTTTTGGCTTCCTCGTGGACAGGTATTCGCCTCAGCTCTACAATATCGTCAGACGCATCGTTTTCAGCCACGACGATACGGATGACATCCTTCAGAATGTCTTCGTAAAAGTCTGGAAAAACGTCGCCGGATTCCGCGGAGCGTCCAAGCTCTCCACTTGGCTTTACTCCATAGCGACAAACGAAGCGCTCTCATTCTTGCGAAAAGAAAAACGGGAGCAAAAAATCCCCCTCTCCACTGAGGAATACGACCTTGCGACAACCCTCGAGAGCGAGCCGTACTTTGACGGAGACGAGCTGATGAGGGACTTTATGGTCGCTATCGACAAGCTGCCGGAGAAACAAAAGGTGACGTTCGAGCTCAGGTATTTTGAAGAGATGCCCTACAACGAGATCTCCGAAATTACCGGCACTTCCACAGGTGCACTCAAAGCGAACTACCACCACGCCGTAAAAAAGCTCCAGAAATTTCTCGGCATCGAATCCGAAGGCGACGTGGATTAAACTTTCGGACAAAATTTACGTCAAAACTTGAGAAATCGAGAAGACACGTTCCTGTCGCAGCAAATATTTGTTATGAGTGAAAAGAATCCTACCGAACCCACCCCCAAGAAGCTCAAGGATACGGATCCGGCCAATTGCTTCCTAATGCCTGACGGCTATTTCGATGAGCTTAAGTCAAAAGTCTTTGACCGCATCCACTCGGATGAGGGCAGTGGCGTACTGCCCGTTCAAGAAAAGAGACCCCTTCACGTCGTACTCCGACCTTATCTCTATTTGGCGGCGATGTTCGTCGGGATGGCACTTCTCTTCAAGGCACTTCCCCTTATTACCCCCCCGGAGCCGGCGACAACCAAGGATGCCCGCGTGCAGGCACTAACCGACGAAGGGCTGATTCGTCAAGTCAGCGAGGAGGAATTCAAGCAATATCTATTGGAAGAGACACAGGACGAATATCTCTTGGCGACGGTATTCGAGTAATTTATCGGACAAATAATTAATCTAAAAACAGGCTCTAAAAGCTATGCGTCATTTTTTATACCAAACCATCGTCTTGATCTCAGTCCTCTTCGGAGGAGCCTCTTTCCCGGCTTTTGCGGAGGTCTCCGGTCAGGAGTTGATCCAACAGGACTGTCAGAACCCGGACAAACGCAGCAAATACCTCACCGACCGCTTGGAGACCATCAGTAAGGAGGTAGGGTTGACCGCCGAAGAAAAAGCATTCTTAGGCAGTGAATTGCTCAAATACGACAATAACCGGTTCACCCTTTACAAAAAAACGCGCGACCTGAAAAAGCAAATGGAGAAACCCGGTCTCTCTGCCGGCGAATACACCTCTCTCCTGAATAAAATACTCGAAGCAGAGCTCGAACGTGGCAAAGAGACCATCAATCTCTTCAACCGCCTCGAGAGTATGCTCTCACCCGAAAAGAGAGCAAAAGTGTACATCAGCCTGCGCTCGTACAACAATAAGGTCGCTAAGCGCATCCGTGGCAATAAGGATTAAAATGCTCTCCCCCGATCGTGGGCGCCGAAGCCGGTTCCACGAGGTCAAAAAATAGGTCTGTATCTCGTCTCTCCGAGGTACAGACCAAAAAATTACCCCCGGTACGTATCTCGCTTCCGCGTAGGTCTGTGCCAAACAATCGCCCAGATGCATGCCGGACTCGGGAACTTGCCCGATGTAGAGATCAAGTGTCCGTTCCGTCGCCTGCGACCCCGGGTCTGAGTGAGGACTGTGCGGGGTCTCGATTTTTGGGTACATTTGCCACAAGCAAACCGGTTATCCGCAGAACAAGTATGAAAAAAAGGGTCATCAGACAGATAGAAGAGTTATTGTACAAGAACGAGTTCGTGGTAGTACCCGGACTTGGTGCGTTTCTTCGTCACTCCTCGCCGGCTGAAGTCGACGAGGTCAAGGGGCTGATCTACCCACCCAAGAACAGCCTTTCTTTCAACGGCTCGCTTTCCCAGTCCGACGGGATGCTCCTGCAGAGTTATGTGCTTCGCTACAGCATCAGCACAAAAAAAGCCGAGTCGCTCATCCGCGAAGACGTCAGGGACTTAGTGGGAACCTTACGAACCACCGGCTTACTCCAAATGGGAAGTCTCGGTCGGCTGTGGATGACCGGAGAGGGTAAGATCGAATTTGCTCCCGAAGCAAACCACCCTTTCACCACCTACTTCTTCGGTTATACTCCTGTCGTGACCTTATCTCCGAGCGATGCCCATAGCTTGGTCAAGAAAGAGGTGCCTGAGACCCCGGAGAAAAACGTGGTCTACCTCCCCGTGAACCTCTCTTTCCTGAAATACGGAGCCGCAGCTGCGCTCTTCGTCCTTGCCCTCTTGCTTTTTCCGAAAAGTCTGACGGACAAGCCCCTCTCCCATTCGGAGACGCCTCAATATCAAGCGGGATTCTTTTCCGGCACCCCCGAGACCCAAAAAGTTGAAGCGCCCTTGAAAGCCGTCCCCGAGGCACCGATGGAAGCCACGGAAAAGGAGACACCGGGGGACACATCCGGGAAAACACTTTTCGGTCTTCCGCTCTTGACCCCGGACAAAGAGGGGACTGCACCCAGATATTATGTGGTTATCGCCACACTCCGCTCCGAAAGTGCAGTCAAACAATACCTCGAAGAGAACCACCCCTCCGATTTGCTCCCCGAGATCGGCATCATCCACACCAATCGATCATCCTCCGATGGGGGTACCTACCGGGTCTACACCTCGGTATCCGACACCCCGGAAGAAGCACGTCTATTGATGCAAAAGCTCCATCAGGAAAATGAGGTCTTCTCGGACGCGTGGGTCTATCGGTACCCTCTTTCGTAAACGTCATTGACAGTCGCGTCATAAGGGCTCTCGTAAAGGGAGCTCCCCGAATGCTTTTTCGTAGTGGCACGCATTTCCTCTATCCTCACCGTCTTTGGCCTGCGGGACTCTCGTGACCGGAGGCGGGGTCGTCTTACTTTCGCAGTCGTGCTGTACTTTTTCCTCCTAACGGGCGGAGCAATTTCGTATGCCCAGGAGCGTGCGGCAAAAGCCGTAATCGTCTTCTACTCTTGGAGCGGAGACACGGAGCGAGTGGTCAAAATACTGAAAGAGAAAACGGGCTCGGACACGCTCTGCATCCGACCCTCTGTACCTTATCCCCGTGACTACATGGCGACACTGGCGAGAGCACGGGAGGAGAAGAAACGGCTGTACGACGCGGGCGAATATCCCCCTATCCACCCCACCGAAAAGATCCTTGAAGCGTACGACACGATTATCGTCTGCTATCCCGTATGGTTGGGCAAGATGGCGTTTCCGATGCAGAGTTTTCTAAGAATACACGCCGATACCTTTGCGGGCAAGGACATCGCCCTCATCACCCTAAGCGGCAAGTCGCCCGGCGAAAAGACGCTACCCGACGCGGGGAGACTGTGTCCCGGGAGTCGGGTACTCGGTCTTCTTTCCATCAAGAGAGCGGACAGGGAGGGTGAACCCCGGATGATTGATTTGTTCATCACCCGGGTGCTCCACAAATAATCGGGCTATTTTTGGTACAGGTCGGGCGCATCTTCTCGGTCTGTACAAGGGTTTGTCCCCGGTACGTATCTCGCATCCTTCGCGGTACGTACCAAACCCGTTCCCGTGTCCGTCGTGACCAAATCCCGGCAAACATTAGGTCGAAAAAAAAGAATTGGCTACCTTTGTTATAAGTAGGGGGATCAAAGACAAACAGCGCAGAACCACCTTTTAGCACCACATACAAATAATGAAAACATTAGTCGTCGTAGGACACCCGAACCTTGGCAAATCACTCGTCAATAGGGCATGGAGAGAGACCGCCATCGCACTTCCTGATGAAGATGTCCTCGTCCACACACTTGCCGACACCGTTAGTCGCGGTCTTTTTGATGTCGCCGAAGAGCAAAGATTGCTGGTGGCGGCAGACCGCCTTATCCTGCAATTTCCGCTCTGGTGGTATATGCCGCCCGCCGTACTTAAGAAATGGATGGACACCGTCTGGACGGAAGGATTCGCCTACGGAGAAGGCGGAGACAAGCTGCGGCACTTGCGGATCGATGTTGCGGTCTCGTGTGGCGCACCCGAAGTCGCATTCTCGGGGACTTCGCTGAGGACGTACCTCTCCTATATTCCCGGCTCCATTGACTTCGTACAGGCCATAAAGGGCGAACTCTTCGCGCTTTACGACGCGGACAACATCGCCCGAAATCACCCCGAAGCACTCGCCAGAAGCTGCGAAGACTACGAAGCTTTTGTCCTCGGGACACGCCACGGCACACAACTTTGACTCACGAAATAACAAGACTTTTATGCTAAAACTACACATCTCTGACGAGACAAGCACTCTAAAAAGCGTCATCGTAGGCGTCGGCGACCAAAACGGTCCCGTCCCCACCCTCGAAGAAGCTTACGACGCCAAGACGTACCACACCCTCATCCATGACGAGTACCCCTCCGACGAAGCACTTGGTCGCGAAGTGGAAGGGCTCGCCAAAGTCATCGAACGGGAAGGCGTACAGGTCCTCAGACCCCGGCGTATACCCGGCGTAAACCAGATATTTGCCCGAGATGTCTCTTTCGTCATCGAAGACAAGATGATACGCGCAAACATCATCCCCGACCGTGAGGCCGAAATGAAGGCCTACGACGACATTATTTCCGAAATAGACCCCTCCAAGGTCATCACCCCGCCCGAGCACGTACACATCGAAGGTGGGGACGTGGTCGTCGTCAAGGACAAGATATTCCTCGGGATGTACCTGTCGCCGGACTACAGCAAGTACACTATGGCACGCACGAATAAGTACGCCATAGGGTTTCTGAAAGACCTCTTCCCCGACAAAGAAATCATACCCCTCGAGCTCATCAAACACGACACGGATCCCTACACCGGCGTGCTTCACCTCGACTGCGCGTTCCAACCTGTGGGGACAGACAAGTGCATCCTTTTCCCGGGGGGATTCCGTCATACGGAAGATTGGGAGTTCCTGATGAACTTCTACGGCGTAGAGAACTGCTGCATCATCGATCGCGAAGAGCTCTTCGATATGAACCCCAATATATTCAGTCTTTCGCCCAAGAAGGTCATTATTGACGAGACCTTTACCCGACTTCGGGGTTGGCTCGAGCGGCGCGGGGTGGAGTGTGTCACCGTCCCTTACCGCCAAGTCAGCAAGTTGGGCGGTCTTCTTCGATGCACCACCCAACCTCTATACAGGGAGTAAATGAAATTATACGTCAGTGTTCCGGAAGGGGTAGAAGGGTACTTTCGCTCACTTTACCCCGACGAAGACATCATCCTCGGTCACGATCCGGAGGGCAAAAGAGTCGGCAGCGGAGGTGCCGTCAAATATCTCCTCCGGGATCGCGAGCCGGGTGAGAAGAGCATCGTCATCAATGCCGGGGGTGAAGCCCGGCGCCTACCTGCCTACAACGGCTACGGTAAAGTCTTGATGCCGATGCCTGTGGCCAAATGGAGCCGCGGTCAACAGATCTCTCAGCGTCTCTTTGACCTACAGAGGGATTATCTCGAGCGTTTGGCGGAAAAGTCCCCTGGAGAGATTGCCGCCGTGGTCGCAAGCGGAGATGTCCTCATCACCCTGCCGCAGGTTCTGCCCCCATTACCCGAGGCAGACATCATACTCGTAGGTCTTTGGTCCGATGCCCGGACGATGGGTAAGCACGGGGTCTTCCTATGCGACCCCGACGACCCGAGATACTACGAAGGGATGGTTCAAAAACCGACCTCCGCCGAGCTTGACAAGCTGGGTAAGAATTACCTCACCCTCCTCGACTCCGGCACTTGGCTCTTGTCCCGGAAAGCACTCGAGTATCTCGAGACTTTTGCCGACCCCGTGGACTTGTACACGGATCTTATCCCGTTTCCGGATGACCTAAAGGTGTCTGTATACCCGATTGAGGAAGGCGATTTTTTTCACTTCGGCAGCACGCAAGACCTGATAGAGAGCACGGTGCGGTACCAGAATAGGTATCGGAACCAACGTCGGTTGCTGTCCAAAAGGTGGAAGCTGCACTCCAAAATGTTTGTCCAAAACGCGCTCCTCGGGGAGAAGCTCTCGGATGAAGCGCACTCGGACATTTGGATCGAAAACAGCCACATTCCCCGATCGTGGACCCTCTCCCGCCGGCATGTCCTGACCGGCATACCCAAGAACGACCTCACCCTGACACTGCCCGAAGGCATCTGCCTCGATGCCGTTCTTCTCAAAGACGGCAGGGGTTGGGCGCTAAAAATATACCGCTACGAGGATACGTTCAAAGACGGGATGTTCTTTGGGCGAAAAATCGATGGAGATCTCTATGACGCTCCACTTTTTCCCCTAATGACGTCGGTTGACGAACTTCCGGCACTCATAGAAAGCACCATAAACGGGATCGCTCGCGGGCAGTTCACGCTCAGAGAACTGCCCCGTCTCACGGACTGGGACGCGGTCGAGCGCCAACGAAAAGCTTTCTACAAAGAGAGCCTGAGTCTGATGCAGACAAATTGGGATCGCTCCGTCTTTTATCACTCAGACCTCCTTGCCATCGGCAAAGACTTCGATGGGACACCCCTTCCACTGCCGGAAGAGGCTCCGCTGCTCATCAAGATGCAGGATGCCGCTTTTCGGGCGGAACTGGGTCTCGAAGATCCGGATAAATCATCCGAGGTACTCAGTGTTTTCCTGAAAGAGGGGCAGCGGACGAAAGGAGGTGAACCGTATCGAAACATTTTCTCCGACCAACTGATCTGGTCCCGATCGCCCGTACGCATTGACCTGGCGGGAGGATGGACAGACACACCGCCCTACTGTGTCTACGAAGGCGGTACGGTCGTCAATCTCGCCGTGACACTCAACGGGCAAGAGCCGATCCAGGTCTATGTCAGACCCTGTGACGACGAGACGATCACCATCAGCTCCATAGACTTGGCCTCCTCCATCACGATTTCGGACATCGCTTCACTTCTGGATTACAAAGAAGTGGGGTCTGCATTCTCGATACCTAAGGCTGCACTTGTCCTCTGCGGCGTGGGTCGGGGACGTCTGTACGAAGAGCCTGATGAGGACGCCCCATTTCACACAGGCCAAAAAGATTGTGAGACACAGACCGGGCTTTTGTCCGGGTACGGGTCAAAAAGTTTTTCTTGGTCTGACCTAATCGACTCCATAGGAGGAGGACTCCGGATTACGCTCTTCAGCGCAGTACCTGCGGGATCAGGGTTGGGGACAAGTTCGATACTGGGGGCCACGGTTTTGTCTGCGCTTAGCGAGTACTTCGGGCTTGGTTGGGACAAGACGGACATTTGTCACAAGACACTCATTTTGGAGCAGATGCTCACGACGGGCGGCGGGTGGCAGGATCAGTTTGGAGGCATATTCGGAGGGGCGAAAGTCTTGACAACAGAGAGCGGATCGGGGCAGACACCTTCGGTAAGGTTTCTCCCGGCTCAAGTCTTCAGTGGCAATGGGTCACAGGTGCTGTACTACACCGGACTCACAAGACGCGCCAAAGACATACTCAGCCACATCAAGGACCGTATGATGCTCAACGACCACCGGACACTTTCCCTTCTCAGACACATCAAGGCACTCGGACTCGAGATGAGCGAAGCTATAAGCAAGGCAGACTACACCCGCGTGGGCTGTCTGCTCCGCGAATCGTGGGAAGCAAATAAAGCGCTCGATCCCGGCACCTCAACGCCCGAGATAGAGTCCATAGCCCGGGACATTGACGACCTCGCGCTCGGGTACAAATTACCCGGAGCCGGAGGTGGCGGTTTTATGTACATCCTTGCCAAGGATCCTGCTGCCGCGGGCATCATCAGAGAGCGACTGTCGGCAAAAAGCCGCGGTACGGCCCGACTTGTGGAGATAGAACTTTCGGCATCCGGGAACCGCACCACACGCTCCTAACACGTACAATTTCATTGATGGCAAAAAAAGACACGAAGACGGTATATCTCTGCACCGAATGCGGTGCGGATTTCCCGAAATGGTCGGGCAAATGCCCCTCTTGCGGCAATTGGAACACGCTCGTGGAGTACACCGTGAAGCCGGGAGCGCCCGAACCGGGGCTGCGTATCCGACAGAAAGGACTACCCCACGACAACGCACCAAAGCCGATCTCCGAGGTATCCGGGAAATCGGTTCCGCGCATAGACCTCAATGACGGCGAACTCAACCGAGTACTCGGCGGAGGACTTGTCAAGGGTTCGCTCGTGCTCATCGGCGGGGAGCCGGGGATAGGCAAAAGCACCCTCATCCTGCAGAGTGTCGTCCGCAATACCGCCCTCACCACCCTCTACGTCAGCGGAGAGGAAAGTCCCGGTCAGATCCGTCTCCGCGCCGAGCGCCTCACGGACGCAGACACCGTGGAGCACACACTCCTTTTCAGCGAAACGAGCATCGAAGTCATCCTCGAGACCGCCCTCGACATCGCTCCCGACCTCATCGTCGTCGACTCCATACAGACCATGCAGACCGCCGGAAGCGACTCCTCGGCGGGAAGCCCGTCCCAAGTGCGAGAATGCACCGGTCGCCTGCTGGCTTTCGCAAAGGAACAGAACATCCCCATCCTTATCGTCGGACACATCACGAAAGACGGCACCATCGCGGGTCCGAAGATAATGGAGCACCTCGTGGACACGGTATTGCTCTTCGAAGGGGACCGGAACCATCAGTATCGGATACTTCGCTCCATGAAAAACCGATTCGGCAACACGGACGAAGTGGGCATCTACGAGATGCGAGGCGACGGTCTGCGCCAAGTCTCGAACCCCTCCGAGATGCTACTCTCCTCTTCCTTAGACCGGGACGAACTCTCGGGCATCTGTATAGGCGTGACGGTGGAGGGACAGAGACCGCTCCTCGTGGAAGTGCAGGCTCTCGTCAGTTCGGCAGTCTATAATAATCCCCAGCGTTCGTCAAACGGCGTCGATCTCCGAAGATCGAATATGCTACTCGCCGTGCTCGAAAAGAGGGCGGGGTTTAAGCTGATCCAAAAAGACGTCTTCCTTAACATCGCAGGCGGTCTCTACATCAATGATCCGGCTTTGGATCTCCCGCTACTGTGTGCAGTGCTCTCCTCGTCTCTCGACCTCAGCATACCCCGTACAGTTTGCGTAACGGGAGAAGTAGGTCTCAGTGGCGAAGTACGAGCCGTGTCACACATTTTGCGCCGTATCAACGAAGCGGCAAAGATCGGGTTTCGCACGATCATAGTCCCGAAAGACAGCGTCAAAGGGCTCGACCTGACGGCTCAGCCTATCACCGTGTACCCGGTCAGCCGGGTAGAGGAAGCTTTTCGATTCCTTTTCAGAGCAGACTAAATGCAAGACTTCATACCCCACCCTTTTTCCAAGCCGCTCTACGTTATGGCCAAGCCGAGCGGAGCGGCGTGCAACCTTGCGTGCGACTACTGTTATTACCTCGACAAATCCCTCCTCTACCCCGAGAAAAAGACGGAGATGTCGCCGGACACTCTGGAGCGCTACATTCGGCAGTACATCAACGCCCAGACGGGTAGCGAAGTCATCTTTACCTGGCACGGCGGGGAAGCATTGCTCCGTCCTATTTCCTTTTACCAAAGGGCTCTCGAGCTTCAGGAGCTCTATGGTCGGCAGAAAGGGGTGTCGGTCATCAACACGCTCCAGACCAATGGCACACTTCTCACAGACGAATGGTGCGAATTTTTCAGAGTCAATGGCTTTTTGGTCGGCATCTCACTCGACGGTCCAGAGGCATATCACGATGCGTTCAGAAGGAATAAGGCAGGAGCACCGTCTTTCGATCGGGTCATAAGAGGAGTAAGACTCTTGCAGAAACATGGAGTGGAGTTCAATATCCTTGCTGTCGTCAATAGTCTGAATGCAGAGGATCCCATCGGCTTCTACCGTTTTTTCAAAGAACTCGGATGCCAATACATCCAGTTCGCCCCCATCGTGGAGCGTCGAGACAGCTTCTCGCTCGTCAGTGTACTCCGCAAAGACCTCGAAGTGACCAAACAAACAGTACGTCCGGAGCAGTGGGGGAATTTCCTCATCGGACTCTTTGACGAATGGATCAGACGTGACGTGGGCAAAGTGTTCGTCCAAATTTTCGACTCCACCTTGGCCAATTGGGTCGGCGAAACGCCCGGTCTGTGCACCCTCACCAAGTACTGCGGTCACGCGGGTGTGATGGAATACAATGGAGACCTTTACTCTTGCGACCACTTCGTATTCCCGGAGTTTTACCTCGGCAACATCTACGAGCAGAGCATCTCGGAAATGATGGAGAGCGGACGACAATACCGTTTCGGAAGGGACAAGTACGACACACTGCCACACAGGTGCAAAGAGTGTGAGTACCTCTTTGCCTGCTGGGGAGAGTGTCCCAAAAACAGGTTTGCCGTTACGGAAGACGGCGAGCCCGGTCTCAATTACCTCTGCGAGGGGTATTTCCGATTCTTCCGTTACGTGGCTCCGTATATGGACTGGATGAAAAAAGCGCTTCTCGAAGGCAAGGCTCCCGCAGGAATTATGAATGCCCTGCGCAAAGGACGGGTTCCGGGAGTTTGAGTACGCCTATCAAACTATATAACTTTGACCCGTATCTGCTCTCGCGCTCGGTACGGGTCTTTTGATTGCGTCGGTCTGTACCAAACTTTTCATTAGGTACGTGCAAAGTTTTTCCCCGGGCCAAATGCAAACACAAAAGAGTCGCGGGCTTGTTTGGCTCGCGACTCTTTTATGCCTTACTGTGGAAAGCTTTACTTGGGTTCGACCTCAATTACGAGATACTTACCATTCGACCAAAAGGCTTTGGTGTCCGTGATGCGGAGAATCTTATTGCCGTCGCCATCGGTGTCGAAGCGGTAGCTGTTCGAAGGATGGTTGGTGCGGAGACGTGCTTTGGGCGCAAAAAGCTCTATTGTCTGTACATTGCGCGTGTCGATCGCGAGGAAGTAATCCTTATTGAAGCCATCGGGCAATACCTTCATACTCGAGAAAAGACCGCCTCCGGAGAGGATTTTTTGATCCTTGAGTTCCCTCTGAGTCCCGAAGCAATAGTATCCGGTGTAGAGCTCGGACTCTTGGCGTGCGATCTTCTGATCTTGAAGCTCGATGGTGGTCTGGTTGGATCTCTGGGCTTCGCTGAGGTCACCGATGAGGCTGTCCTGCTGTGCGACGGTTCCGCGGAGTCCGTCCAGCTGTCCCGTAAGGTCGGCAATAACCCGCTCTTTTTCTTCAAGTCGGCTCTGGAGATCCTTTATCTTCTTGTCCAGAGCGGAGATGTTGATGTTGGACTTGCGAAGCTTCTCGGCCTGTTCGTTGAGCTTGGTTTTGTTTTCCTCAAGGGTAGCGCTCAGCGCTTGAATTTGCCCCCGGATTCGGTCTTTTGCGGACGCAGAGAGTTCACCATTCGCGGTTCCTACCTGGATCATTTGTTCGGCAGCCGTAAGCTGCGAGAGATTGGCTTCGACCTCGTTGATCAGACCAAGCATATCGTTGAGGTTGGCTTCGGTCTTGCTCTTTTCGAGCATCAAAGAGTCGTAGCTGGCTTGGTATTCGTCTCCGCTTTTACCGGGCATACAGCCGGAGAGGAGAGATAGCGCGGCAATAAGCGCGACAGGGATTAGAGAGTTCTTTTGCATAATAGAGACTTGTCTAAGTGTCTGATATTACAGAAATTTATTTCGATGTTCTTTCTCCTTCTTGGGCGCAGGCGACACGAGGACGACGATTTCGCCAAGGGGAGGATTTTCGCTAAAATAATCAAGTAAATCTTGCGCGGTCCCGCGGTGGAAAGTCTCGTGTATCTTGGAGATCTCACGCGCTACTGCGACCCGGCGATCGGGCGAGATGAGGGTCACGATCTCCTCTAATAGGCGGACAAGCCGAAGCGGTGACTCGTACAAGACGGTCGTCACCTCCCTATCCGCAATCTCGGCGAGCTTGGATGCCCGACCTTTTTTCGGCGGGAGGAAACCTTCGAACCGGAACCGGTCACAGGGGAGACCCGAGGCTACGAGTGCGGGGACAAAAGCAGTGGGTCCGGGAAGACACGTCACTTCGAGTCCTTCGTCAATGCAGGTTCGGATGATGAGATAGCCGGGATCCGAGATACCGGGAGTACCCGCATCGGTCACGAGACAAGCGCCGGCTTCGCTCTCCCTGATGCGTTGCACGATGCCGTCCACCACCCTGTGTTCGTTATTGAGATGATAGGGAACCATAGGTGCAGTGATACCGTACTCCTTCATCACCACGGACGAGGTACGGGTATCTTCGGCGAGAATAAACGCACATTCCTTCAGCGTGCGGACGGCTCTGAAAGTCATATCTTCCAGATTTCCCACGGGGGTCGGTACTATGGTAAGGCGTCCCGGCATATCGGTGTTTTATTTTCGGACAGTAGCGTTTGCCATAATGAAGCCTATCAACCGCTGCACAACGACATCATCACGAGAAAACCCGCAGACCTCGTACAGATAATGCTCCACCTGAGACATTCCGCTGAAACGTTCGACCTCTGCAAGCAACTCTTCGAGACGGATCTTATTGCCGAAAAAGAGTTCGTTGGCGTAGAAAAAAGTGTCGGCCAAGGAGATGGAGCGTACGAGGTTGAAGTCCAAAAGTGGCTCCAATACATCACCCGGGCACTCCCGGGCAGTCGTGGCACTCTCTCCGGGTGCGGGCGTAGCGTGTCCGCTCGGCTCATTCACGGCCACGAAGTCGTCCATCGTGACGGGGGCGGTCAAGTCGAGAGAGAGGTCTTTGAGGGGAGGGTCGACTTCCGCTGCTTTGGGTGCGTCGGAGATGCGCACCTCGTCCCTCAGGGGATTGGCGGACTGTGCGCCGACCATTACGATGTCGTCTCCGTCACGGGTCACGAACGAAGAGACCCGCTCCAATTCGTCCTCAAGAGCGGATTTGATCTCTTGGAGGCGGTCGGAGAGTTCACCAAGCTGAGCGGTCAGTGAAGTCAGTACTTCTATATGCTTTTGCATACGCCACAATTTTTTGCTTTTCTTGAAAGACAGGGGTTCAAGCGGATTACCCTGCCGATAACTCTTGCAAAAGTACTAAAAAATCAGTAGCTCGGTGCTTCGGGGTCCGGGAGACTGAACGTATCTCCTCCCGAGAGTGTCCCGTCACGATACCCCTTGTAGAGCCAAGCCATACGCTGAGCCGATGTGCCGTGATTGAATGCGTCCGGTACGACATACCCTTGTGCCTCCATCTGGAGCCTGTCGTCGCCTATCTGGTGAGCGGCATTGATTCCCTCTTCGAGGTCGCCCGGTTCCAGGGAGCCAAACATCGCATCGTCGTAGTGCGCCCACACGCCGGCATAGTAATCCGCCTGAAGCTCAAGGCGCACACTCACGGCATTGGCTTCCTTTTGGCTCAACCGCGACATCCGGGCATGCGCTTCATCGAGCGTGCCGAGGAGATTCTGGACGTGGTGCCCCACTTCGTGTGCCACGACGTAAGCAAAAGCGAAATCACCGTCTGCGCCAAGACGCTCCCTCATCACGCGAAAGAAAGAGAGGTCGATGTAGACCGTCCGGTCGGCGGGACAGTAGAAAGGTCCCGTCTCTGCGGAGGCACCACCGCACCCGCTTTGCACGGCATCCGAGAAGACGACCAACTTGGGCGGCACATACGTAAGACCGTTGTCTGCAAAAACTTTGGTCCATACATCCTCTGTCCCCGCAAGGATCCGGGACACAAAAGTCTTCGTCTCTTCCTCTTCGGGTGTCGGGACGTATTCCTGAGAGGAATCGGCAGCGCCGGGGAGCAGGTTTCCACCCCCGTTTCTGAGGACATCAAAGGGGTTTCCTCCGAGGAGCCAGGTCACAAGTCCGGCGATGATGAGTCCGCCGATGCCGATGGATGCTTTACCCACCCCTCGGCGTCCTCTGCGGTCTTCCACATTCGTACTTTCCCGTCTTCCGTCAAGTCTCATATCGGTAAAATCATTATTTCCTGAATTTTCATCTCTGCCACTTGGCGTCTTTCTCCATCTTGGAGACAAACAAAGATAATAAAAAACCTTTATGGGGGGCTTACAGACCGCGCCCGTTACCCCCTTGTTGCGAGGTACGTACCAAAAAAACTTTTTTGCACAGACCCACAATATCTTTTCGGCCTGTATCTCGAGGTTTCCCCGCCCGTACCCAAATCGGGTGCAGTCTCCGGTAAAGCGCACCTTGACGAAAATAGGGTATATTTGTCCTTAGATGATCACACCGGAGCGCCGAAGTCGGTTCTCTTCAGTCTAAAAGAACGATCCTCACCAATCACCATCAACGCAATATGAGTGCAAATAAGTATAAGCGTGTCCTCCTGAAACTCAGTGGC
>SFHG01000076.1 GCA_004555765.1 Bacteroidales bacterium
GGCATCAAGTCCTGCATACTGCATTTGGGCAGGCGTCAGTTCCAGTCTCTCCCAGTCACTCAGTCGCTGCCCTTTGGAGAGTCTTTTGCCGAATAACAAAGAGTACACTTTCGTAAGCGAAAGGACATCCATACCGTCGGCTTTGGCAAGAGCCCGGAGATCGAGCGTGTTATTGGTCACGAGACCGTAATCCTTTTCCAGACCGAGACTGTCGTCGTTGATCCCGACTCCTACTTTGAGCACCCTGTACGAGGCGAGGAGGCGTCTGAGAGGAGCCCACTTTGGTGCTCCGAAATCTTTGATCCGGATGAGACGCACGAGTACCACGGTAGTGCTGTTGGAGAGTTGGAGTAGGGCGACCGGGTAATGGATTCCCTTCCTAAAGGTCGGTTTTGTCTCGGTGTCAAAGCCGATGACCCCGTCTTCCCTGAGCTGCTTGCAGAGGCGCTCTATGTCTTTACTCTTTGTCTTCTCGGTAAAAAGGAATGGATCAATCGGGAGAATTTCTTTCTCGAGTTTGTTGAGGTCTTCCGTTGATATAGTCAGCACGCCGCCACTTGGCGCAGCTTGTTGGTTCTCTTTCATAAATAGGATCCTTCAGGCTTCTCTTCGTCCTCGTCTGCAGATGATCCGGTTGCCGGCTCGAACCCGGGATTGACAGCCAAGTCGTGGAGGTGTTTGAGGACAAGAAGTATACTTTTGCCCCACTCGTACTCGAATGTGTACTCGAGTGAGGCCAATGTCCCGACGAGGGTTGAGGCACCATTTTGCCGTATGTCCCAGATTGAGTCAGCCACAGCTTGGTAAATGTCGGCCATCAGCTCCGAGACAGAGACACTCACGGGAAGGTCTGAGTATCTCTGACTCTCCTGTTGCGCATCGAGAAATCGATCCTCGATCCCGAAAAAACGCTCCAGCCTGCGACGAACACTCGTGTAAGACTCCTCCGTGACCACTCGCTCCGGGTATCCGGAAGTGTAATTTACCGAAGACTGAAGCTCCGGCAGGTGCAGAGCAGCCGAGTAAAGATCAGCGAGGATGACCCGGCAGTCGCGCATCGTTTCCTCAGTCCATTCCGGCGTGGAAAGAGGCTCCACGAGTGCGCAATACCGGGTTGCAGCCACAATAAATGTGACCACGGCATCGTTTTGCAAAAGGCTTTCCGACCTATTGATATCCATTCGCTTTCCTGCTGTTGTCTCTTCTTATCGGCAAAATAATGCTCATTTCGGTTTCCAAAGGTACCCCTTTTTCGTGACTTACAGAGATGCACACAAAGCCGCGGAGAGTCTTTTAGTGCAGTCTCAGAGATCAGAGCAGTTTGCGACTAATGGCAACCCCTACGGCTTCAGCAATATTAGAGACCTGAAGCTTATTGAAAAGCTCCTTTTTGTGACTTCTGACAGTCTCTGCAGACCGATAGAGCTTGGCACCGATCTCTTTTGAAGACAATCCCCTTGATGCGAAGTGAAGTATTTGTCGCTCTATATCGGAGAGAGTCTGGCTACAGCGACGATGGTATCAAGACTCGTCTGCAGCGACGAATAATCAGAGGGTCTCGGATTCGGTTGCATATCCATTGGTGGCGCAAATTCTCTAAAATTTTCCTTGGTACTCATTATTGTGACTGGTATTACCGAAGATTAGTGGCGACTTTTGCCGGCTCTCTTCTCCCGTTCCTGTTATCATCCTGCTTCTTCACCACGCCCTTGCCACAAGACCTTGAAGAAGAAGCCAAATAAGAAGGCATCGTGGAGTACCCGTACACGATCTTTCAACGACACCATTACCGACTGTTACTCAGTGTAATCACAATGAGTAAGATCAAATAACGAACGATTCAAGAAAAGAGCTATTTAGTTATGCGAAACTTTCAATTCTTTTTTAGGGCGGTTTGCGTCCTCATGCTTTTTGCGATTTCAGGGTGCAGGCTCACAGAGAAAGTGCAGATTAATCACTTTGCAACCGAAATAGTTGTCAGTAAAGGCTTTCATGTGATGTATTATGAATATGAGGGAATCATTGCCATTTATCCGAGAGAGAACACAACTGAAGCAAAGTTTTATACCGCGTTGGATGAGGACAAGAAAGAGTTCGAGAGGTTGGCTAATGAGATGGGGGATACTTGCCACTCCGAAACCATTACCTTATATCGTTACGCAGGGTGGGGACTTGGAGATGAAATACGAACATTTAGATATCATCCGGTTAACAAACTGACGGTGAAAAGCTCCATCGACTGGGGTGGCGAGTTGCCGGCAGGTAGCGATCTGAGTGCTCAATTTCTGTTTTTGTCCGCTAACTATGACAAATTTGTACGAACCTGCAGCACTTCGGAGCCGAAGGATCCCTATAGAAACGGAATCACGCTCAGTGGTTACATAAAATCAAAAGCGGACATCGCATACAATGAGGCGAAAGATACGGGACGGTGCCAGATTGTTCTGGATTATCTCAATAAAGTCCGCTTTGAAGAGATGACGTTTGTGGGAATTAATGGGCGTGAAAATAGTAATTCTATTGCTACTTGGGGCTTTTTGTATTCGGTGAACGCCAATATGAAGAAGCCTCAAACCCTCACTTTGGAATTTACGTCTCGAGACGGTACGGTAACCACTGAAACCGTTGACATCACTGAACCCGCTGACATTAAAGGGTAATCTCAGAATCTGAAGTAAAGTAGAAGTAGCTTCGAACCTATCGCGCCAAAACGATTTCGGGCGGCGTAGTAGGTTCGGAGCCTTCGTATTTTTTTGCCGGGCACGTTCCAAACCGATAGAACGGAACGGGTAGGGGAAGTCGGACTTGATTGGACGATAGTCTGCTGACCGGACATTTAGGGGGTACAAAAATAGTAGGCCGCACAGGGCGTGTCTTGCACGGGTGACGCGAAAGAAGGGAGAGTCCCGTTAGGGACGGGTGGCTCCAAAAGGAGCCGAATCTTGGTAGACCCACACGAAGACACCGTATAGGCCTCGTCGTGTGGGGCGATGAGGTGCCGAATAAAATCACCACAGCCCCGCTTAGGGGCTGGATATTCCACCACAATAATTCTCCGACTTTCTGTGCCGGGCGTGTCCTGTGCTGTGTCGTCTAACCACTAACCACTAACAACCACTAACGAATACGTACTCTTACCTTAATCTTCTCCGACTTCTGTGCCGGACGTGTCCTGTGCTGTGGCGCCTAACCACCACTAACAACCACTAACGAATACGTACTCTTACCTCAAGCTTCTTCCTTGACCACCAATTTTACATAACACTTATTAGAGCCATATTGTAGAAAGAGGATAGGGCGGCCGGAATGGGGTCAAAACTTTGGTCTGTGTCTCAAATAATTTTAGGTCTGTGCGAAAGAAAGAAGAGACTCAGACCGAAAATTCTTTTTTGGTCTGGATCTAAAAAAACAGCCGCCCCCAAAAAAGACGTCAGAAATCATTAGGTCAAAAGACAAAGGCGTATTCGGTTAATTGGTACATTTGACAAGTTCAAGTTTTAATAACTCACTTTTTATACAGCCCAAAGGATATGATACCGACGACTTTCGAGAATAATCCTATTTGTAAACTTTTTAAGATCAGGTACCCGGTCATCTCCGGCGGGATGATCTGGTGCTCCGGTCCCGAGCTCGCGGCAGCCGTAAGCGCGGCAGGCGGTTTGGGGCTCCTTGGCTCCGGCTCTATGCGACCAGATGACTTGAGGGAAAATATCCGCAAAGTGCGGGCGCTCACCGATAAGCCGTTCGGGGTCAATATACCGATCAGCACCAATAAGTATTCCGAAGCCAACGTGCAAGTCGTTTTGGAGGAAAAGCCTCCCGTCGTCTTCACCTCTGCGGGCAACCCGAAGACCTACACCAAGATTCTGAAAGACGCGGGTATGATCGTGGCACACGTGGTGAGCAGCAGTAAGTTTGCCCGCAAAGCCGAGGAAGCAGGATGTGATGCCGTTGTGGCAGAGGGGTTTGAGGCCGGCGGACACAACGGACGCGAAGAGACGACGACGCTCTGTCTTCTTCCCGATGTATGCGCCTCGGTGTCCATCCCCGTGATCGGAGCCGGCGGTATCGCGTCCGGTCGGGCTATGGCAGCCGCCTTTTGCCTCGGTGCCGTGGGCGTGCAGGTAGGCACTGCGTTTGCCCTATCTGAGGAAAGCGCCGCCCATCCCGCTTTTAAGAACTACTGCCTCACGCTTGGGGAAGGCGACACGATGCTTTTGTACAAAAAAGTCTCCCCTACCCGACTGGTCAAAGGCGCCTATTTCGACCTCATCAAGGCAGCCGAAGACCGTGGCGCTTCCGCAGACGAACTTCGCGGGATAAAAGGCGTGGGGCGTGCCCGTGAGGGTATGGCACTCGGCAACCTCTCAGATGGAGAACTGGAAATAGGTCAAGCCGCTTCCCAAATCACAGCCATTCGCCCCGCCTCTGCCATCCTCTCCGAAATCGTCTCCGACTTCCACTCCACCCTTTCGTAAAAAGAGTCCACAGAATATAGATTGCTGTAAGTTTTGCCGGAAGAGACCGAGGAGCGCAACGCTGAAACTCACAAACTTCACTCACCCCCGTTCTTGCCCTCTTTTCCGGGACAGACTTTCTCTTCCACCTTATTTGCGGAATTGAAAGGTTGTGTTTTTCTTGCAGTTTTCTGGAATAATGCATATATTTACAGAAAATAATAAAGATCCCAATCCTCCGGAAAATGGACGGATTGAAAACAACTTTTAAGATTACAGTAGCAGTATGAAGATTAATTATTTACTACGCCCTTTTCTGTTTTTATTGCTGTCTTTTTGCGCCATTTCCTGTCTTGACGACAATGAAGCGCTTGATTGGTCAGAGGAAAAGATTATTGAAATCTCTTCGGAAATTGTGCCGGCGGAAATTTTTGGTGATCCAAAGTATGTTGATGGTATGCTGATTAGAATTGATGGGGAAAATCGATGGAAAGCATATCCAGTAGGTTTTATTGACGGATTCGAGTTTGAGCCGGGATATTTATACGTTTTAAAAGTGGAGGTGATTCATCTGGCGAATCCTCCTATGGATAGTCTCAATATACGGCTCAAACTGCTCTCTATCATATCTAAAACGAAGGTCGGAGATAAGTCATAATAGACGCAGCTCGGTTGGGGCAGTCCGTTGCGCGCCGCCTGCGACAAGAAGGAGGAAGTAACGGGGTATGCAAGAGGAGAGGAGAAAAGTTAGGTCACGACAAGGAGACGTGACCCGATTCACTCTGAGACCTTTAACAAACCTTCACCGTCCCGTACTTTCTACTCTGTATTCCCACAGGCTTGCAAACGGAGCCTTCCCTATTGTATCTTTGTAGCCCCAAAAGCTCTTAGACACATTGGATCCACGAAGCGCTACCGCAGAGGGCCAAACTTTTAGGCGAAGGAAAGTTTATTTTTCACAAGGAGAAGGGGTCGAGAGTGTCGAGGACGGGGAAAGATTTGCGGGTAGAAGCAAGATCGTCACCGGAAAGTGTGGCGGTAAGCCAGCCGGCACTGGCGGGGTCTCCGACGGCAATAGAAGTGCCCCACGCATCATACACGGCAGAGAGCCCGGGGTAATGCAGTCCCGCGGGACCTTTTCCGACGCGGTTCGTGGTAGCCACGAAGGCTTGGTTTTCGATTGCGCGGGCTTTAAGGAGCGTTTGCCAGTGCTCCTGTCTCGGCTCGGG
>SFHG01000077.1 GCA_004555765.1 Bacteroidales bacterium
GACGAATAAGGGCGCCCTTACGGATCTGGACGGTAACTTCACCATCGCAGACATTCCCGCAAACGCCACCCTCCGCATCTCTTACATCGGCTACAAGACCGAGGAGATCGCGCTTAACGGCCGCACGACGCTCGCCGTCAAGCTTGTCCCAGACTCTGAGCTCCTTGATGAAGTCGTGGTGACGGCTCTCGGTATCAAGCGCTCTCAGAAAGCCCTCTCCTACAACGTCCAAGAGCTCAAGAGCGACGCACTTACGACCTCCAAAGATGCCAACTTCATTAACTCCTTAAACGGGAAGGTCGCAGGGCTCAATATCAATGCCTCTTCTGCCGGCGTGGGCGGCGCGACTAAGGTCGTGATGCGTGGCACAAAATCCGTCGAAGGATCCAATAATGCACTTTACGTTATCGATGGTGTGCCTATGTTTTCCACCACGGGAGCTCAAGGCTCCGGTCGCTTTGATTCCCAAGGTACTACCGAAGGTATGGCAGACATAAATCCGGATGACATCGCGTCCATCAGCGTATTGACCGGTGCTTCTGCAGCGGCTCTATATGGTTCTGCAGCGGCTAATGGCGCCATTTTGATTACCACCAAGAAAGGGGCATCCGGAGCCGTGAGGGTTTCGTATTCGCTCAATGCCGACTGGGGTACGCCGTTTATCCTGCCTCCGTTTCAGAATCGATACGGGAACGACGGCGATATTCAAAGTTGGGGACACAAGCTTGCAGACGGAGAAGATCGCTTCAATGTGGAAGACTTCTTCCGTACGGCAAGCAATATGACGCACTCACTATCTGTGTCCGGAGGATCCGAAATGAATCAGACCTATGTCTCGGCTTCTGTAACCAATGCTTCGGGATTGATTCCCAATAATGCGTATAATCGATACAACTTTGGAGCAAGAAACACCACTCAGCTCCTGGAAAAACGATTGACTCTGGACGCTTCAGCCAACTATATCATCCAATACAACCGCAATTTCATCAACCAAGGTGAGTATGGGAACCCCCTCGCACCGGCTTACTTGATGCCTCGTGGCGATAGCAATGCGAAGGTGAAGAACTTCTAAAAGTTCGACCCGGGCAAAGGGTATTACGTTCAAAACTGGGGCTATGGTGATGGCGATTATACCCTCCAAAATCCCTATTGGGTAGCCTATCGCAATCTTCGGGAGACCAAACGCGAACGTTATATGCTCTCCTTCAACGCCTCCTATGACATCCTCAAATGGAGCGACTCCGATAAGTGGAGTATCTCAGGTCGCATCCGTACCGATGCGACGAATATCCTCGGTACAGACAAGCGTTTCGACACAACGTCAAAAGTGCTTAGTCCGGATAAAAGCGGTTTTTATGGAGAACTTAAAGGCACTGATCGGCAGACGTACGGAGATTTGATCACCACAGTCAATAAGGAGTTCGAGCTCGATCAAAATAACCGTCTCAACCTAAATGCCACACTCGGGACCTCTATCCAAGATACACGATATGATGCGTCCAATATCCAAGGACCGCTCAAGAATGATGGCATCCCCAATGAATTCAACATCTTTAATATAAATCAGGGACACGGCAATACCTCGCTTGTGCCATCAGGCTGGATAGAACAGACCCAAAGCATCTTTGCCTCTGCCGAGCTTGGTTGGAATTCTTACCTCTATCTGACGCTCACGGGACGCAACGACTGGGCTTCTCAGCTCGCCAACTCCCCTCAAAAATCCTTCTTCTACCCCTCTGTCGGTCTTTCTGCAGTGATTACGGAGATGCTGAATGATGAGGCAAAAGCGGCGTCTCGGAATGTGCTTCCTTACCTTAAAGTTCGTGCCTCTTACGCTTCTGTGGCCTCCCCTTTCCAGAGGGGACTCACGTCACCGACTTACGGATTTGATCCTCAGTCCAAGACCTATAAGAGTATTACATTTTTCCCGGTAGGGCAGCTTTATCCGGAGCGTACGAATTCGTATGAACTGGGATTCAGTTCCCGCTGGTTCAAAGGTCTCCTCACGATGGATGCCACTTACTATCTGACGAATACGACCAATCAGACCATCTTCTCCTCTGTGGCTGCAGGATCCGGATACTCCGGCATCTATATTCAGACCGGTAATGTTCGAAATCAAGGTGTGGAACTGGCTCTTGGTCTCCACCTCGGACAAGAAGACGGCGTTCTTTTTGATTCCAATTTCACTCTTGGTTATAATAAGAATGAGATTATGGAATTGGCCGAGAACTATACCAATCCCATCACCGGACAAAAGGAGAGCAAAGAGTTCCTCCAAAAAGGCAGCATAGAACCCCTCTCTTTTATCTTGAAGACAGGAGGCACGCTTGGAGATCTCTACACAAATTCAGACTTCCGCAGAGATGCCACAGGGCGCATCGTCGTGGGAAATGACGGTGGAGTGAATACGGAAAACCTTGCTAATGGAGAGCGCTTGAAGCTTGGTTCTGTCCTCCCAGACTATACGTGGGGCTGGAATAACGAGTTTACCTATAAGGGATTTTCTGTGGGTGCACTCGTCAGTGGTCGTGTAGGGGGAATCGTCGTCTCTATGACTGAGGCGGCTATGGATCACTACGGAGTGAGCGAGGCTTCGGCCGCAGCCCGGGATCTCGGATACGTCGAAGTAGATGGTCTCACCATTGATCCCCACAGCTATTACTTCGCGAGGGGCAAGAATCGCTTGGCGCAGTATTACACCTATGATGCCACCAACATCCGTCTTTCGGAGGCACACATCGGATATCGCCTCCCCAGAAAATACCTGTGGAACGTGGTCGACGTGACTCTCTCACTGTATGGCCGTAACCTCGCCTTTCTTTACAACAAAGCTCCTTTTGATCCGGAGAGCGTTTCATCTACAGGTAACTATGCCCAGGGCGTGGATTACTTTATGCTCCCCTCTCAACGGACTTTCGGTCTTAATCTCAAGCTTAACTTTTGATCGGAATCAGCTATGACAAAGAATATACTTTTTCTCGCTCTTTTTGCCGGAGGCATACTTAGCTCCTGCACAGGGAAGTTTGAGGAGTACAATCGTGATCTCTATGGAGCAACAGACGAGGACTTGCTTCGTACTGCTCAAAACGGCAACGAACTCAAGAACTTGATTACTTGGGTCGTTCCAAATCAAGAAAATGGCTATCAGATGACGTTCAGCATCGTCGGTGGACCTCTCTCAGGCTTTGCTGCTGCTACCGGTTTCATCGATGATATTGCGGCATATACTCCGCGCTCCGGGTGGGTGAACTATCCCTATCAGGACACCTACGCTAATCACTTGTACACCAACTTCCGTCCGATCCAGAATGCGACAAAGGGAGATCTATCCAAGCCTAATTATGCCATAGGCTCTATCCTGCGGATAGCGATTACGCACTATGTCAGCGACATCTATGGCCCCGTGCCCTACTCCAAAGTGACCGGGATTTCACTTAATGCCGTATATGACACACAAAAAGAACTGTACACGGCTATGTTGGCAGACCTGAAAGCAGCCGCCGAGGCGTTGGATGCCAATCCAATTGTGGCAGAAAAATATGCAGACTATGACGATGTGTACGGAGGAGATCTCAGGAAATGGGCCAAATACGCCCGCTCTCTGATGCTTCGGATGTCCTTACGGATATCCAAGGCAGATCCTACGATGGCGCAACAATATGCTGAGTGGGCTGTCTCGAAAGGGGTCATCACGGAGAATGCCGACAATGCTTTAATCAAATCCAATGACAACCCCTACACCAAGATTGAACAAGCTTGGGGTGATCAAAGAGTAGGCGCCGACATCGTCGGATATCTCTCGGCATACAAAGACCCTCGCCTCGAAAAGATGATCAAACCCGGCTCTACCGGTATTTTTGTGGGACTGATCGCCGGGAAAAAGGCTATCAAGGAGGATGCAGATACCCGCAATAAGTATGCGTACACCAATTCCACAAACACTTCTCCTATGATGTGGATCTCGGCAGCAGAGGTTTCTTTCCTAAAGGCTGAAGGTAAACTCTTGGGCTGGAATATGGGGACAGAGGATGCCAAGACCCTTTACGAAAATGGGATCAAACTCTCCTTTGAGCAATGGGACGCAACCGGCGTCGATGAGTACCTCAAAGTAACTTCCCTCAGAAAAGGATACGTGGATCCCATTCAGCCGGATCACAGTAACCCGGACTTCGAGAGCGATGTAACCGTGGCTTGGGATAGTGCCAAAGGTGATGTCGAAGCTCAGAAAGCTATGATCGCCACCCAGAAGTGGATTGCACTTTTCCCCTATAATACGATTGAGGCTTGGGCTGAATGGCGCCGTACCGGCTACCCGAACCTTTTGCCCGCCCTCGTCAATAAGAGTGGAGGTGTTGTGGAAGACATCCACAGAGTGAACGGCCGAGATAGAGGAGGCATGAGACGGCTTACCTTTGCACAATCCGAGTACGAAAATAATAAAGACGGATTACAGAGTGGCATCCAAGACCTCGGAGGAAAAGACAGTTTTGCTACCGATCTTTGGTGGGCAAAGTGATCGCAAAGACTTGAGAAATCAAGCTAAAATGAAAGAAGAATATGATTCTACACAATACTTTATATCGAACAAGTGCTTTAGGACTCTTGACTATGCTCTCGTTTTCGGGTTGCAATAAGGTTGATCCCGTTCCGGTGGATACACCGCTTATTCCGATAAAGACGGAAGCGCTTAAAGCCTATAAGTCAAATATGATGAGTCGCCCTGTGACCATCGGCATCCTCAACGGGTGGAAGGCCACTAATGGAGTGATGCTCATAAGTACCCCCGACAGTCTTGATGTCATCGTTGTCAAAGACGTATCCTCAGAGCTCACCTCGGCTCAAACAGAAGACCTGAAGAATGTTCGCGAGAAAAAGCTTACCAAAGTATTGCTTTCCTGTGACCTTTATTCGGTGGATGAAGCGGCTGCCAAAGAGCTCAAAACACGACAGACTGCCGAGAGAAAGTCGCTCATCGCGACTTGGAAAGGGGATGCAGTCCCCGATGAGGAGACTCAGTCGAAGTTGCTTGCCGACCTTGAGAAAAAAGTCAATGAAGAGGTCGTTGCCAAGGCCATTGCTTCCGAAAAAGGTTACGTAGAGACTATCTACAAAGTGGTAAACGAGTCAGGATTCGACGGCATCTACGTCAAACTCCCTGCTTCGTTTGGGGTGCTTTCGAGAGCGCATACCAAGGACTTCCTTGGGGGCATGCTCTCCGAAACTGTGGAAAAAGGCAAGTACCTTGCCGTTGCTACACCTTTTGAAGACGCCCGTGCTGAGATTGAGAAAGCCACTTGGGTCATTTACGATCACAAGGTTATCGAGCATCGGATCAGTGCCATTAGCTCGGAAGCAGCAGCTTGGAGCAACAATCGTTATCTCCCGATGGTAGACCTTGCAGACGACACTAATTCAGCCGGATTCCTTGACTCGAAAATCTTTTCCCCGGAT
>SFHG01000078.1 GCA_004555765.1 Bacteroidales bacterium
GAGACGAAGATACTGCGGCGCACTTTTTCGAGCGCTTCTGCCATCTGTCCCATCTGGGGGTACCGAGAGGCGTAAGAGGCAAAAGCCGACCGCTCTGCTTCACTCAGGAAACTCGATGCCGGTCCCATAACGAGCACAAAAAGCGTCACTCCGACCGTAATGACCACCGAGATCTGCATTGCTCTCAAGTAGTCCTTGCGCTTCGTGGCGTCCCTGTCCTTGAGCAAAAGCGAGAGTCCCCATACCGCAAAGATCGGCAGGGTAAACTCTGCCACCACAAGAATGGACGATGGCGTTCGAAACTTATTGTACAGCGGAAAATAGTCAATAAAGAAGTTGGTCAACGCTGGGAAGTTATGTCCCCAAGAGAGCATCACGGTGAGCGCCGTCACTGCTATGAGCGCCCACTTCATCGGTCCTTTGGCCACTATCATTCCGAAAAAGGCAAGGAGCAGGACAAACGCACCGACATAGACAGGACCGGCAGTAAAAGGTTGGTCACCCCAGTAACGGTTTTGCTGAGCCACAAACTGAGCCACTTCACCCTGCAGACCCTCCTCCATTACCTTCTCTCCCCCGATCGCCGCAGAGTAACCGCCTTTGGCATCCGGGATAAGAAAAGTAAGCATCTCGTCAATGCCGTAGCTCCACTGAGTGATATAGGCTTTGTCGAGACCGTCCTTCTCGGGCTTTGGACTCTCGTCGTTGCCGGGTACCGTGATCTCCCGTCCCCCGCGCATAGTCTCTTTTTGGTACTCCCATGTGTGATAGAGGTTGGAGCCGTTGATGAGGAGACCGAGTACTCCACCGAGTAGCACTGCTCCGAGAGCTTTGCCGAAATGTACCCATTCTTTGGTCTTGGCAGTCTCCACAGCCCAAGCAATGACCATCGCAACCATCACGAAAGCGAAATAATAGCTCATCTGGACGTGGTTGGAGTAGACCTGAAGTGCCGTGAAGATGCCGGTCACAACGGCGCCCAAGACGTATCTTCGGCGGTGAAAGGCATAGACAAAGCCCGCAATCGTAGGTGGCACATAAGCCAGTGCCAAGAGTTTCCACAAGTGTCCCGCGTCAATAAGTATCAAGAAGTAGGACGAAAAAGTCCACATCAAGGCACCCAATATACTGAGGCTCCACTTGGTACCCCAACTTTTGAAAAAAAGCAGCCCGCCCATAAGGAGCATAAAAAGGAGATAAGTGTCTCCCGGCATCAAATCAAGGGGCCACTCCAAGCGTAAAAATTCACCAAAGTCCCTGACAGGATGCACGGAAGGGTAGCTCGGCGATATCTGATAGGTGGGCATTCCCCCGAAGAGGCTCCCCGTCCATCTCGACACTTCACCCGTCTCTTCCTCGAAAGCCTTTACATCCCGCCCTGTGCCGGCAGCTGCTGCGCCGTCCATCTGGAAAAGCACCCTACCCTCGAAAGCGGCGGGATAAAAGTAGGCGTAGCTCAGCGCCACAAAGAGCACGATGATGCCCGCGATGATGGTCGGGGTCATCCGGTACCAAGGTTTGTGTTTCTTCCCTCCTCCTGTGATGTTCTCCCGAGTGTATTGGTGAGCCATTAAAATAACAAACTTATTTCGTTTCTTTATCTTGGTGAAATCATTGGGCGGGATCCGAAGCAATTCCGGTCTTCGGCAAGTCTTCGCCTACACAAACATACCCATAAAACCCAAAAACGAGACCCTTGACTCACTTTCCATCAGGGCTGACGCATTAGAAACATTTCGAGATTATGGTTGTATGTAAAGTCCCGGAAGGGGCGGAAGGGTACAGAGTGTCCTAATCTTGGTAGACCGTGGCAAAGGGTCCTCTGGGCTCGTAGCCACGGGGCGTCAGCGATATTCTCACCCTTTTACGGCTCCGAGGAGCTGAATAGATATTTTTGGCTCCTGTGAAGCCACAGAAATCGAGGAAGAACGTCCGTTCCCCGTACATCGACCGCTGACGCGGTCTTCGTGCCGGTCTACTACCGAGATTCGGCTCCGTTGGTGCCGTTCTGCCCCTCATATGGCTTTATCCGATGATTCTTTGTTGGCAAAGTTTCTAATGCGTCCGCCCTGCACTTTCTATATTCAATCTGTTGCCTCTTGTCCGAGTGAACAAAATGATGTAACTTTGGACTTCAAAAAGTTTAAGAATATTAGATATAATCCTTCTGGTTTTTACACAAAAAGATTGAATGCCCCAAATGAACCTCCCCCTGCCTACAGCTTTGCTGCTACTCATCTTTTCTTGCGTACCAAAACCCGATACATTCCGGCTCTCGTGACACAATCTACCAAAAGAGCTGGACGGCTCTTACCTTTACTTCATCACTCAGGATGGTGTCCGAGACTCTGTACTTGTGGAGGATGGAGCTTTTGTATACCTGTCCGACCAAACGGACACACTCCGACTGTCCTACCTTGTGTCTCCCGTCTCCTTCGGGAACCTTCCTGTGGTGTGTGAACCCGGAAATTTCACGTTGGAGCGAGACAGTGCCGGCTCCTACGTCATCGTTGCCCAAAATCCTATGAGTATCAATGCACGGTTCCGTGCGTACAAGACGCGCCTCTCACAAACACTCGATCCGATTACGGCAGACCTCAAGGTTCTGAATGACCGCTACACTTTGAATAAAGGCAACAGTGACTCCCTGTCTCTCATCGAGAAAGAGATGATCCGGATGAGCGACCTATTCGCCTCCAAGCACGAAGAGCTGGTTCGTGCGGTGTATGAAGAGAACCGGGATAACGTCATCGGACTTCTTGCGTTCTCCTCTATGTCTTTCCCGAGTGATTCCGCCTTTATGTCCGCATACGAAAGGGCAGGCAAGGCAGTCAAGGCGAATGTGAAGCTCTTGAAAAAGTACAAGTCGATCGAAAAAGCCGTGGCTACGTCCTCGGGCAAGCCGTTTAGCGGCGACTTCGTAATTTCTGACGGTGAAGGCAGCTCGCTGAATCCCGCGAACTACTACGGTAAGGGCAAGTATCTGCTCGTAGACTTCTGGGCTTCATGGTGTCTGCCTTGCCGCGTAGCTATGCCGCATCTGTCTGAGATGTCCGAGAAATATGCCGACATCCTCAATGTCGTAAGCATAGGCGTATGGGAAAACGCAAAAGCAGATAACGACAAGGCCGCAAAAGAGGTCGGCATATCTTGGCCACACATCTACGACGCGGACAGCCTGAGCGTGAAAAAATACGGTCTCCAAGGAGTTCCCACGCTTATGCTTGTCGATCCGGATGGCACTATCCTCGTCCGCACATACAATCACAAAGACATTCAGAAAGCGCTCAGTGAGCTGTAACAGACCCAAAGCCACCTTATCTCCGACAGATTTTGCACGTACCGAGCGTCTCCTCTTGCCCGTACCGACACTTCCGCGAGACACGTACCTACGAAACCTTTTTGGTCTGTATCCCCTTTTTCGTGCTACGGGTGTACGGGCAAGTCCGTCAAAAAGCAGCAAAATAAAATCTTTTCTTCATTTTTATTCAACGCCATGAGAAATATCGGGTTAAAGAGAAGTATCCTTCCCCTTGCCTTAGCGGCATCGGTACTGTTTTTTTCGTGCCGAACTGCCGGATCGGACAATGTTCCCGAGAGAGATTCCTCCCCGGCGGCAGTGTCCGGATCTCTTTACGTGTACGGGTTGGACATCAAACTGTCCGGAGCCACGCTTAAGCACTATTCGGATCAGCGACAAACGACCATTGAGGAGTTTGAGTACACTCATTCGTACGATAAGGCAGGCGAAAAGGTGACCAATACCTTGACAGGACGACGTGCAGGACGAGATATGGTCAAATACGGCTATCACACCCTTACCCTCTACGAACCGGGTATAGGGTATGACGACCTGGCGCAGAGTATATCGGGTGCCGGAGCGGTGGTTACCTTTCACATCTTCGGCGAGCCGGGTGTCACGGTGCCTACGGGGAAACTGGTCTCATCCAAAGATCCCGTCCCCGGCACTTTCAAGGCCTACTATAGTTCCTCCTACGATGCCTCCGATCCGAACCTGACACGGATTGCTTCCGCCAAGTCTGCTACACTGGATTTGACCATCATCTCCGGTGACAAAGTGAAAGCCGCCTTTACACTCGAAATGGCGAGCGGCACTATAGTTTCTGGCACCTACGAAGGAACCTGTAAAGAACTGGATGACCAAAACGTCGCTTTCTCGCAAGGCGAAGGCATAATTATGAGAGGATATACCCCAAAATATCTTTTGCAGATTGAAAAGGACGGAGCTGTCGTCCAACAGGCAGAGCAGCCCTCCGGTGCGGTCTTGCAGTCTTTGTTGAACACCGGTAAGGGGGAGTCCGTCACCGGGACTCAAGCGGCCGAGGCTCCGGAATTGGTTGACGTAATGTTGCTCAAGAATAAAGAAACCGGGGACTTCACCTTCATCTCCCCCGTAAAAAATCCGCTTGCAGATCAGCAATACGTCTGGGGGAAAGGATGGTTTCCGATATACAGATATTTCCCGAATACGACCTACTTTCAAGAGGCTCCATCGGATTTCACGGATCAGAGTTATAGGGATCTTGACACGAAAGGATTTAATTTTGAAGTCCGGAAAGACGAGTCCCTTCGGATTTCTCCGGACTACCGGGGTTACATCCTTTTCTCGACCACACAGGGTATGAAAGGCGTCATAAAGGTAGTGGACTATGCCAAATCCGAGGTCATCAGGAAGCTTTACTACGGAACCACCTATCAATTGTACCACGTAACGGACGGGTTTGTCATCGACTATAAAGTGGAATCGGTCCCTGTAATCCCGCTGATCGGATAATCGCATTATGAATTTGAAGTTTTTTACACTCGATATGCTCTGCAGTAAAAGCACGCTGTACTGCGCATCGTTCGCCTTAAGTCTCACAGCAACACCCATTGCTACCGCAGGGGTGGAAGTGTCTGCCTCCGGAACCGCAAAAGTCTTGGCGCAAGCACCCAAAGAAACAATCAAAGGGCAAGTATTGGATGAAAAAGGCGCACCGATAGAAATGGTCACCGTGCGGATCAAGGATACCGGCTACGGGTCTTTTACGGATGAGAAGGGATATTTCACCATCTCCGGCACCGGTCTGACCCCGCCCTTTACCATCATCGCCTCTATGGTGGGTATCAAATCCGTGTCCGTTACAGTTAAGTCACTGTCCGATCCGGTGATTATCAAGATGAATAACTCCGGTACTATGCTGGGCGAAGTAGTGGCCACAGGGATGAAGAAAGTACGCCGCGAGTCCATGACCGGATCCGCCCAGGTCGTCACAGGAGCCGAGCTCAAGAGCAAGGGGGTAACCACCATCGACAAACTGCTCGACGGGCTTGTCGTGGGGCTTA
>SFHG01000013.1 GCA_004555765.1 Bacteroidales bacterium
ACCTGGACAAAATGATTGCCGAGAAGGCAGACGATCCGATGTACCAGTTCGGTGCCCAGCAGGCCAACACTCTGGATCCCACAGACCAGACAGAGGATCTCAGTAACGACCAGATCAAGGCCGGAGACCTCGCCATCAAGAACCTCAAGCTCGTGATGTCCCGGTACGAAGAGTGGCTCCGTAAGCCCGGAGACACCACGGACGACCTGTATGAGGCGTACAACGAAATCAGGGTGCAGTTCCTCCGCCACCTCAACCACGTCATCCCTTACGTAGGGGGGCGCGTCTATTTTGAAAACCGCCAAGGCGATGGTAAGATGCCGCTCACGTATATCTCCAAAGCGAAGCAGAAAGAGGCACTCAAGTGGGTGGCAGACAAGACTTATGACGCCTTTACATGGATCTACACCCCGGAGAATAACCAAAAGTACGACGCTTCCGGCAACGGGTTTCAAGCGGTGAGCAATAAGTCACTGCCCAGTATGGTCGCTTCCGATCTCCTTGATCCGTCGCGACTTTTGGGTATTATCGACGGCTGCAGTGCCGTAAAGAGTACCGGCTACTCTCTTTCCGAATACCTTGATGACTACGCACGGGCTTTCTTCCGAGACAGTTACGCGGGGCGGAAACTCGACTATGCGTCGATGTTCATAGAGGACTCGGCTCTCAGCGCCCTTGTGGCACTCGGCTATGCCGACAGCCAGAAGGGAGGTGCTTTCCGCGCCGGTCTTGCCGAAGCTCACAGAGCTTACGATGACGCGCTCCACGAACACGCCTGTATGCACGACCATTTTGTGGGGGCAAAAGAAGAGACTCCGGTCTCCTTCTTCCGCGCCAATATGATACTCGACCAACCTATGGGCTTTCAGTATGTCCCGCTTGTGGTACAGAAAGTGGACGAGATCCGGAAGCTGTACCGCCTCCGGGCGGCCTCCCAGACCGATGCCCACTCCAGAGCCTACTACAAAAATTGGGAGTACACGCTCTCCAAACTGATCGACGTCAAGTAACCTCTTTTATCCCGGTACGTACCGAGAAAAGTTTTTGGGACGTACCGAGGCAAAAACTTCGGTCTGTGTCTCGCGATGACGAGATACAGACCGAAATTTTTCGGGGACACACTGTAAGCGTGGCCGACCGCAGGCTTTATTTGGATGCGTTGGCTTTCTTTGCCATCTCAAAAAGCGACTTGGGGATGTGGCAGTAACCCTGCGGGTTCTTGTCAAGGTAGTTTTGGTGGTAGCCCTCTGCGGGGTAGAAGTTGCGGAGTGGCTCGTTTTCGACCTCTATGGGATCCTCATACTTGCGTGAGAGTTCTTCGAGAGCGTGTTCGATTACTTTCCAGTCCGAGGGGTCGGTGTAGTAGATTCCGGTGCGGTACTGCGTGCCGCGGTCACCTCCTTGGCGGTTGAGGCTCGTGGGGTCGATGGTTTCGAAGTAGAGACTGAGGAGCATTTCGAGTGACACGACACCCGGGTCATACTTGACACGGACGGTTTCGGCATGCCCGGTGCGTCCGGTGCACACTTCCTCATAGGTGGGGCGTGCGGTCTTGCCGTTGGCGTAGCCGGCTTCGGTGTCCAAGACGCCGCGTATTTGCTTGAAGAAGTGCTCGGTGCCCCAGAAGCACCCTCCGGCGAAATAGATCTCTTTGGTCTTCATTTTCTTCTTGCGGGATTGCTCGAGGGCTGTGGCGGAGAGGGCGAAGACGCCCGCTCCGAGTATGGAGGCGGTGAGGCCGAGGATTATTCTGAGTGTGGTATTTTTTCGCATAAGGACAGAGAGTCTGACAAGTTTACCTCGTCATCCATCCTGCAGCCCGAAATCCCAGGAATAGCGCTGCGAAGGACAGGGTCAGGGAGAGGATGATGTAGGCGAGAGACAAGGCCGATGCCCCGTTCGTCCAGAGCTTGGAGCCGTCGAGGGCAAAAGTCGAAAACGTGGTAAATCCCCCGCAGAACCCTGTCACTAAGAGCGGCGAGAGATAAGCGAGGTCGGGGCGGGCGTCTTTCAGTCCCATCGTGAGACAGCCGATGAGGAAAGATCCGAGGACATTGACGGTAAGTGTGCCAAGCCAATTCGAGGTCCCCGTCCAAGACTGGGGCAAAAGGAACGTCATCCTCGTGATGCCGTAGCGCGCGAGAGAGCCGAGCGCCCCACCTAAGGCGACATATAGTGCATTCATGGTACTTCCCTATCGGATTTTTGCATAAGAGGAGCGCGTTACCCGCTACGGGTGTAGATGCCTACTTCCGTCTGCCAAAAATTAGACGCGCCACTGAGGACAGCCCTCCGCGGAGGAGCTTCCCCGAGCCTCCGAGTGTCAGAGCGAGCAGTTTTTGCCTCCCGATGGTCGAGAGTAGGGGCAGTCCCCACTCTTCGAGCAGGTAGGTCCAAGTCCGGAACTTACCCCGGTGGGAGAAAGCTCCGGAGCCGGTACCGAACTCGGACGAATAATCACCCGTATCGTCTTTGAAGCGTGCCCCGTTGCGCGAAGCGGACAGGATACGGGTGCTGCCCTTCTCCTTTTCCGGAGCGAGGAGATCCAGGAGTTTGGAGATCGGAGAGCCGCTCTCCCTAAGTGTCGTTGTCACTTCTTCCATAACAATGGAAGGGAGGTTTTGGGTCGCGTATCGGACGTTATTCCTCAAGCGCATCCGGCGCTCTAAGGCCGAGGCTTCGAGCTTGGCCTTTTTGGCGTCCAGTCGGGCTTGGTAGTCGGGTCTCTTCGTGGTCATAGTTTCGGTAGCCATAGTCTCTGTGTGTCTTTACCGGTTCCGGTTCGGGGCAAAATCTCCCGTAGCCTCTGTGTAGACCGTGTCGTCGTCCCCGGCGAAGATGACGGTTTCGTCTGTCGGGGCGCTAAAGGAAGTCTGTGCCGCCTCCTGCTTTTCCTTCTCGTCCATCTCATCGAGCTTGCGGTTGATGATGGAGGCTTCGATGGCTGAGCATATTTTGTCTCTGAGGAGTACAAAGAGAAGCAGTATAAGGACAATGATGCCGAAGAGCAGGAGGAAGCCGAATGTGGCACTCCTCAGGGCGAAGAATGCTTCTCCGCCGTCCGCGAATATCAGTCCCAGTGCCAGACCGGCAGCGATGAGGAGGAAAAAGAGTCCCGTGAACCCGACCGTGGCGAGAATGCCGAAGTACACACCGCGTACGGCGGCAGGGACTCCCTTCTCTATCGCGGTCAGTTTGCCGAGTCGGATTTGGTCGGTAGCAGTACCGATCAGATCTTCCTTGATTTCCTCGAGGATTGTCTTAATCGTTTTGGTCATTTCGCACTCGTGCTATTGTATCTTTCTGATGAGATAAAAGAAGCCAAAGCCACCCGTATGGGAGCCTGCCTCAAGATGTGGGGAGTGTCTCTCATACCTGCGGCCTTGACCGATGTGGTGACCCTGCTCGGAAAAGTGACGTGGCAGGGCATAAGTGTGTCTTAGAGCTTATCTGCGATTTCTTCGCTCTTCTTGACGGCTTCGTCTTTGAGACTGGCGAGTTCTTCTTCCGTGAGTTCGGCGATGTTTTGGGCAGCGTCTTTGGCTTTATGTCCGAAGCTCTTGGCAGAAGCGGCCACGTCGCTCATAGTGCTGGAAGCGTTGTCCTTGAAGTCTGCAAAACGGCGGCTGAGGTCGCGACCTGCTTTGCGAGCCCGGATGCGGCCTTCGTAGTACGCATCCTTGATGTTTTCGCTCATACGGTCGGTGGTGTCGCTCACGTCGTCGATGAGCTTGTTGCGCTTCTCTTCGTCGGAGAGGTAAGCTATTGCGGCGCCGACTGCGGTACCTATGGCAAGTCCGATGAGGACTTTGAGTCCGTTATTTCTGTTGCTCATAATCTTTTCCTGGTAGTCTAAGTGAGTAAAAATAGTTAGTTTGCTTCGTGCTTAGTCTTAAGCTGTTCGGGACAAAGGTAATGATTTATGCCGAAAAGGCAAATTTGTCTGACCGGCAGCTGAGGAGCGAGCGAGATACGGGCCAAAAACATTCTCCCGGTCTGTACCCGGCGGGCATTTCGACCTGTACCAAAAGGACGCGTCGGTCTGTATCTCCTTTGTGCCGCGCTTATAGCAGTCCCTCAAGCAGGGTGCGGGCGCGGTTGATTTGTTCCGCCGAACTCTCTCCGGGCATCAGCCCTTCATTAAAATAACCGAGTGCGCGGTTGATTAGTTCAAATCCCTCCATATTTCCTTCTCTCTGAAACTCGTCTCTCAAGATGCGGATCTTCTCGTACGCCTGTACGCCCATGATCAGTCTCTCGAAACGGATGGAGGAGCGGGCACCGGGGTAGATGAAGTAGGTGTCGCCCGCCGCCCACGTCCTGAAACGGCTGTCCGATAGCGGGTGAAGCGGCCAGCTGTTCAGAGCCCAGCGGAGGTAGCCGTCGAGTCCCGCCTTGGAGGCATACCAGCCCAGCCACTCGGCATCTGCGGGGGCGGAGAAGGTGAACGTATTGGGGAACGGCTCTTCGCAGCTCGTGTAGTAGGTCGTCAAGTCACCGTCCGCCTGCCGCTTCGCGAGCACTTCGGGCGAGTACTTCGAGCGGAGCGGGACGCAGAAATAGTCCAAGTCGTCTGAGAGGTCTTCGTGGAGTGCGCCCGCAAGCGAGACCTTGAAGTCGGGATCCACGCTCTTGATGAGCCGGAGTGTCTCCTGCATCACGTCGTGCGGTCTTTCGTCCATGGCGATGTAGGTACTGCCGAACCACCCTTTCTCTTTCAGATGTCGTGCGAAAGCCGTGAGCATGGCCGTCCACATCTCCGTGTATGCCTTCTCTCCGGGCTTCGTTTTTACGAAGACAAACTCGTTCGAGGCGTGGTCATAGTAGGGAAAAGAGAGATCCCATGGAACCATGGAGTAGCAGGTGATGCCGTCCTTTATCCCCAAGTCCTGCATAAAGGAGACCCATTTGTCGAAGACGGTGAAGTCGAAGACCCACTTACCCGCCGGATCCTTTTCCCACGAAATCATACTCCGGAAGTAGTCTTCCGTCTGCCCGTTCCAGGGCTTGTGCATAATGGAGGCGGTGATGATTTTGCCGCCTGCGTCGCGGTACAGCTCCATATAGGGGCGCAGCGCTTCGAAGTGTGCTTCGCTCCAAAGGGGGACCTTGTGATAGCGTGCCACGGAGTAGGGGTTCTGCCACAGGTCGAGACAGAAACTCCACTCTCCGGGGTCAGGGAGCTGACGCTCACCGACCGTCAGTTTGAATGGCAGTTTGAGCGCTCTTCCGTTCTCGCAATCCACGGTGACGGTACCGGTGTAAGTCCCCGGGTCGGCATCCTCCGGGACTCGTACGGAGAGCCAACCGGGGCGGGTGCCGTAGTGTTCCACCACCAGTTCCTTCGTGAGGTGATCGATGGGATCGGCGACGAGCGTGGAGTCGAAGAGTGCGTGATCGGGGCGTGCACCGCAGCCGCCTTTGCCCCCTTTGTTGAGCTCATCGGTGAGGACGTAGCGCACGAAAGCGACAGAGAGACGGTCGGAGGATATCCGGCTCTTCCCCTTGCGCAAATCGGATACGGAGAGGCGGACGCTTTCGTCCGACCCGCCGTTGGAGAGGACGAACTGAGCGGAGACTTTCTCGCCCCGCCACGCGGTAAGGTGCAGTTTGTCCGAAGTCGTCCCCGGAGCGGGTGGCAGCTCTTTGGGGTAGCGGATGTCTGTCGACCCCCAAGTTGCAGAGAGCCCTTTTACCTTGCCCCAGAGTGCGGGATCCGTCTGCACGGGGTTCGGCAGTTCGGAGTAGGCTCCGAGCGGAAATTCGGTATCCGATTTCTGTGCCAAAATGGGTACGGTCAAAAAGAAGAAAAGGTACAGACCGAGGATTTTATTTCTCATAGGGCAAAAAGAAAAGGAGATACAGGCCAAAATCGAGAGAGGGTCAGGAGAGGGCAAAAGTGGCGCGTCCGATGAGGTAGCCGTCGGCGAAGAACTCGACGAGGTAGCTGCCTTCGATGAGAAACTCCTGAATGTCCCAGTACACCGTCATAGCGACGGGCTCACCACCGTACTCGACTTCGCGGGAGACGGAGAAAGGTACCGATCCGCCCTCAAAGGGAAAATGCCCCGACACCCCGGGCTGCTGAAGCAAAGAGCCGTCGGGCTTGGAGATGCGGAGGTAGACGGTTTTGAACCCCGGCTCGGCGGTGACGTTGCGGTCGATCTGGAAGACAAACTCGAGCTGCTTCATATTCTGCACCCGCTTCGTCTCTCGTCCCCTGGAATTGAGACCGCGGACTCTGAGAGCAGAGACAGAGAGCTTGGCTGCGAGCTGTACCTGTCCCGAGAGTCGCTCTTTCTCGGCTTGGAGGCGCTCACGCTGGGAAGTGACGGCGAGTACTTGTTCTTTGACTTCTTTATTCTCCGTACGGAGTGCCTGGTTGGCGCGGTTAAGGGAGTCGATTTGCTCGACGTAGCTTTTGAGGACGTCTCTGAGGGTGCGGAGCTCACGCTTGAGGCGGGTGATCTCTCGGGCATCATCCTCTTTGACCGTCTTGAGCTCTTCGATGAGCCGCTGTACTTTGGCCTGTTCGCTTGAGAGTTGTTGGGCGAGGGAGTCGTTGGAGACGGAGAATTTGTAGCCCTCGTACTGGAGTACGAGTTCGTTATAGTCCTCTTCCAGAAGCTGTTTGTCCAGGGCGGAGAGCTCCTGGATCTGCTCTATCTGTTTGCGTTGACCTGCAATGCGCAATCCTCCCCATACGATGACGCCGAGGAGGATGAGTCCGATGACGATGAGGAGGGCTTTGGTTTGACGGGCTTTGTCGTCTGAGCGTTCGGGCATAGGGATTACTGCAGAAGTTTTTGACGGGGTTTGAAGGCTTTTTTATTCCACCCGTAGACCAGTCCTTTGACGAGCTTGGAAGCCATATCGGGGTAGAGGGCAAGCGCCGTTTTTTCGGTGAAGGTGGTCGGCGTGAAGATGAGGGTCTCTTCGCTGTCCGCGAAAGAGACCGAGTACGTCCAGAGTCCGCGCTCGACAAGCGCTTTTTTGACCTCCGGATCCTCGATGAGCGCCGGATCCGAGAGAAAGTCTTCGGCCCGGGGCAGGTCTACGAGGCTGCGTGCCGGGATTCTCAGCCACGACTTGGAGGGATCGTAGAAGACAACTGAACTGATAGCCGGTGCCGTGAGATCCGTATAGATCACCCCGATGAGCTCCTTGCCGGCTTCCCGGGGGCGCAGGGCTTTCATATCGAAGAGCGTGCTGTCGTCTATTTTGACGGTGATGCGGGTATCGGAGAGTGTCAGAAGGGCACTATTACCGCCGTAAATGTTACGCACGGGCTCCACGGACTTTCCCCCGACGGAGAGCGTGTACTGATCGATGAGGAGTTTCCTGTCCTCACGGTTGAAGTGGGGCGTGATGCTGTCCGGGGCGTCCAGGAACCACGTCGTGATCCGATCCTGACCGGATAGCGGTATTGCACCCCAAAAGTAGAGGACTGTGAAGAGTATGGATAGGACTATTCTCTGCATCGGTGTGCTGCTTTCTCTATGAGCAGGGAAGAACGGATCCGGGGTACGTACCCGGAAGATTTTCCCGGCCTGTATCTTTTCCCGAAAAGGGTACGTACCGGAAAATCTTCTCGGTACGTATCTCTTTTTTTCCGCCTTTTAAGGGAAGTATGGGTGTGCTGTGGGGATCAAATGCTTTTTCTGAGGTTACTTGAGCTCGACGTAGCCGAGGTTCAGGAGTATCGGCTTGACGATGGCCGAGGCTGTGGTGCCTCCGCGGTCGATGTCAAAGACGATCTCGTCGATTTTCTGAGCAGAGATGTAAGGACGATGACTGAAGAGATAGGCAAAGGCACTGTGGTACTTGGGTTTCTGGAGCATTGCGGCCACTTCTGCCTGCTTTCCTTCCTGCCAATACATACAGGAGCGGAAGCCCGAAGTATTGGGGAAAATAGTGCTTTTGTCACGGAAGTCCCAAGAGTCTTTGATGAAGGATTGGTAGTCTTTGGTCATCGCATCAATGCTTCTGCCGAGGGGCAGACCGTTGATCGCGAGGATACGGTCTCCGGGACGTATGCCCGCTTTCTCGGCAGGGCTGTTTTTGGCCACCTCTTTGACAACTTGGAGATCCCCGGAGTCATAGGAGATACCCGTGTAGCGGAAGAGGAGATCGTGGCTGATGAAGGTGGGGTTCATCAAATACCGGGTGAAGGGGAAGTTCGCAAGAAGCAGCGGGGCATTCGCTGCCACATACTCTTCGACCGAGTAGGGCTCATTCAGCAGCTCGCTCGCAGAGACGCTCCAGACGAGGGCTCCGCTCTTGGCTTCGACGATGTCGGTGCGGAACATCAGCGTGTTCTTGCCCGAAAATGCAGGCGTATTGATGCTGAGGAACGGGAACTCGCCCATCCGCCCGATACGGGCATCGTAACGGTAATTCTTGAACTCCGGATTGAGGTTCGCATCCGATCCGGGACGCAGATTTTGATTGGCTCCGAACGTGCCGTCGTACCGTATGATGAGGTCGCCGCCTTGGGTCTTTTCCTGCAACCCTTTTGCGGTAAGCTGCTTCGCGAGGTCACGGGCGACGGGCGTGTTGCCCTTGCCTTTCTCGAAAGAGAAAGTCTTGTAGTCCAGGAAGTTCTTCCCCGTGGGTATGGTGTGCTTGAGCGGGAGCGTAAAGCTGCGGTCGACCACGTCTTCGAGGCTGTACATATTGAAGGCGCGAGCGATGAGCTTTTCGTCCAAAGCTCCCGCAGGGTGGCATACTTTGGTGATGTTTACCGTGAAGTCCGGCTTATTGAAGCGTGCGAGACCCAACGTGAGGAAACTCTTCGCGGGGTTGGAGAGCGCGGCGGTAATCTCTTCGTCGCTCATCTGCTGTGTATTTTTGCCGTCAATCGTGCGGATGATGTCCCCTACCTTTACCCCTTGCAAGTGTGCAGGACTGCCGGGAACGATGTCGGCGACGATGGCGTGCGAGTCGCCCCAGTTGGGCTGGTAGCTGATCTGGTACACTAAGCCGAGTTCGCACCACTCGCCTGTGCTGTTCGCAATGTTTTGGGCAAGCGCTCCGGTGCCGATGCTCCAGGAAAAGAAGAGTGCCGGCAGCGCGGTGAAGAGAAGGTTGAAGAGAGTCTTTTGCATCGCTTAAGTCTATAATCGTTTCTGGTATTGTTCAAATGTCCCGTAATGGCGGTCTTTCTCCGAGAGAAGTACCGAGCCCTCTTCCACCGGCCACTCGATGGAGAGCGTGGGGTCGTTCCAAAGGATGCCGTCCTCCGCCTCCGGAGCATAATAATTGTCACACTTGTACTGGAAGAGCGCTTCGTCCGAGAGTACGGCGAAGCCGTGAGCGAACCCCCGCGGGATGAAAAACTGCCGGCGGTTCTCCCCAGACAGAGTTACGGCATAATGCCGACCGTACGTGGCACTCTTTTCTCTAAGATCCACGGCGACATCCCACACGGTGCCACGGATGACGCGGACAAGCTTCGCCTGAGCTTTTTCGCCCCGTTGGAAGTGGAGACCGCGGACGACCCCTTTTCGGGAGTAGCTCTCGTTGTCTTGGACGAAATGGACGACTCTTCCGATGGCTTTGGCGAAGTCCCGCTCCGAGAAACTCTCGAAAAAATAGCCCCGCTCATCCCCGAAGATCTTTGGTTCGAGGACGACCAATCCGTCAATGCCGGTCGGGGTGAGCGTCATAAGCCTTTCCGACTTCAGAAGGCGGCACCGTCCTTCCGCCTCGTGATCACGATGGAGAGTGCCTTATTGATGTCTCCGTCCTTGCGGAACTTCACGGCCGCAGGCAGAATCTGGTTGGATATGGAGGTGGAGATCTTCTGAGCCGAACCGGAGCTGCCACTCCGCTCGGATGGGATGGTACGCTCAACGGGGATAAGTACGACGTGGAGATCCTCCGATGGCTTTGCTTTGACGTGTTCGGAGAGAAGCGGAGCTATGTTGCCGAAAGTGTACGTGGCAGATCCCGCTATTGTCGTGGTACTGACGTAGGCGGTGAGGCGGGTATTAAGCTCCGTAAATTCGCTCTCGAAGAAATGTTGCACGCTGTCTCTTGGCAAGAGTAAGAGATAGGAGGGTGCATTCAAGAGGTAGGCATTGGCCTCGTTCGGCTCTCCGACGACTGTGAGGGGTGCGGAGTTCAGAGCCTTGACGATTCCAGGCTCCGGCTTCAAAAGACCCGCCAGACGGGTGGTGGGGATGGTGACCTCCGTAAAGACACCTGCAGGCGCCTTGATGTAGGAATACCCGCTCTCCGAAGCCGAGGCGCTTGTCAGCTTGTCCAAGTCGTAATTGCCGTACCGAGATGCCTGCGGGACTTCGCCCGTGTGGCTGAGTTCCTGTACCCCGGTGATGTACTCTTTTACGCCTTCCTTGGGCTTCGCGGGGTCGTATGCGGCGTTCTTTGTCTGATAATAGAACGTGAGTGCTGTCCTTGCCACTCGGAGGATGCTGCCTTTACCGGCGCCGTTTTTGAGGTACACTCCGGGGAAGTAGGCATTAAAGGCCTCTTGGGAGGCGAATACGGGGTCGCCCTTCCGGCTGCGGTCGTAGATCTCTTGTCCGAAAGACTTGGAGATGGGGATCCGTATCGTGGTGGAGGTTTCGGTCTTGCCATTGCCCGATGCGGCGGTGTAGGAGACCTGTCCTATCAGCTCGGCACCGTCTGTGTAGGCGCTGATGTCTCCGAGGGAATACTTGTCTCCCATAGGCGGCGTTTTCTTCAGCTTGTAGGCTTTCACTTCCATAGGCTGTGCGCCGTCTCCCGTGTATCCGCTGTAGTAGAGCGTGAGGAATACCGAGTCGATTTTGTCTTTGTAGACTTCTTTGGTGAATTTGAATCCCTTAGGCACGTAAAACTGCGTGAGGTACTCGCTTTTTACTTCTCCGTACTCTTCGTTGGGGATGCTGCCGATATAAGCGTAACCCGAGTTCACGAATATGTTATTGAGCGTCATACCGTCCGGGGTTGTCTCTCCCGTGAGGCGTCCGCCGAGACTTCCGGCGCTGATGGTCGAGTAGGAGAGCGGGAGGGTCGCCGTCTCGGTAGTCACTTTCGTGTAATCCGGTATCACTGAGAGACCGGTGGCGTCGTTGCGGCTTTCGCATCCTGCCGCCAGGAGTGCCGCCACGAGAAGTGTGGGCAGTGTCTGCCCGAATATATGGCGTGCGGGTTGATATTTCATAAGTGTGAAAATCCTCTTTTTGTCCGGGATGGAAACCGCGACCTGCGATCCACCGAGGTGCTAAGGTAGCAAATTATGCGCAAAAAACAGTCGTTATTTCTCCGTTTTGCCGATCAAGTCGTCGTAAAAGTCTTTCATAACTTCTATCGGAGTCTCGTTCGGGATGTATTCGATGTTTTTCTTGCCGGACTCGTCCACCAGTTTGACGAGGTCGCTCTTGATCTCTTCTCCGGAGAGGACGATGCCGTCGACGTGACCGATGATGAGTTTGTAGAGCGTTTCCCTGTCCGGGACGACCCCGTCTTTGAGGAAGGGATTGGTGATGCCGTCGTACTTAAGGACACCCGCGAGGCTTTCGCCGAAAGGCACCTCTGCGCCACTGTTGTAGAGCGAGAAGACGATTTTGGCGCCCGAGAGCGTGGGATCGTCCTTGAGTACGGTGCGGAGATACAGGGGTGCGAGACCTGAGAACCAGCCCTGACAATGGATGATGTCGGGAATCCACCGGAGTTTGCGGACTGTCTCAAAGACACCACGGATGAAAAATACGCTCCTGTCTGCGTTGTCTTTGTACGGCTCCCCGTTGCCGTCGAAGACGGAACCCTCTCTGCGGGCGGAGAAGAGTTCGCTTGAATCGATGAAGTAGACCTGCATCCTTTGAGGCATCAAGTTGGCCACTTTGACGATCAGGGGATAGACGTGGTCGTTGACCGTCTGGTTGATGCCGGAGAGTCTGATGACTTCGTGCAACTGGTGCCTGCGCTCGTTGATGCTCCCGTAGTTCGGCATAAAAACCCGAATGTCCGCGCCTTTTTCCATCATACCGAGGGGCAGGACTGCAGAGCTTTCGCCAAAGGACTCAATGTGATAGGGCGCAATTTCTTGCGCTATGTACAGGATCTTTTTCTTTGGGGCTTGTATCTTCACGTTCTTGTCGGAGTTCTCGTATTATTTTATCTCATACAAAGATACCACTTTTTTAGATAGGTGTCCCGGGGAAATTTTTTGCACGTACCGAGGCATCCTTCCCGGTCTGTGTCCGGACAAAATTTCGGTCTGTGTCTCCTTCCCTTCCCGGTACGTACCAAAATGATGACGATCTCCGGGCTGTATGCCTACGGGGTGCAGTCCGGCAGAGGATGAGACGCTATCCGAAAAAACGGTACCTTTGTGGTTCCTGATAAAAATTTGGAGAAGGCACAAAAATGGGAAAGAAGAAAGCCAATACAAAGCCGGGCGTTATCCGCAACAAGCGCGCGACTTTCGACTACGAGATCCTCGACACTTTTACCGCAGGCATCGTGCTTTACGGCACGGAGATTAAGTCCATACGTGGCGGTAAAGCATCGCTCGTGGATACTTTCTGCCTGGTCTCGAATGGTGAGGTCTGGGTCAAAAATATGTACATCGCAGAGTACTTCTTCGGCAGCTACAATAACCACGTCCCTAAGCGTGACCGCAAGCTTCTCCTCAATAAGCGCGAAATACGGGAGCTCGAAGCCGCCTCCAAAGATGTGGGACTCACCATTATCCCGCTCAGACTCTTCATTAACGACCGGGGGCTTGCCAAAATGGAGATCGGCATAGCCAAAGGTAAAAAGGAGTACGACAAGCGAGCCGCCATCAAAGAGCGCGAAGAGAAGCGCATCGCCCGCGACGCCAAAAAAATCGATTACTGACGAGAGCTTTGCAGAGTACCTCAGATGGAGGTAAAGGTCTCAACCCCTTTTATCCGAAAATACGGGAGAGGATGAGACGGGTGGCTCCGGAGTTTTCCCTGAGAAAGTCCGCCGAAGCCTGACCCGCTCTCTGCCTGAAATCCCCGTCTGTAAGCAACTTCTCCAGAATTGTCGCCAGATCCTCCTCCGTTTCGTAGCTGAAGGCTCCGCCCTTTTTGATCAAGGCACCCGCTTCGGCAAATTTCCCGTGTCCGGGACCGAAGACGACGGGTAGACCGTAGACCGCGGGTTCGAGGATGTTGTGAATCCCCGCCCCGAACCCTCCGCCGATGTAGGCGAAGTCGGCATAGGCGTAGATACTGGAGAGAAGCCCTATCCGATCGATGACGAGGACTTCCGTCCCGACCGGTGCTTCACCTTGTGAGAAGAGGTGCGACTTGAGTGGCGGGACCGTGCCCTCAAGGTTTCGAAGACGCTCCCCGCCGATTTCGTGGGGTGCTATGATGACGCGCATTTCGTCCCTGTGCTTTTTCAAGAAAGGCAGGTACCGCTCTTCGTCCTTGTCCCAAGAGCTGCCCACGACAAGGACGGGTAGACCTTTTTCTCGGGCTTCGGAAGCAAACTTTTCCACAATGGGAACACGGGCGGGATTCCTTGCGATCTCGATGACGCGGTCGGCACGGGTGTCACCCGCCACGGTGACGTTCGTCACGCCGATACTTGCCAGAAGGTCGGCAGAGCCTTGCTCCTGGACGAAAATCTCCTTGAACGCACCGAGCGCCTCCCTGAAGATCGCTCCCCAGGGTTTGAAGAACGGCTGCCCCGGGCGAAACTTGGCCGAAATGAGGTACGTAGGGATGCCCATCCGGCGCAAAAGGGAGAGCGTGCCGAGCCAAAACTCATACTTGACGAAGAGGACGATTTCGGGCGACAAAAGACGGACGAAGGCTTCGAGATCCTTACTCCCGTCGAAGGGCAGGTAGACGACGATGTCTGCAAGGGGATAGTCTTTTCGGACCTCATAGCCCGAGGGCGAGAAGAAGGTGAGGCAGATCTTATACCCGGGGTGCGCCTTTTTGACGGCCTCAATGACCGGACGACCTTGCTCGAACTCCCCGAGCGAGGAAGCATGCATCCAGAGATATCTGTCGGAGGGCTTCCGCTTTTCCCGAAGTCGTTCGATTGTCTCTTTCCTGCCCTCCGTCATAAGGCGGGCTTTGGGGTTGAAAGGCGCGGCGAGACGGATGCCGAGGAAGTAGGCGCCCGTGCCGAGGTTATAGAGGAGCCTTGAAAGGGGGTGTCCGGTCATCTCGTGTCAGGTGAAGGGCAGATTAGGAGAGCGCCCGGAGCGCTCTACGGATGCGGGTCACCGTCTCTGTCTTACCGAGGAAAGCGATGATGTCGAAGATGTGCGGCCCCATAGACTTACCGACGAGGGCAAGGCGGAGGGCATTCATCACGGCACCCATCCCATACCCCTTTTCTTCGAGCCAGGTCGTGGCACGCTCTTCGAGCCGGGCGGGGTCTATCTCTTCGTCATATTCGTCAAGGAGGGCGATGAACCCTTCGAGGTGCTCGGGAGTGGAGGCTTTCCATCTCTTCTTCACTACCGCGGGGTCGTATTCGTCAGGCGCGACGAAGAGGTAGGACACTTGCCCGGGGACGTCGCTGAGGAGGGTGATGCGGTCCTTGATGAGCATAAGGGCGGGAGCGAGACGGTCGGGGTCAATGTCGAGACCGACTTTGTGGAGGAACGGCACCGACAGCTCTGCCAATTCGGCTATGGGATAGTCCTGGACGTACTTGTGGTTGAACCACCGCGCTTTTTCGTAATCAAACTTGGCTCCGCTCTTGGAGACGTTTTCGAGGCGGAAGGCTTCCACGAGTTCGTCCATCGACATAATCTCCTGCTCCGTGCCGGGGTTCCAGCCGAGGAACGCCAGGAAGTTCACGACCGCTTCGGGCAGATAGCCGCTCTCGCGGTATCCCATACTGAACGAGCCGTCGGGGTTGTCCCACTGGAGGGGGAAGACGGGGAACCCGAGGCGGTCGCCGTCGCGCTTGGAGAGTTTGCCGGATCCTTCCGGCTTCAAGATAAGCGGCAGGTGTGCAAAAGCGGGCATCTCGTCCGCCCAGCCGAGGGCACGGTAGAGGAGGACGTGAAGCGGAGCCGACGGGAGCCACTCTTCGCCTCTGATGACGTGGGTGACCTGCATCAAGTGATCGTCCACGATGTTTGCGAGGTGGTAGGTAGGGAGGTCGTCTGCCTGCTTGTAGAGGACTTTGTCGTCGAGGATGGAGGAGTTGATCGTCACGTCGCCGCGGATGAGGTCGTGGACGGTGATGTCTTCGCCAGGCTCTATTTTAAGCCTGAGGACGAAAGGCACGCCTTCTTCCTCCAGCTTCCGGCACTCCTCCGGGGAGAGGGCAAGGGAGTTCTTCATAGAGAGACGGGTGGAGGCATCGTACTGGAAGTTGGGGACACTCTTCCGGACTGCGTCCAGCTCTTCGGGCGTATCGTAGGCTTTGTACCCTTTGCCCTCTGCGAGGAGGTAGTCCACGTATTTCCGGTAAATATCGCGTCTCTCGCTCTGACGGTAGGGACCGAGGTCACCGCCTGCGCTCACCCCTTCGTTGGGCGGGATGCCGAGCCAGCGGAGTGCTTCGATGATGTACTCTTCGGCTCCGGGGACGAAGCGTTGGGAGTCGGTGTCTTCGATGCGGAGTAGGAAGTCGCCTCCGTGCTGTTTGGCAAAAAGGTAGTTGTAGAGCGCTGTCCTTACCCCGCCGATGTGGAGTGTGCCGGTGGGCGAGGGGGCAAAGCGCACGCGTACTCTGTTATTTTGCATAGCCTGTCTGTTTTCGATCTCTCGTATTTTTGTCTTGTGAAAAGAGGCGTGTGTCGCGGTTGAATTTCGGTTTGTATCTCGATGATAGGAGACCCGTACCGAACTTGTCTCGCCGGTCTGTGTCTCGCGATCTTCCCGGTCTGTATCTCCTTTTTACGCCTCTTCGTCGTCTTTGCCCTCCTCTTTCTCTATCCGGGCTTCAAACTCCTCTTCGTCCTCTTCGGCTGCACGTCCGTCGAGGGTGAGACGCATATTTTGGTGTACGATGGGGGAGACGTCGTGGAGGTTATTGACCGTGATACTGTTCCAAATAAGGTCTTTGAGCTCGGTGGTGCCTCTGCCGGAGACGGAGGAGAAGAAGACGCACGGCAGATCCCGGGGGAGGGTCTCCTTGAGCATCTCTTCGAGTTCTTCGTCGATGAGGTCACTTTTGCTCACTCCGAGGATGCGGTTTTTGTCCAGCAGTTCCGGATTGTACCGCTCAAGCTCAGAGAGCAAGATCTCGTACGCTTTCTTGATGTCGTCGGTGTCCGCAGGGACGAGGAAAAGGAGCGCGGAGTTGCGCTCGATGTGGCGGAGGAAGCGCAGTCCGAGTCCCCGACCTTCCGCGGCACCCTCTATGATGCCGGGGATGTCCGCCATCACGAAAGAGCGCCCGTCGCGGTACTCTACTATGCCGAGCTGAGGCTCCAAGGTCGTGAAAGGATAGTCCGCGATCTTGGGGCGTGCGGCGGAGATGGAAGAGAGGAGCGTGGACTTGCCTGCGTTAGGGAAGCCTACGAGTCCCACATCGGCGAGAAGCTTGAGCTGGAGGACGACTTCCATCTCTTGGTGGGGTTCTCCGGGCTGGGCATAGCGGGGTGCCTGATTGGTGGGCGTGGCGAAGTTGTAGTTGCCGAGCCCTCCGCGCCCTCCCTTGAGAAGCAGGATTTCCTCCCCGTCTTCCTGCACTTCGCAGACGAAGTCTCCCGTCACGGCGTTGTAGCAGACCGTGCCGAGCGGGACGTCGATGTAGACGTCTTCGCCGTCCTTGCCTGTTGACTTGTTGGATGAGCCGTGTTCCCCGTCTGTGGCGAAGATGTGGCGGTCGTACCTTAGGGCAAGGAGTGTCCAGTGGTTCCGGTTTCCACGGAGGTAGATGTCGCCCCCGCGTCCGCCGTTGCCTCCGTCCGGGCCGCCTTTCGGGGTGTACTTTTCTCTACGGAAGTGCGAAGCGCCGGCACCGCCGCGACCGGATCGGCAGTATATTTTGACGTAGTCTACGAAGTTGGTTTCTGCCATAGTGCTTTATATGGGGAGGACGAGGGCGGGCGTTATTTTTGCCTTATGCTTTACGGACAAATGCGTCGATGCCGTTCGTGATGCGCCGAGTGATTTCCTCGATGGAGCCGGTGCCGTCGATGACGATGACTTTGCCCTGTCTTTTGTAGAAATCGATCACAGGCTCCGTCTCACGGTGGTAGACCGAGAGGCGCTCTTTGACGCTTGTCTCGTTGTCGTCCGCCCGTCCCGAGATTTTGCCGCGCTCTATGATGCGGGTGATGAGTTCTTCCTCCGGCACTCTGAGTTCGACGAGAGCGGTGACGGCGGTTCCGTGGTCGGAGAGGATCTCTTCGAGTGTCTCTGCCTGACGGATGGTACGGGGATAGCCGTCGAAGATGAAGCCGTCATTTCCGGTGTTTCTGCCGGAAACTCGCTTGCGGAGCATCTCGCTTATGATGTCGTCGGAGACGAGTGCGCCACGCTCGATGATGGCTGCCGCCTTTTTGCCTACCTCGGAGCCTGCTTTTATTTCGCCTCTGAGCATATCTCCCGTGGAGACATGGTCGAGGTTGTAGTGAGCTTTGATGAAAGCGCTCTGGGTGCCTTTGCCGGAGCCGGGAGCTCCGAATATCAGAAGATTCAACATAAACGTATGTTTTTGTTATGGATTGATTAAGGGGCGTTTTAGGCCTCTTCTTCGGTGTCTATTTTGACGTATATGTCCCGAAACATCCGTCCGCGTCCCATATAGTCGAGCCCGCGTCCGAGGATGAAGTCGTTGGGAATCTCGAGTCCCACGTAGTCGGGGCGGATGAGTGCGTCCTTGTGGGCATCGGGCTTGGAGAGCATAACGGCTATCTTGACCTCCTTGGCGCCCCTCTGCATATAGAGGTCGACGACCTTGGTGAGGGTGAAGCCGGTGTCTATGAGGTCTTCGAGGATGACCACGGTGCGTCCCGTGAGATCGGCCTGGGGCTTCATCACTTCGTTCAGTACGCCGGTGGAGTAGAGCCCTCCGTTGTAGGACGAATACTTGGCGAACGAGAGTTCGTACGGCTTTTCGAGCTCCTTGGTGAGGTCGCTTGCAAACATAAAGGCTCCGTTGAGGATACAGATGAAGAGCGGATCCAAGTCGCCGAGGTCTCGCTCAATCTCGCGTGCCACCCGTTTGATCTCCGGTTCTATTTGACTCTCCAGAAGGTAGGGCTTAAAAGTGAGCCCCTCTATGACTACGTTCTGCATTTCGGTCTGAAAAAACTGCCTTTTGCGTGCCATAGAGCACTCTGAGCCCGCTCCGGCACCATTAAAAAAACAAGGTCAAGCGTTTTTCCGATGCTTGACCTTACAAAGTTAGCCAAATTTGTAGTAACTTTGTCGCACCTTTCAAGGAGAAGCCCTTTTCGGAGGACAAAAAATCGGGATGTAGCACAGTTGGTTAGCGCGCCACGTTCGGGACGTGGAGGTCGGCAGTTCGAGTCTGCCTATCCCGACCAACCTGAGTAAAAAGCGTCGGGGAGACCGCTCCCCGACGCTTTTTTTGTGCAGACTGCCGGCGATTTCGGTTCGTGCAAAAATATTTTTTCGGTCTGTACGCGGAGAAATTCTTGATCCGTACAAAAATGTCTCCCCGGTACGTATCTAATTTCTGGAGCGAAGGAGCTTGCCTCCGATTTCGTCCCTGATCCAAGAATAGGCGTTGAAGAGCCGGGGACTGAAAGCAAGTATACGGTAGAGGACGAGCTGTTTGGTGGGTTCGTTATTGAAGAGCTGGAGGGTGCCTTTGATGTCTTTGAGGAGGATGCCGCGGCGGATGAGTTCCTTATAGACTGCGTTTTTCTCTGACAAGCTCATCCCGGAGCGGATCACCATACTGATGAGGAGGGAGTGAAGCAGTTTGAGCAGTCTGCTTTTTACGGTGTGGTCGTAGCTTCCTTTCGGCGGATTGTCCAGGTCGAAGGCTTCCCGCCAGGTCTCTTCGATCTCGAAACACATCCCTATCTGACGCTTTTGCTTATCGACATCCGTTGTCGTCGTGATGCTGCCGGGTCGGATGCGGTAGCAGTAGGCTCCGTCTTCGAGGTTGGAGAAGGCAAGCCGCTCCACATGACGCATCAGGAAAGGCATCAGTTGGATGTCTTCGTACTGCAGCCCCTCGTGAAAGCGGAGGTTGTGCGCCTTAAATACGGAGGCGCGTGTCACCTTGAGCCAGGCAAAAGCCTCGTAGTAGTCCCCTTTGACGTAGTCCTCACCTGTGATGATATCGGCACCGCCTCTGTTTTTGACGAGTTCCTTATTGCCGACCTCTTCGAAGTCGAGGAGATAGGACAGGATGAGCATATCCAGATCCTGTCCTTCGAGCTGGTGGACGATGTTGGACAGACAGCCCTCTGTGATGTAATCGTCCGAGTCGACGAACCACAGGTACTCCCCTTGTGCCTCATCCATACCCCGGTTCCGTGCCCTGCTCAGTCCCCCGTTGTTTTGGTGGATGACTTTTATCCTCGCGTCTTTTGCCGCATATTCGTCGCAGATTTCCCCGCACCGGTCGGGCGAGCCGTCGTCTATCAGGATGACTTCAAAATCGGAATAAGTCTGACCGATGATGCTCTCAATGCACCCGGGGAGGTACTTTTCGACCTTGTACACCGGCACGATGAAAGATATTTTGGGGCGTTTGTCCTCCATAAAGCTTGGTTTCTATCAAGTTCTGTCCTTTGCGTGTTCCAAAGGTACTAAGAAAAAAGTATCTTTGCGGAAGGAAGGCTTTCCACACATTCCACATCAGTTACAGCTTTATGAAAAAGATTTTCCTCCTCCTCGGGGCGGTTCTTCTTGCTCTCACTGCCTCCGGCCAGCACCGCAAGGTCTCCCTCATAACCACTGCCGGGTACCAAGTGAGTACTCCTCTCGATCAAAAAGAGGACTACGGGTATTACCGCCCAATGCACCGATTCCGGGCAGGGGTGGATGCCGACCTCATACTTATGGACCGCGTAGGCGTGTACTTCTCCCTCAAGCCCGGCCTGTACTACTCGGCAGAAGGGCTCACAGCCTCGAATGAGGGGATGCTCTACGCCATCGATCCGGACACCCCCGGTCCCGGGCTTGAACTCTACCCTGTGGAGCTGAATTACTTGGAGGTTCCCGTCTTGGCACAACTGGGGTTCAGGGTGAATCCCGCCTTCAGCTGCTATATAAATGTAGGGCCGTATTTGGCTTACGGCGTGAGCGGGAAGATTTCCAACCTCAACTTCTACCGCATTAAGGGTGAGGGCTCGGAGCACGTGACGGAGCTTGACCCCTTCAAGGCGGGCTACAACCGGTTCGACTGGGGCTTCCAAGGGGGCTTCGGCGTCGAGTATATGCGGGTACAGCTCGGATTCGGCGTCCAAGTAGGGCTCCAAAATATGGGCGAAAGTGCCGATTACCTGAGGTCGGAGAAGACGACGACTCAGACGATGTTCGTCACGCTCGGGTACCGGTTCTGACCTCGATTTTGGTACGGGTCGAAAAACTTTTCTCGGTCTGTACCGGCTTCCCTTCCCGACCTGTACCTGAAGATCTCCCCGGTACGTGCAAAAAAATATCCTCCACAGAACCCATACTTACTTTTTTACAATAATGAAAACAGAATATCTTTCACTCATCGCGGGAGCCGCTGCGCTCTCTCCGGCCTTTCAGAAAGCCTTGGCACAAGAAGCCGGACACTACAACGTCGTCATTATCGAGAGCGACGACCACGCTTATCAGATGATGTCGTGCTACGGCGGACTGATGAAGACACCCGGCATCGACCGCATCGCAGAGGGTGGCGTGCGGTTTGACAACAGTTTCGTCGCCAACTCGATCTCGGGACCCTCACGCGCCTGCACCATCACCGGCAAGCACTCCCACAAGAACGGCTACCTCCAAAACGTCAACTCCCACTTCGACGGAGATCAGCAGACTTTTCCAAAGCTCCTCCACGCCGCAGGATACCAGACGGCCGTCGTCGGCAAATGGCACCTCGAGAGCCTTCCTCAGGGCTTCGACTACTGGGAGATCTTCCCGGGGCAGGGCGAATACTACAATTCAAACACCATCATCGCTCCCAATGACACCATCCCCAACAAAGGCTATGCCACGGATCTCGTGGCGGACAAGTCCCTTGCCTGGTTGAAAGAGCGGCGCGACCCGTCGAAGCCTTTCTTCCTGTGGATCGAGCATAAGGCGGTACACCGTGACTGGCTCCCGAGGGTAAAGGATTTGGAAAAGTTTGAGGACACCACGTTCCCCGTCCCCGAGACTTTCTTCGACGACTACGCCGGGCGTCCCGCGGCCGAACACGCGGAGATGCGCATCGGACGGGATATGGATATAGCTTATGACGTAAAGGTGGAGCAAAAAACACCGGAAACCGATCTCGCAGCACGGTACACCGGACTCGTCAACCGCCTCAGTCCCGAAGGACAAAAAGAGTACCGGGCCTTTTACGACAAAATTATTGCCGAGTACAACTCGAAGAAACGATCCGAAAAGGAGGAAGCACTCTGGAAGTACCAACGCTATATGCGCGACTATGCCAAAGTGGTCTACGCAATGGATGAGAGCATCGGGCGTGTGATGGACTACCTTGAGAAGGAAGGTCTGCTCGACACGACTATCGTGATGTATATGTCCGATCAAGGCTTCTATATGGGCGAGCATGGCTGGTTCGATAAGCGATTTATGTACGAAGAGAGCTTCCGCACTCCGCTCATTATGCACCTGCCGAAAGGTTTGGACGCACGTGGAGTGATCGGCGAACTTGTCCAAAACATCGACATCGCCCCCACCGTCCTCGATGCTGCAGGCGTACCTATTCCCGCGGATATGCAGGGCAAGAGCCTGATGCCGCTCCTAAGGGGCGAGAAGCAGCTCCCCGGTCGAGACGCACTGTACTACCACTTCTACGAATATCCCGCGGAGCATATGGTGATGCGGCATTACGGGGTACGCACCGATCGCTACAAACTGATGCATTTTTATGATAAGGGCGACTTCTGGGAGCTTTACGACCTCAAGGAAGACCCCGCGGAGCTCCATAACCTCTACGACGATCCCAAGTACCGCGCCGTCCGCAAGGCTATGGAGAAAACCCTCCTCGCCGAGCAGATCCGCTACGATGACAAACTCGCGATCAGTCTCAACAACTTCTAAGGATACCGGGAAAGGAGATACGGGGTGCCTGTGTCTCCTTTTCCGTAAAACAAACGTTTATGGCAGATTGTCTCGACCTCACTTCCGCCAACCTCTGCGGAATGAAAGACCTTGTTCCCGACCTCGTCGTCCTCCCGTGGGGCGCCATCGAGCCGCATAACCTCCACCTCCCTTACCTTACGGACGCACTTCTCGCCCGTGACGTGGCTCTTGATGCCGCACGCCTGGCGCGCGAGAAGTACGGACACCGTTGTGTCGTGATGCCCGCTATGCCTCTTGGGTCGCATAACCCGGGGCAGTTCGACCTCCCTTTCTGCATCCATTTCCGGCAGGAGACGCAGATCGCCGTCTTCCGGGACATCGTCTGCGCGCTCTACCGGCAGGGAGTGAGGAAACTCGTCGTCATCAATGGTCACGGCGGCAACTCCTTCAAGGGGATGATTCGCGACCTCGCATTCGATCTGCCGGACTTCCTCGTCTTCGCGGGCGAGTGGTACCGTGCGGTGAAGCCGGAGGGATACTTCGACATCGTCGGCGACCATGCGGACGAGCTGGAGACCTCCGTGATGATGCACTACCATCCGGACTACGTCGACCTCTCGGAAGCAGGCGACGGGGCATCCGCGACATTTGCTTCCGACGCGCTCCGCAAAGGGGTGGCGTGGACACCGCGTGACTGGAGTAAAATCAGCAAAGACACCGGTGTGGGCGATCCGCGCCGAGCAACGGAGGAAAAGGGCAAGGCTTTTGCGGGGGCGTGTGCTTCTGCTTTTGCAGATCTCTTTCATGACCTCGTCACCCGTCCTCTGTACGACTAAAATGAGGGGGTAATCTCGGCCTGTATCTTGAGGTCGTCCCGGTACGGGTCTCGTCGCAAAAAGATACGGACCGGGAAGATTGCCTCGGTCTGTATCTCGTTTTGGAAAGCCCTTGAGGTGCAATTTTTTCGACGGGAGAGGAAAATAAATTTTGCGTGAAAGTAAAAAAATAGTACCTTTGCGGTCGCTAAATCATTATTTTTCAAACCCCTAATAAGGTTAAGAGTAACAAAACAAATGAATCATTACGAAACCGTTTTCATTCTAAGTCCCGTTTTGTCTGCCGACCAGACAAAGGAAACGGTAGACAAGTTCACCGGTATGATCACCGACAACGGCGGTACCGTCGTGAACAAAGAAGAGTGGGGTCAGCGCAAGCTCGCATACCCCATCAAGAGGCTGTCTGCCGGCTATTACGTCTTCGTAGAGTTTGACGCAGAAGGAGACTTCGTCGACAAACTCGAAGTCAACTACCGCCGTGACGACAACGTCATCCGCTTCCTCACTTTCAAGCAGGACAAGTTTGCGCACGAATATGCCGAAAAGCGTCGCAAAATCCGCTCCGGAAAGACCGAAGGCTCCGCAGCTGCAGCGGCTGAAAATGCCGAAGGCTCCGCAGAAGTCGAAGCAAACGTAGAACAGTAAGACCACCTCTTAGATTAGCACACAATGGCACAAGACAAGAAAGGCGGACGCCAAAATACCAAACGTCGCCGTACCCACCTTACCCAGCCCAAGAAATACTGCCGCTTCAAGAAAGCAGGCATCAAGTATGTGGACTACAAGGACCCCGAGTTCCTTAAGAAGTTCCTCAACGAACAGGGCAAAATCCTCCCCCGCCGTATCACCGGCAACTCCCTCAAGTTCCAACGCCGCGTCGCTACCGCTGTGAAGCGCGCCCGCCACTTGGCACTCCTCCCCTACGTTGCCGACCTGCTCGACTAAACCCCGGGAGACTACTTACACGAAACATTCACATCAGGAGACAGAATATACTCTATGAAGATTATTTTGAAAGAAGACATCTCCAATCTCGGCTTCAAAAACGACATCGTCGAAGTAAGACCCGGGTATGGCAGGAACTTTCTAATCCCGCAAGGCAAGGCCGTCATCGCGAACGAAACCTCCCTGAAGGTCTTGGCCGAAAACATGCGCCAGCAAGAGCGCAAACTCGCGAAAGAAAAGGCAGACGCTCAAGCCCTTGCCGACAAACTCGAAGGCGCCAAAGCGAACCTCCTCGTCAAGACGAGCAATACCGGCACCATCTATGGCTCCGTTACCGCTGCTATGGTGGCCGACAATCTCGAAGCCCAAGGTTTTGAAGTCAACCGCAAAATGCTCCAACTCCAAGGCGGCATCAAAGAGATCGGCGAATACGTGGCGAAGGTACGTCTTCACCGTGACATTACGGTCGAGGTTCCCGTCATCGTCGAGAGCGAAAATGCTGCCGAGATAGCTGCCGCCAAGGCTCAGGCCAAGGCTGAAGAAGCAGCACGTCAGGCTGAGAAGGAGCGCAAGCTCGCTGCCGAAAACGCCGACGCTGAGGCCGAAGGTGCCGAAGAGGTCGAAGGCGAAGAAGGTGCAGCCGAAGCTTCCGAAAACGCCGAAGCGTAAACGAAATACCTCCCAAAGCGAGGCGCAGACAATCATCCCTCTCAATGGGAAAAGCGGTCTGCAACGTGTGATGGGAAAACGGACGACACGGACACCCGTCCGGTCCGGTTTTTGAGTAACACATACACTTAGACTTAAATCATGAAAGAATACGCTCTTAGCGCGACGAAGCGTGATGTCCTCGGCAAGCGCGAAATGAAGAAGCTCCGCAAGGAGGGTCTCATCCCCGCAAACATCTATGGCGGAGAAGACCACATCAATATCACGGTCAAGAAGGACGATCTCCGCAACCTCATCTACACGCCGGATATCTACCTCGTCAACCTCTCCATCGACGGTAAGGAAAGGAAGTGTATCATCCAGGAGCTCCAGTTCCACCCCGTTACGGACGAAATCCTCCACATCGACTTCCTCGAAGTCTTTGCAGACAAGCCCGTGACTATGGAAGTGCCCGTGGTACTCGACGGTTTCCCCGTCGGTGTCCGCGCCGGTGGTAAGCTCAACCTCGATATGCGCAAGCTCAAAGTGAAAGGCTTCTACAAGGACATCCCCGAACAGCTCCACATCGACGTCTCCACGCTCGGTCTCGGTAAGACGATGAAAGTGGGACAGGTTTCTTTCGAGGGTCTCGAAGTGCTTAACGCCAAAGCTGCTGTCGTAGCCGCTGTCCGCACCACTCGTGCAGCCCGCAGCGCCGGTGTCGGTCAGGCATCCGAAGAAGGAGCAGAGGAAGACGAAGAAGCACCTGCAGAAGCCTAAGGGAGCTTCCCTTCACCCCATCCTACAAGTCCGGGAGAGGTCGTCACGAGTGGCGCCTTATCCCGGGCTCGTTTTTGGTACGGACCGAGACGATTTCCTACGTCCGTACCGGGGGTAAATTTCGGCTTGGGCGAAAAATATTTTTCGGTCTGTACCTCTCTTTCAAGGGGCTCGGCACCGACTTTGAGTTTATCTCTTCCAATCGCAAAAATCCTATATGGGTCCTGCCATTATCGACATCCAAGGCACACTTGTCTCTTCGGACGTGATCACCACTTTTTTCGTCTGCGATCTCGAGGCCTGCAAAGGCGCTTGTTGCATCGAGGGCGACGGAGGTGCGCCGGTCTCGGGGGGTGAAGAGGCATCAATGAGAGAAGCTTTTCCCGACATCAAGCGATACCTCAGAAATGAGGCTGTCCGAGAGGTCGAAAAGCGCGGTTTCGCCTACACCGACAGTGACGGAGACCGGCTTACGACCCTTTTCCGCGGACGGGAGTGCGCTTTTACCTGCTTTGAAAAAGACGGCTCGGCGCGCTGTGCCTTTGAAAAAGGACACACCGAGGGTGTGAGCCCCTCTTTCTTTAAGCCCATCTCGTGCTACCTCTACCCCGTCCGCCTCTCTATGGTTGGCGAAATGGTAGCCGTCAACTACCACCGCTGGAAGCCCATCTGCGAACCCGCGCGCAAACTCGGTCGGGCAAAAGGCGTCAGGCTGTATCAGTTCCTAAAAGCCCCCCTTACGAGCGCTTTTGGGGAGAAGTGGTATGCCGAGCTCGAAGAAGTGGCAGAACTGTACTTGAAAAACTACCCCTCATGAACGAAAATAAGTACCTCATCGTCGGTCTCGGCAATATCGGTGCGGAGTACGACGGCACCCGGCACAACGCCGGTTTCCTCATCATAGACGAACTCGCCCGAGACCTCGGGCTCTCTTTTGCCCCCGCCCGCTTCGGTGCCGTGGCCAAAGGCCGTATCAAAAACAAGCTCGTCGTACTCCTCAAGCCGGACACCTATATGAACCTCTCCGGCAACGCAGTTCGTCACTGGGTCAAGGTCGAAGAGGTGGCACCGGAGAATATCCTCGTCCTCGTCGACGACCTTGCTCTGCCTTTCGGTACGCTCCGGCTCAAAGGTCGGGGTAGTGCAGGGGGGCATAACGGGCTAAAGAACATCGAAGAAATGCTCGGCACGAATAAGTATCCGCGTCTCCGCTTCGGCATCGGCAACGATTTCCCGAGAGGGGGACAGATCGACTTCGTACTCGAGAGGTTTGCCCCCGAGGAACGCGCCGAGATGCCCGATCTGCTCCATACGGCATCCGAGACGATTAAGAGTTTCGTCCTCGCGGGACTGGAGCGGACGATGAATGCGTTCAACAAACACCGGAAGGAAGAGCCATGAGCCAAACACGTATCGACAAATGGCTCTGGAGCGTCCGCATATACAAGACCCGCTCCGTGGCTGCCACGGCGATTAAAAACAGCCGTGTACGGATTGGCGACACAATTGCCAAGCCCTCGTCGCCCGTCAAGGAGGGCGACGTCGTCAAGGTGCGCAAGCCGCCCGTCACCTACTCTTTCCGAGTCATCGGCATCCCCCCGAGCCGAGTGGGAGCCAAGCTCGTCCCTCAGTTCCTCGAAAACATTACCCCTCAGTCCGAATATGACCTCATCGAGATGCAGAAGATGAGCGGTATGCAGGCGAGAGCCAAAGGGCTGGGCAGACCGACAAAGAAGGAAAGGCGCGACTTGGACGACTTTATGCGTCCGGGAGACACCTTCGACTGGATGGACGACGAGGACGACGGCGAGAGCGGCGAAACGTTGTTCGCGGCTTCGGATGAGGACTACTCCAAGGACGACGAAGACGACGTCCTCGATGCGATGGGTTTTTGGGACTGAAACAGGTACCTACTTCCGGGGTAGGGCTTCCGACTTTTGTGTCCTCGTCGCCCGCCTGAATTTGGTACGTACCGGGAAAAAGTTTTTGGCTCGTATGAGCCGAAAACTTTGCACAGACCGAAAAATTCTTCCCGGTCTGTATCTCTCGGGAAAATGAAAAGCACCGAAGTGATAAACCGCTTCGGTGCTTTTCGTGAAAAAGAACTTTGCAAAAGTGTCAGATGGAGATCGAGATCCCCGTGTAGATCGAGAAGGGCTGTGTGGGTCCGTAGATGTAGGCGCTGTCGCGGAATCCACGGAAGTCGAAGTCTTTTTGGAACTGGTTTAGGAGGTTGTTTGCCCCGATGTAGAGCTGCAGCCCCGCGGTGTTGAAGAGGGAGAAGTCGTAGGAGATTTTTGCTCCGAGATCCCAGAACCCGGGCGTGTGCTCAAGCCTGTCCCATCTGGGTGCATTTTCGCTGTGCGAAGTGTCGGGACGCTTGCCTGCGGCGACAAGGTCGGCATCTATGACGGCAGCACGACGACCTACTTCGATGACGTGCGGAGCGTACATGGAGCCGGTGTAATTGAGTGTCGCGCTCAGCGTGAGATGCCTCAGGGGATTGTATGTCACAGTGAGGTAGCCGTAGAGGTCGGGCGTGCGGAGCATTTCGCGAGAAGTGAGAGAGAGGAGTTCGCCATCAGGAGAGAAGCCTTCGAGTTTCTCCGGACCGTTGTCCGCGAGGGTATTGATGTCCTTTGGGGTGTCTGCCGTTTCGCCGGAGAGGAGGGTACGGCTGCCCCATTCCTGGGCTTCGTCCCAAATGCTTTTGTGGTAAGTGATGCCGGCTTGGAGCGAGAGGCTTTTCCAGGCGAGCTTACCTTCAAGATTTATGCCTGCCACGGTGGCTCCGGAGCCGTTGACCCGTTGGTAGAGCGAGAAGGAACCGTTGCTGCCGATTTCTTCGTTGGTGAAAGCTCCGAGGAGTCGGGTGTAGAACCCTTCGACAAGGAGATTTCCCTGCCACTCTCCACTGTGGAAGTACATATCCGAGGAAAGGGTTACGTTGTGGCTGTACTCGGGCTTGAGACCGGGTCTATTCACGATACGCTGGCTCTCACCTCCGACGACCGCTACGTGGAGGTCTTCGTCAAAGACCTGCGGTGCGCGGAAACCCATAGCGTACGTGGCGCGGAGACTGATGTGTTCCGTGGGGTTGTATCGGAGGGTCGCCCTTGGCGAGAATATAGGCAGGAGAGCGCCTTCCTCCGTCTTTACGAGGGAGTGCTCATCGAGCCGGCCACCGAGGAGTACGGTGAAGTCTTCGTTGTACCACTCGATCTGGGCGAGCTGAGAACCGTTGTGGATGTATTGGTTGGTAGGGGGATTCTTGCTCTCTCCTGTCTTCTCGTCTTTTTCCCAGGCACGGATCGGCATATTGTCCTTGAGCGAGTCGTACTTGTACTCTGCACCCACCAAAATGCGCGCGGGAGCGAAGAGAAGCCGGTCGAACTTATGGGTGTACTGCACTCCGCCGACGTAGGTCCGGCTTTTGGTGCGACCGAAGTTGGTGCCGAACTCTTCCAGGGGAATGTGCCCGAGAGATCCCACATTATCGTCACCGATGCCCCCGTAGTAACTTGCGCGGTCGATGACCTCGGCTGCCCCGTAGACTTGGAGCTGACCCATGCGGTCTTCCGTGAAGTGGTTCCAATTGGCATTGACGCTGTAGATGTTGTGACCGATGCTCTCTGCGACGGAGGCTGCGTGCTCGGGCAGGTCGAAACGGTCACCCCCGCGCCGCTCTTCCTTAATGAAGTGTCCTTCGATGCTGATCTTGTCTTGGTAAGTGGGGCGGAAGAAGATCCGTCCGCCGAAGGCATTGCTTTTGAGGAGACCCAGTTCGCTGAACCCGTCGCCATTGGCATCCCAGGGCGTGCGTTTCCGGTTTTGTCCGAAAATCATCCCGCCGATACGCCCGTCTGCGCCTACGATGGTGCCGTTGAAGCCGACGGTGTTATCTGGAGTCCTGCCTCCGGCGAGGGTGAGGTTTTCGGTGAAGTTGAAGCTGTTGAAGAGTGGCTCTTTGGTGATGATGTTGATGACCCCTCCGATGGCGTTGGCTCCGTAGAGAGCCGATCCCCCGCCCCGTATCACTTCGATGCGATCCACCATATTGGCGGGAATCTGCTCCAAGCCGTAGACTCCGGCAAGTGCGCTGAAGGAAGGACGCGAGTCGATGAGTATTTGTGAGTAGCGCCCGTCGAGACCGTTGATGCGGACTTGGTTGAAGCCGCAGTTTTGGCAGTCGTTTTCGACCCGGAGACCTGGCTGGAAAGTAAGTCCCTGCGAGACGGTGACGGCGTTGGCGATCTTAAAGAGTTTGTCGTCCAGTACGCTCACGAGTACGGGCGCCTCCTTGCGAAGCGTGGTCTGGCGATTGGCAGAGACGACCACTTCGTCGAGACCGAGGGCATCGGGAACGGCTTCGAAATTGACTTCGAGTGTCTTCCCGAGGACGAGTGTCACTTTGCGCTCTTCGGCGCGGTAGCCGATACTCTGCATCACGAGGGTATAGGTTCCGGGTTTGATGTTGCGGAGGAAGTAGTGACCCGAGGCATCGGTGGAGACGCCGTGGGAAGTGCCTTTGAGGAAGATGGTTACGCCGGCGATGTGCTCGCCCGTTTCTTTGTCCACCACGTGTCCGACGATATTGGTGTCGGTGCCGGGTTCATTATCCCCGGCTGCAGTCCCGGGTGCGGCGAAGACCGGGAGAAGGAAGCTGCAAAGCGCACAGAGGAGGAGCAGTGTTTTCCGGTAAATCGGTTGGATGTCTTTCATTATGAATATAGGGGTAAAAAGTATGAACTATCAAGACGCGAATGATGCGCTTCTCTCGGCGCAAATTTCCTAAAAAGACGAGTAAAAGAAGCTTTTTTTGCTCAAAATACCCACTACTGGGTACCCGTCCGGGTGTCCCTCTCCCCATAGATGGCGAGATTTACGGAGGGCGGGGTGGGCGGAAATCTTGCACGTACCGGGAAGAACGCCTCGGTCTGTACCAAAAAGAATCGAGACACAGACCGAAAACAAATCGAGATACAGACTCCGTCATCCGGAGTATTCTATTGCCCAAAAGCTTTGACCTGCAAACTAACCTCCAAAAAAGTGTATCTTTGTAAACGAATACCTCTTCCCGAAAAGAGGCAAGCTTACACAGATCAAAGAAACAAGATACACATACGTATGTCCGAAGAACTCAGCGCCAAATATGACCCCAAGGTCGTGGAAGACAAGTGGTACAGCTATTGGATGGATCATAAGCTCTTTGCGAGCAAGCCGGATGGCAGGATGCCCTTCACGATCGTGATGCCGCCACCCAATGTCACCGGCGTACTCCACATGGGTCACATGCTCAATAATACCCTTCAGGACATCCTCGTGCGGCGCGCCCGTATGACGGGGTTCAATGCCCTTTGGGTGCCCGGCACCGATCACGCCTCCATCGCCACAGAGGCCAAAGTGGTCGCCAAGCTCGCCAAGGAGGGCATCCAAAAGAGCGACCTCACGCGCGAAGAGTTCTTGGGACACGTCTGGGACTGGACCCGCGAGCACGGTGGTATCATCATCGAGCAGCTCAAGAAAATCGGTGCCTCCTGCGACTGGGACCGCACCGCATTCACGATGGACGAAGAGAGAAGCCGTGGGGTCATCGGGGTCTTCTGCGACCTCTACCGCAAAGGTCTGATTTACCGCGGCGTGCGTATGGTCAACTGGGACCCCAAGGCCAAGACCGCCATCAGCGACGAAGAGGTGATCCACAAAGAAGCCCACTCCAAGCTCTACTACGTCAAGTACGAAGTGGCTGAGGAAAAAGGACGCTTCATCACCGTCGCCACCACCCGCCCCGAGACCATCTTCGGCGACGTCGCCGTCTGCATCCACCCTGAGGACGAGCGCTACCATTGGCTCAGAGGCAAGCACGTCATCGTCCCTGCCGTGGGACGCGAGATACCGATCATCGAAGATGACTACATAGACATCGAGTTCGGTACCGGATGCCTCAAAGTCACCCCCAGCCACGACATCAACGACTATATGCTGGGGCAGAAATATAACCTTCCCGCCATAGACGTCTTTAACGACGACGGCACGCTCAACGCCGCGGGAGGTAAGTACGAAGGCCGGGATCGCTTCGACGTGCGGGAGGCTTTTGCCCGCGAGCTCTCCGACCTCGGACTGATGGAGAAAGTCGAGGACTACACGAACGCCGTGGGCTACTCCGAGCGCACCGACGTGCCCATCGAACCCAAGCTCTCGATGCAGTGGTTCCTCAAGATGAGCGACCTCTCCAAACCGGCATACAAAGCCGTGATGGAGGATGAGACGGTGAAGCTCGTACCTCCGAGATTCAAAGGCATCTACGCTTCTTGGATGGAAAACATCAAGGACTGGAACATCTCCAGACAGCTGTACTGGGGGCACCGCATTCCCGCCTATTATCTCCCGGGCGGTCAGGTCGTGGTGGGCGAGACAGTCGACGTGGCTCTCGCCGAGGCTCGGAAGATGACCGGTGACGATGCCCTCACCGCTGACGACTTACGCCAGGACCCGGACACCTTGGATACCTGGTTCTCCTCCTGGCTCTGGCCTATGAGCGTCTTCGGCTCGCCTTTGGACAAAAATAACGCCGAGCTCGACTATTATTATCCCACCAACGACCTCGTCAGCGGTCCGGATATACTCTTCTTTTGGATCGCGCGTATGATCATCGCGGGGATCGAGTACCGTGGGGAAGTGCCTTTCCGCAACGTCTACCTCACCGGGATAGTGCGGGACAAACAGGGACGGAAGATGAGCAAACAGCTCGGCAACAGTCCGGATCCCATCAAACTGATAGACCTCTACGGAGCCGACGGTGTACGTATGGGGCTGATGAGCGCGGCCTCTGCCGGCAACGACATCCTCTTTGACGAATCTCTGTGCGAGCAAGGGCGCAATTTCTCCAATAAGATCTGGAACTCTTTCCGCCTCATTCAGGGATGGAAGGTAAGCGGGGAGGTAGCTCAGACGGACGCATCTAAGGCTGCCATCAAGTGGTTTCGTGAGCTTCTCAAGGAGTCGGCTTCGATCCTTGCCGACCACTTCTCCAAGTACCGTATCAGCGACGCGATGCTGCTTCTGTACCGGCTGATTAAGGACGATTTCAGCGGCGTGTACCTTGAGCTCGTGAAGCCCGCCTATGGGGTGCCCACGGATCCGGAGACGATGAGCGCGACGAACCGGTTCTTTGAGGAACTGCTCCTCCTGCTCCATCCCTTTATGCCTTTTATTACGGAGGAGCTCTGGCAGGCGCAGGGGAGCCGTAAGGAGGGCGAGAGCATTATGACTTGTCAGCTGCCCGAGTACGGAGAACCGGATCGGTCTGTCCTCGAAATGATGGATCACCTCAGAGAGGTGATCACCTTCATCCGTAATATCCGTGTCTCCAAAGGCATCTCGCCGAAAGAGGGGCTCAAACTCATCGTGCCGAACGGTATCCTCGGCGTGGACGAAAAAGCCGTCCTCTCCAAGCTCGCCGGCATCACCGACTTCCTCCCCGCTGCCGAGGAGGGCGCCACACTTGAGCGCTTTATGGTGGGCACCGGGACCTACGGTGTGCCGGTGGACGGACACGTGGACATCGAAGCCGAGATCTCGAAGCTCGAAGGAGAGGAGAAGCACTACCTCGGTTTCCTCAAGGCCGTGCAAGGCAAGCTGAGGAACGAGAAATTCGTCGCTAATGCCCCCCAAGCGGTCGTCGATATGGAGCGGAAAAAAGAATCCGATGCCACAGAGAAACTCGCCAAAGTGCAGGCTCGTCTTGCAGAACTGAGGCACCAATAACTTCACTAATCGTCTTCCCCTGATCTTATGGACAACTCTTCCACAGAAAAAGTCCTTCGCGAACTCTTTGACAACTTCTACAAAGAGCTCGAAAAAGCAGGCATCCTTGTCCTCAATACCCTCAAAATAACGGTCGACTTCTCGAGTGGTGAAGTGACCCTCTCGGACGAAGACGAGACGGTTACTTCCGAGGACGTGATCTATGCCTGGACTCCGGAAGAAGAGTCCCCGGCTCCCGATGCCATCCTCGAAAAAAGCACGGAAGCAAGGGAACTGCTTCGCAGACTTGTGGAGACCCTGATGCACGAGGGTTACTTCGAGCAGCAGATCTTTCAGACACCATTTACCGTCCTCTACACCGACTTGAGCTCGGAGAAGTGCAAGCCTATCTTCAAAGTAGACGGCGGGTGGACCGTGATGGACAAACCGCTCCTGAAGGGGTGGGAGAAAGAGATGAACGGATTCCTCTCCCGACTTCTCGGCGAAGAGTCCCCCAAGGTACGCAATAAACTGTGTACGGAGCGCGAGAAAAGTTAAGTACGTACCGAGGCATCCTCCCCGTACGTACCGGGACGATCTCCGGGTACAGACCGGGAAGAAAATTTGGTACAGACCGAAAAATAAGTCAAACTAAGAGCGTAAAACGGATATGAGAAACTTCGACTTCAAAAACCCGACCAGACTGGTTTTCGGCAAAGATTGCGTCTCCCGGAAGCTGAGAGACCTCCTGCCCGACGGTACCCGAAAGATCCTCCTTACCTATGGTGGCGGCAGTGTCATTAAAAACGGCATCTATGACACCGTGATGGCGAGCCTTGAAGGCTACGACGTCGTCCCTTTCGGCGGCATCGAGGCCAACCCCGATGTCCATACGCTCGAGAGAGCCATCGCCACGGGGCGCGAGACGGGCATCGATTTCATTCTCGCAGTGGGTGGCGGCTCCGTCCTTGACGGCTCCAAACTCATCGCGGCAGGCATCCGGACACCCCGCCTCTCCGCCTGGGAGATCGTCCGTAGCGGGGAGTACGACGGCTTCGTCCCCATGGGTACGGTTCTCACCGTCCCCGCAACCGGCTCTGAAATGAACCGCGGGGCGGTAATCTCCAATAGAGCCCTCGGCGAGAAATATGCCTTCTACTCCGAGTACCCCCTCTTCTCGCTCCTTGACCCGACCTATACGTACACCCTCCCGCCCAAGCAGGTGGCGGCCGGTATCGCGGATACCTTTGTCCACATCCTGGAGCAGTACCTCACTTACCCCGGGCAGAGTGGAGTGATGGATCGTATGGCCGAGGGTGTGCTGCTTAATGTCCTCGACTTTGCTCCGCTCCGACTCGAGAAAAATGACGACTATGACGTAGCTTCGGAGTATCTGCTCTCGGCCACAATGGGGCTTAACGGCTTCCTCGGTATGGGTGTCGAGCAGGACTGGGCTACGCACCGTATCGGTCACGAGTTCACCGCCCTCCTGGGCATCACACACGGCGTCTCCCTCGTGATGATTCTGCCCTCATTGCTTCGCGTCCTCAAGGCGCATAAGCTCGCTAAGACGGCTCAACTCGGTCGCCGCGTCTTCGGACTTCAAGGGAAGACGGACGAAGAGCTCTTCGAACCCACTGTGCAAGCCATAGAGCAATTCATCCGCTCCCTCGGACTGCCCGCGTCGCTGAAAGAAGGCGGAGTACCCCGCGAGACGGGCGAAGAAGTGGCGCGCCGCTTCAAAGAGCGCGGTACGACACTCGGAGAGGGTGGCATCTGCATGCCGGACAAAATCAGGGAAATTATTGAGAAAGCTTACGAATAATCTCCCAATGACTTCGACAAACGCCCTTCGTTGCACGCTCATCACGACACTCGCTCTCGTCCTCATCTCCTTGATGGCGGGGTGTCTGCCGACCACATCGTTTGACGAGCTGAAAGCGAGCCAAACGGACTTCTTCGCCTCTTCGAGCGGGGACACGCTCAAAGTGATCGTCTCCTCCAATGAGGCATGGGAGGCAAAATCGGCAGAGGATTGGCTCCATCCGAATGCCGTCAGGGGCACCGCGAACGGTCAGATCCGTATGACGGTGAAAGTTGACCCCAATTTCGGCAAGACCGAGCGCAAGGGAGCGGTCGAAATAACGACCGGGGCACAGAGCGTGACGCTGAACGTAACCCAGGGTTTCGGCAACGTAGACATCTCCAACCAGCAGTACGACCTCAAAGTCATCTTTCACGTCCTCTACAACGCTGACAACGAGAAGCGTCTCCAAGAAAAGAACAGCCCCACGGATGACCTCGACGACTATTATCCCATCAATTCGACCCAACTCCAAGGCATCCTTGATCAGGTCAACGATATCTACAAAGGTTGGCCCGTGGAACCGAGCGGGTGGGGTAGGGATCCCAGATACTATGAGGACGGTCCCAGACCTTTCACGAACCTCAATCTCCGCTTCTCCCTCGCCACGCAGGATCCGGAGGGTAAGCAGCTGACACCCGCGGGCATCATCCGGCACGAAATCACGGATAAGGATTTGGCGATCGAGGCGGTAATGGACGACAAACCCGGTGGCACGTACTACGAGATGGGTTTCCCCGTCAGCAGGTACATCAATGTCTATATATTCCCTTTCCGCCCGGACGGTGATCCGAACCTAATGACCCTTGGCGTGGCACATCTGCCGCACGCGCCCGGTTTCCATCCCATTGAGGGACTGGCCGTGTACGATAAGAGAGTGGACAAGTTCCCGAATTACAACCACTGTGTGGTCATCAATTCCAAGATTTTCGAGCCGCTCCAGCAGCGCAATCTGCCTCAGGGTAAGGACACCCCCTACAAGACCATAGCACACGAGCTCGGACACATCGTGGGTCTGATGCACGTCTTTGGTGAGGAGGTGAAAGACAAAGGTCTGGTTATGGCTAACAGCTGCATCGATTCCGACCACGTGAAAGACACGGGCAGCTATAACAGAGTGGCCTACCAAGCCGAGTTCTCCAACGCCGTGGCGACCAATAACAATACCATCGACCTCAATAACAGTGAGCTGATGCGTACCCTCAGAAGCCGGTACGACTGCGAAAAGCAGAAAAAGTACCTCTCTACCAACGTGATGGACTATGACTGGACGTACGGCGACCGCTTCACGAAAGGACAGTACGACCGGGTGCGGGACGTCCTGTACTACTGTCTCGACATCCCGGGATTCAAGATAGAGAACCCCTCCCCGACGAAAGCGGGCGGACTTCCCGATGCGGAACCGCGCGCAGTCAAGTGTACTGCCTTTCTCGGACAAGGATCCGGTATGGGGCTCGGGGTGCTTCTGCCCGAATGTAGGGGAACGGCACACCCGGAGTGAAAAATAGCACGTACCGAGAGCAACTTCCCGGTACGTGTCTCGCGACAAAAAGATACAGACCGGCGCAGACGCGCAGGTACGTACCCCAAATAGTGCTTCCATCGCTGCACGCTAACTGCTGAACGAAATGCGTTTTTCCAGATTTCGCCGATATTTGGCGGCAAAAAAATACCTCTACCTCCTCCTCTTCACCGTGGTGTTGGGCAGCGCCTATCCTTTGGTCGCGGACTTCTATACCAAAGGCGAACCCCGCGAAGCCATCGTGGCACAGGCGATGATGGAGGATGGGGAATACATCCTTCCAAGGGTCTATGCGGACGAAATAGCCTATAAGCCCCCGATGTTCCATTGGCTCGAAGTCCTCTCGACCGTTTTCACGGGCGGTGAGGTTACGCCGCTCAGTGCCCGTTTGCCGTCTGCTGTCGCGCTCTTTGCCCTTGCTGCGGGGCTCTTCATCTTTGTCTCGCAGCGAAGGCCGATCTCGCTCGCACTTATGGCGACCCTCATTTTTCTGACGGCGCTCGACCCGCACCGGTTCGGGATTATGGCGCGGGTGGATATGGTTCTGACGGCATTTATGGTCTGGGCGCTTTTCAGCCTCTACGCTTGGGACGAAAAAAAAGGCCGGAGGGGCATCCCGTGGGGTGCCGTTCTGCTGATGAGCGGCGCTTTCTTGACGAAAGGTCCCGTGGGGACGGTTCTGCCGCTCTTGATTTTCTTTGTGTATGCCTGCTTAAGGCGGTATCCTTTTTGGGATACGCTCCTCAGGTTACTCGGCATCGGAGTCCTCTCCGCCGTACTGCCCGGCGTGTGGTATTTCTTGGCGTGGCAAAAGGGCGGGGACGAGTTTCTCGGTCTCGTGTGGAACGAAAATATAGTGCGATTCTTCGGTTTGGGTGACGATACGCTCTTTTACCCCTTGGGACATGAGGGCGGGTTTTACAAACCGGTCATCTATTTTATCCTCGGACTCTTTCCTTGGACTTTCCTCCCCCTTTTCTTCCGGTGGAAAAAAGCAAGCGTTGCTGCCTCTTTCCGCTGTCCTCTTCACCTCTTTGCGTGGACGGCGGCTCTGGTCACGCTGGTGTTTTATATGATCCCGATGAGTAAGAGGAGTTCGTTGTGCTTGTGGGGATGGCCGCACTCCAGGCGGGATTTGATCCGACCCCATGGGCGGGATCGGGTGCAGAGGTCTTTGCGGAGGGCATCAGAGGAGACTTGGGGCTTTCCCTCTCTGGCGAACTCTTTATCCTTGTCGGAATCCTTACCGTCGTTTATCAAATGATGCGGCGAAACTACCATAAGCTTGCTTTCGCGACCGTATTCCTCGCCTTCATCATCCACTTTAATGTCGACGTGCCGGCGATGACGCACTTCAAGGAAGTGAACTCGGCGCGTCCTTTCGCCCGGTCGGTCACGGAAGAGATCGGCTCGGAGCCGCTCTACGTCATCAGTGACCTCAATGGTGGGTACTACAACCTCTACGGGCTGGCTTTTTATGCGGATAAAAGACCGCTCGAATTCCGAACCGAAAAGCCCTCTGAAGGCTACCTGGTCGTCTGGGAAAAAGACTACGAGAGTCTGAAGGCGGATTATCTCGGAGACTATGAGACAGAGATTGTAGCCAAGGATCGAAAATCGATCCAGGAGGGAGGTGTGGCTCAGCTCGTGCACTTCCGAAGAGTACACTAAAAAGTGGTATAAATGTCGCGCAACAGTCTTCGGGGACCGGCTGCCGCGCTTGCGGTGCTGCTGATGGGACTTGTCGGGTGTGTCCGGTCGAATCCCGCAGTGGGCGTACTCGAAATCAACCGCGACCTCCCCATTGTCTCAAGTGGTGTCTTGCGCCTGGGCGTGACGCTTAATCCCGGTACCACGACAGGGCGCGACCTCTTGGGCGGAAACCTTCTCGTCAACGGCTCTTTTGACCTCGCACCACGTCTTGCGGTCTCTCTCCACGTGGAGGCAGACTCGACGGTGACGACACCGAACGGTTACCGACAGTTTTACCCGCTCCCGGAAATGGCTTACGGCTGGAAGTTTTCCGATCCCCGTAAGACGGCAGTTTTGCGCGAGACAGGGCAGGAGGAAAGGGATGGCTCGTTTTTCTTGCACACTACGGACTTGGAAGGCGACACCGTGCGGGTGCTTTACAGCCTCCGCCCCATAGCGCAGAAGAGGGGCGCACGGTATCTCTTTAGAGCAAAGCTGAGAGGGAAGAAGGGACGGATGACGGTCGAATTTGTCCGCGATTCCATAGGCGGGAAGCGTCTCAGTAACCGTGTCTCGTTCAGCCCCGGTGCAGATTGGAGAGACGTGACCGGAGGACTCTCCGTGGAAGAAGCTTCGGAACGGGCTTTTCTCCAATTTACGTTCGAGAGTCGCACCGGAGAGGCTTCGGATTCACTCTCCTCCAAGTCGGGTGTCAGAAATCGGACGGGCTCGGCTTTTGTCGATGTCGATGACGTCAGGCTGAGCGCACCCGGTCGGAGCGGTCTGGACAGCCTTATCTTAGGACTTTCACCCTACTACCTGCGTTACCCCGATGGTCTCACTTCGGGCGGATTTTACCCCGGGACTTATCCCCTCCACGACACTCCGGAAAACGAGCGGAAGTCTATATGGACCGGTACGGGATACGAGTACACGGGCGACTTCGGGCTTAGCGACTTCTTGAAGTTGGCCCGGGTGTGCGGCGCACAGCCCGTCTTACTGGAAAATGCGGGCATCACGAACGCCGGAGCCGGCAGACGCTATGAGGATGTCGCACTCGTGCCGGACAGGGTGAAGTACCTTGAGCAGGTCTTGAAGCGCGCAGGGACGGACTCGCTCCTTCTCCAAATAGGATACGATATGCCCTCCCGCGATTACCCGAAAAGGTTTCGGGATATGGCCTCGCAGTTTGAGAAAGATACCGTAAAGCCGTTTCTGCTCTCGGGCGGTCTCATCGTTCCACCAGATGGTTCGGAGTACAGCGACTACGTCGCGGATTACGCCCTGCCACCACTCTCTTCGCCTTCTTTCATAGACTACCTTCCCCCCCGGATGCGGACCTCTTTCTCGCAGCCGCAGCCTATTATGCTCGGAGAAGTACACTTCGCGAAGAGTGGGGCGACCCGTAGGTTCCTTCCCGCTTTCTTGCTCCGCGCCGCTTTCCTCATAGAGGCCGAGAAGCACGCCGATGCCCTCAAAGGGCTCTCCCTCTATCCGTTCCTGTCGGAGGATAAGCGCGAGATGCCCCTCGTCCTTGTTCGGGGCGGGGACTATTTGCCCACCGCACTGTATCTGTTTTGCAAGGCGTTCAAGGAGAATAGGGGTGCCAAAGTCCGAAGCCTCGACCACACGGCTCTCCTGAAAGACGGCATCTACTCTTCGCTCACTTCCGACGATGAGGAAGCAAATTTTTACCTCAAAGCAGCCAATACCACACGCCATCCCCTGACTTACGACCTCAAGGTACTCGCCACCAACCGTGACCCGTTTGGCGAGATAGAAATCACGAGGTTTAGCCCCGCGGGAATATCCACCGACAGCATCCCGGATCCCTATATCGATTACACGATGAGTCGGGAGCGCATAACCCTGTCCTTTAATCAAAAGACCCAAATAACCATTGGCGCATACGAAGCCGTGCTCTTACATTTCAAGTGAAACCGTATGAAAAATTCCACTCCCCTGTTGCCTGTGCGCGATTTCCGGACGCTATCGGCTTTCGTGCTCGTGGTACTCTGTTTCTCTCTATGGGGCTTTGCTAACGATATCACGAATCCGATGGTCAAAGCCTTTGGTCGGATATACGGTCTCTCGAATGTCCGCAGCAGTCTTGTGCAGATGGCATTTTACGGAGGATATTTCGTGATGGCTCTGCCTGCGGCACTCCTCAATCGTCGCGCCGGATACCGCGCCGGCATCCTCATCGGTCTTGCGCTCTTTTCGTCCGGCAATCTGCTTTTCTTCCCGGGTGTCAAAGTGGGAGACTACGCCACGTTTCTCTTGGCCTATTTTGTCATGACGTGTGGGCTGTCTTTCCTCGAGACGAGTGCCAATCCGCTCGTTCTTTCCATGGGAGACCGGGACAGTGCCACGTTCAGGCTCAACTTTGCCCAAGCGTTCAACCCCATTGGCTCCCTTCTCGGCATCTGGGTCTCGATAAAGGCGGTCCAAGAGCGTCTCTCTCCACTCTCTACGTCCGAGCGTCTGTCGCTGCCGGAGGCGGAGGCCGAAGCTACTTTGGCTCACGATCTCTCCGTACTCTCTCAGCCGTATGTGTACCTCGGGCTGTTGCTTATCGTTGTCTTTGTCCTCTTTTATTTCGTAGGCAAAGGGGTGCAGCTTCAGAAGGAGGCGACAGAGGAGCTGCCCCCTCTGAGGGACACTTTTCGGGCACTCTTTCGGGATCGTGTGTACACTCGGGGCGTGGTGGCACAGTTCTTCTATGTGGGGGCTCAGATTATGTGCTGGACTTTCATCATCCAATACGGTGTCCGCATCTTTACCGGGATGGGTTTCACGGAGGCTGAGAGTGAGATTCTGGCGCAAAAGTACAACCTCGCGGCGATGTTCCTATTCTGCATCTCGCGTTTCCTCGGCACTGCTTTTCTTCGCAAGATACGCCCCTATAAGATGCTTGCGGCATTGAGTGCATTGGCGCTTGTCCTCATCGCCGTCACCATCTTCAGCCCTTCCGTCTATGGCCTCGTCTCCCTTGTGGCGGTTTCGGGGTGTATGTCCATTATGTTCCCGACCATTTACGCTTTGGCGCTCAAAAATACGGGTGTACACACCCCCATCGGAGCAGCGGGACTTGTGATGGCCATTCTCGGTGGATCGCTTTTGCCGGTGGTTCAGGCGGCTGTCATTGACCTGCCCGTCTCCGGCTCCCTGTCCTCCGTCAACCTCTCTTTCATCGTTCCATTCATTTCTTTTGTCGTCATCCTCGGCTATGCGCTTTTTTCTCGCCATCATCACGCTTTGTCTTGCGCTTAGTTCGGAAGCCGGAGTTCGTGTCGGTGCCGATCGCCTTGAAGTCCTCTTGCCTCTGTTGGAGGGCAAAAAGGTAGGTCTGACGGGCAACCAATCCTCCGTCCTCTCCGATGATGCGCATACGCTTCTTTTGGACACGCTTTTGAAAAGGGGCGTGACGGTGACCAAACTCTACTCCCCCGAGCATGGGTTCCGGGGTACGGCCGATGCCGGAGCAAAAGTGCGCTCGGGGATAGATGCCGTCACCGGTCTTCCGGTCTTTTCTCTTTACGGTAAAAATAGAAAACCATCTCCCCAAGACCTCTCCGGCATTGAGGTGATGGTTCTCGACCTCCAGGACGTGGGGGTGCGCTTTTACACCTACATCTCCACGATGTACTATGTCCTCGAAGCCTGTGCCGAAAGCGGTATTCCGCTCATTGTGCTGGATCGTCCCAACCCCCACGACGCAGTGGACGGACCGATGCTCGATCCGTCCAAGAGGTCTTTCATCGGGATGTTTCCGATACCGGCAGTCCACGGTCTTACGATGGGCGAACTGGCACTTATGACGGTAGGCGAAAAGTGGCTCAAGACGACAAGGACCCCGCTCCTCACAGTCCTCAAGTGCGAAGGCTGGAAGCACGGAGACCCGTATGCACTTCCCGTCCCCCCGAGCCCTAATCTGCGTTCCGAAAGAGCCATTCTCCTTTATCCCACACTCTGTTTCTATGAGGGGACTTCGTGGAGCGTCGGGAGGGGGACGGTTCGCCCTTTTGAAGAAATAGGCTACCCCGATCGCAGTCTTGGCGCTTATCGTTTCACACCGCAGTCGATGCCGGGAGCCACGGCGCCGATGTACAGGGGCAAGAGATGCTACGGCCCGAATCTCTCGGAGCGGACTTTTGCCCCGGGAATCGATGTCGAACTCCTCGTCGAAACCGCCCGCTTGAGCCAAAAAGCAGGCATCAAGTTTTTTGCCCGTCCCGAACACTTCGATCTCCTTGCCGGCACGTCCAAACTTCGCCGCCAAATCGAATCCGGTCTCTCTGCCGGCGAGATTCGAGCCTCTTGGTCGGACGGACTCGCCCGTTACCGCTTGCTTCGCTCCCGCTATCTTCTCTACTCTGAGCCGGCTTCCCGGTATTCCCCGGTAGGAAGTGCGACAGAGGCGGAGTGTCCCGTTCCGGAGTCCCGGGTCGGTGCCCGTGCGAGATACAAAAAAATAAGGTAACTTTGCCCCCGAAAGCTCCGATAGGGGCTTATTCATACCAAAGGAGAGATGGCGGAGTGGTCGATCGCGACGGTTTCGAAAACCGTTGAAGGGGCAACCTTTCCGGGGGTTCGAATCCCTCTCTCTCCGCGAGATAAAGGGTGTAAATCGGCAAGTCCGGCGATTTACACCCTTTGTTGTTATGCCCTAAGATACAGAGATTAAGGGACACTGCATCCGGGACGGACTTCTGTTATGGGAGCGCAGCGTACAAATACCCACACCTTGTCTTTAATTTGGTACGTACCGAAAGGGAACGCTTGCACGTACCTACGCCGGGAAGGGGTACAGACCAAAGGGGACTTTTTGATCCGTACCAAATTTGCAGAGCCATCAGGTTCGTCAGATCCAGCCGCCTCCCGAGCAGTCCTATTCTTTCCTTTGCGAGTAGTTATTGCCCGTATAGCCTAAGGCGCTTCCGCCTTTTGTCCGGAGACCCGTCCGAAATCAGAAATTAGACTTCTCTTCTCCCTCAAAACACGGGGATTTGAGGGAGCGAAAGATTTGTTTCCGAATTTCCGTAATTAAAGTTATCTTTGCCTTGGATTTGGACTTACTCAAATACAACATATAAAACGTTCTCTTTATACAATATGAACATTACCCACATCGAACACCTCGGCATCGCCGTCCACAGCATCGAGGAGGCACTTCCTTACTACGAAGGTGTCCTCGGAATGAAATGTTATGCAGTCGAAGAAGTGGCAGACCAAAAGGTCAAGACCGCTTTTTTCAAGGTTGGCAACTCCAACACCAAGATCGAACTCCTTGAGCCTACGAGCCCGGACAGCACCATCGCGAAGTTCCTCGAGACACGCGGAGAGGGCATCCACCACATCGCTTTCGCGGTACCCGATACGGAGGCTGCTCTGCGCGAAGTAGAGACCAAAGATGTACGTCTCATCGACCAACATCCGCGCCGCGGGGCTGAGGGTTTGGACATCGCGTTCCTGCACCCGAAGTCTACCCACAGGGTGCTCACCGAGCTCTGCTGCAAGCCTGAAGAAAAATAATCTTCCTCCTTCGGTCGGGGAGCTTTTGGGGTTCCCCTCTTCACTTAATCCCAGTCAAAAATGAGCACACAGTTAGAAAAGATACAGGGCTTGATCGATATGCGCGAGAAAGCCCGCCTCGGCGGCGGTGAAGCCCGCATTGAGAAACAGCACGCCCAAGGTAAGCTCACGGCTCGCGAACGCCTTAATCTGCTTTTGGACGAAGGTTCTTTCGAGGAGAGCGATATGTTTGTCAAGACCCGTACCACCAACTTCGGTTTTGACAAAAAAGGCATCATCGGCGACGGTGTCGTGACCGGTTCCGGTACCATAGACGGTCGTCTGGTCTATGTATTTGCCCAAGACTTCACTTCAAATGCAGGTTCTCTCGGCGAAATGCACGCCCTCAAGATCGTTAATGTCCTCAAGAAGGCACGCCTGATGGGTGCACCCGTCATCGGGATCAACGACTCCGGCGGTGCCCGTATCCAGGAGGGCGTGAACGCGCTGCAGGGCTATGGTGACATCTTCCAGCAGAATATCGAGGCATCCGGTGTTATACCCCAGATCTCAGGTATCTTCGGTCCCTGCGCAGGTGGTGCCGTGTACTCTCCCGCCCTCACCGACTTCAATATTATGGTAGCCGGCACGAGCTACATGTTCCTTACCGGTCCGAAGGTTGTGAAGTCCGTCACCAATGAGGACGTCGACAACGAGTCCCTCGGTGGCGCTTCCGTGCATACCGCAAAGAGTGGCGTAGCTCACTTCTCCGCCGACAGCGACGAGGATGGCATCCGCCTCATTCGCCACCTGATGAGCTTTATCCCCTCCAACAATATGGAGCTTGCGCCCCGCGTGGAGTGCACCGACCCCGTCACCCGTATGGAGGACGCACTCAACGAACTCATTCCCGAAAACCCCAATAAGGCCTACGATATGTACGAAGTCATCGGGGCAGTGGTCGACAACGGTGAGTTCCTCGAAGTACACAAAGACTTCGCCACCAACATCATCGTGGGCTTTGCCCGCTTCGATGGCGAAAGTGTCGGCATCGTGGCTAACCAGCCCCGCTCCAAAGCCGGTGTACTGGACGTGAACGCTTCCCGCAAGGCTTCCCGCTTCGTGCGCTTCTGCGACGCTTTCAATATCCCCATAGTGACCCTCGTGGACGTGCCCGGCTTCCTTCCCGGCACAGGTCAGGAATACAACGGTGTCATCACCCACGGTGCCAAGCTCCTGTACGCCTATGGTGAAGCCACCGTGCCCAAAGTCACGGTCATCCTCCGCAAGGCTTACGGCGGAGCCTACATCGTTATGGGTTCCAAGCACCTTAAGAGCGACATCAACCTCGCATGGCCGTCAGCAGAAATCGCCGTGATGGGCGCAAGCGGTGCCGTGAGTGTGGTCTTCGCTAAAGAAGTGAAGGCTGCCGAAGACCCCGTCGCTAAGGCCAAAGAAAAGGAAGAAGAGTACACCAACCTCTTCGCCAACCCCTATGTCGCCGCATCCTACGGCTACATTGACGACGTAATCGAGCCACGCAACACCCGCTTCCGCATCGTCCGCGCCCTTCGCGAACTTGGATCCAAGAGAGACACGAGACCGGCGAAGAAGCACGACAATATCCCTCTTTAATCCCTTCCAAACCCAGGGATTCGTCCCCTTTTCAGATTAACTGATGAATAAGAATATCATTTATTCGGGTCATCGCCTCGTAAGGGATTTTGCCATCGCCACGGTCTTTGCACTCGTAGGGGTGCTCTCCGTTTCCGCACAAAATGCAGTCCGCATTAGCGAAGTCCAGACCCGAAATGTGTCCGGACTTATGGACGAGTCCGGAAACAGGAGCGCATGGATCGAGTTCAATAACGTGACGGCCGCCACGACGAACGTGGCCGGTATGTTCCTCACCGACGACCCCAATGAGCCCACCAAGTATCCCATACGATCCGGCTCCGTTAAGACGAGTGTGGCACCGCACCAGACTTTTGTCCTCTTCCTCGACGGCAAGGCCGACAAAGGCGTCTTTCACTCGGGGCTGACGCTTGATCCCACTAAGGAAAACACCATCTATCTCTACGAAGGCGACGGTGTCAATCTGGTGGATCAAGTTACCGTCCCCGTGATGGAAGCCGACCAGTCCTATGCTTACATCATCACCGACGAGAGTGCCAACAAGGGACGTTTCGAAGTCGTCAATGACGCCACGCCGGACGAGCTCAACACCTACGTCCACGGGAATCAAAACGTCGAAAACTTCAAGAGCCAGGATCCCATCGGTCTCGTGATGACCCTCATCGCGATGGGTGTGGTCTTCTCAGGTCTTGTCCTGCTCTATTTCGTCTTCGGTTCGATAGGCAAGCGCTTCAATAAGCGTGACGAAAAGGCACAGAATGCCGCCGGCAGTCCGGTTGCAAAGAAGGCTGCTCCGTCCCCTGCTTCGAGCATCGCGGCAGGATCGGGCAAAGGCACTCCGACACCCGAGGGCGTGCAGGCTGCCATCGCTATGGCGCTTCACGACTACCAAAACAGCGGTCTCCAGGCTGCCATCGCTCTCGCACTCTATGAGACGAGAACCCGTAACGAGCAGACCGGTATGATCAACCTCCGCCGTGATCCTTCCACTTCTGCTTGGGCAAATAAGTCGCTTACTTTGCGCCGGTTGCCCAATTTCTGACCTTTTTCTCAAACCAATCCCGGAAAATAACCCTCCCATATAACCCTAAATTTCCTCCATTACCATAATGAGCAAGTTTTCTTATACCATAGACGGCGTGAAGTACGATGTTGATGTCAAGAGCATCCAAGGTCAGAACGCCGAAGTTGTTGTGAACGGCAAGAGCTACAATGTCGTCCTCGACAAGCCCGCCGCTCCTGCCCCCGCTCCCGCACCTGCTACCCCCAAGGCGGCTCCCGCTGCGGCACCTGCACCTAAGGCGGCTTCCGCACCTGCACCTGCCCCCGCTCCCAAGGCTGCAGCTCCCGCAGGTAACGGCGCTCCCCTGATGTCTCCGCTCCCCGGCGTGATCATCAATGTCCTCGTTGCCGAAGGCGATACCGTGAAGAAGGGTCAGAAAGTCCTCGTTCTCGAAGCCATGAAGATGGAGAACGACATCAAAGCCAATAAGGACGGTGTCATCACCGCTCTTCGCGTTTCCAAGGGCGATTCTGTTCAGGAAGGCGACACACTCCTCACGATTGGCTGATTTCTGCCCTTTCCCTAATTTTTCTTGAGGGAAAAGTAGCGAGCGGTCATAGGGCGCTCTTCCGGAGATGTCTCCGGGGGTTCGTCTCCGGTAAAGACTCAGACCAAAATACGGATCAAATTTCGGTCTGTATCTCGAAGAGGTCGCGGTCTGTATCTTGAGATACTTTAGGTACGATCGGGAAATGTTTCTCGGTCTGTACCGGAGTAGGGGCGGAGTCTCTGTGTCTTTTGTCTTTTGTTGCGAATTTTTGCCTCAACTAATTCCACTATTCAAACTTTATGCAGCTTTTAGCCATAGGTGATTTCATCCTCAACGCATTAAACGAATTCGTATCCTATACGGGTTTCGCCAATGCGACGTGGGGTCACCTCATAATGATCTTGGTGGGGATCTTTTTCATCTTCCTCGCCATTAAGTACGAGTTCGAGCCGATGCTCTTGATCCCGATCGGGTTCGGTATCCTCATCGGTAATATCCCTTTCAAGGACGCAGGGTTCCAGATCGGTCTCTATGAGGAGGGTTCCGTGCTCAACATCCTCTATCAGGGGGTACGCCGTGGGTGGTATCCGCCACTCATCTTTTTGGGTATCGGGGCGATGACGGACTTCTCTGCCCTCATCTCCAATCCCAAACTCATCCTCATCGGTGCAGCGGCACAGTTCGGTATCTTTGGCGCCTATATCATCGCTGTGCTTTCGGGCTTTGCACCCGACCAGGCAGGTGCTATCGGTATCATCGGCGGGGCAGACGGTCCTACGGCCATCTTCCTCTCCTCCAAGTTGGCTCCTAACCTTATGGGTGCCATCGCCGTGGCGGCGTACTCTTATATGGCACTTGTGCCGGTGATTCAGCCTCCTTTTATGCGCCTTTTGACGACCAAAAAGGAACGTCTCATCCGTATGCGCCCCCCACGTGTCGTCTCTAAGCAAGAGAAAATTATCTTCCCGATTGTCGGTCTCCTTTTGACCACGTTTATCGTGCCTTCTGGTCTGCCCCTTTTGGGTATGCTTTTCTTTGGAAACCTTCTGAAAGAAAGTGGCGTGACCCGCCGCCTTGCAGATACAGCCAAAGGTCCGATGATTGATGTCGTGACGATTCTTCTCGGTCTTACGGTGGGCGCGTCCACTCAGGCCACCGAGTTCCTGACGTTCAATTCCATCAAGGTCTTCTGCATCGGTGCGCTCTCCTTCGTGATTGCGACGTGTGCGGGCGTCCTCTTTGTGAAGTTTATGAACCTTTTCCTCAAAGAGGGTCATAAGCTGAACCCTCTCATCGGCAATGCCGGCGTATCTGCCGTCCCCGATTCTGCCCGTATCTCCCAGGTGGAAGGACTCAAGTACGACGAGACCAACTACCTCTTGATGCACGCTATGGGGCCGAATGTGGCCGGTGTGATCGGCTCCGCTGTGGCTGCCGGTATTCTCCTCGGATTCCTCGGCTGATCGCAGACAGGATCGCACCTCTATGCGGGGTGCCCCGAATACAAAATATCCCGGGGTCGGACTTGTGTCCGGCTCCGGGGTATTTGGTTCCTAACCGTATGTTGCAAAGAAGGCGATGAGCGACAAAAGAGCGGCTGCCGTGCGGAGGCTTCTTTTGGCCTCGGCACGGCAGCCGTGATTATTGGAGTCTATGACGGTTAGCTTAGCCACACTTGGAGGCACCGCAATTTTTGCACGTCAGGCAGCCTTCCTGATAGACGAGGGCGGCTTCGCCGCAGTTCGGACAGATCTGGCCCGTTGCCTCGGTACCACTCGTGACGTACTTGCGGAGCGTACGCTCGACACCGTTCTTCCAAGTGTTGATGTTGTCTTCATTGAGGTCAAGCCCCTGTACAAGGTTAATCACCTGCTCGATAGGCATCCCGTAGCGCAACACGGACGAGATAAAGATGGCGTAGTTCCAAAACTCGGGATTGAACTTCGTATCGAGACCCGCTACCGTGACGGTGAGACCGCGCTTGTTGGAAAACTCGAAGTCGTACCTCTTTTCCCCACTGCGATTCGTGGTCTTGATGATCTTACCGTGGTTCACGCGCTTTGGGATAGAAAGGCCTTCTTCGTCGTCGTCGATGCCGGTGAATATCTCGTAGGGTCGTCCGTCTTTGAGTCCGATGAAGGCGATCCACTTCTCCCTGTTGTTTTGGAAGCGTACGATATCCGCCTCGAGCTCTACGGGCCGTTTGAGCGGCTTAAAGACTTGATCCGGGGCTCTGACACCGTCTTCGGAGAGCTCGAACTCCGCGTTCTGGAGTTTTTCCTGTTTCTCCTTATTCTTCTTCTCTTCCTTGACGCTGATGAGAACCCCGGAGCGTGAACCATCGCGGTAGACGGTGCACCCTTTGCAGCCTTCTTTCCACGCGGTAACGTAGAGTTCGTTCACCAAGTCCTCGCTCACGTCGTTGGGCAGGTTTATTGTCACGGAGATAGAGTGATCGACCCACTTCTGGATCTGTCCCTGCATCTTTACTTTGGCCACCCAGTCGACATCGTTGCTCGTGGCATTGTGGTAGGGAGACTTGGCCACGATGGCTTGGAGCTCCTCAGACGAATAATCTTTCTCTGGGTCGTAGCCGTTAGCGAGCATCCAAGTCTTGAAGTGGTGGTGGTAGACGGTAAACTCCTCAAACTTATCGCCCAATTCGTCCACGAATGCCGCTTTGGAAGTGCCTTCTTCTTCTGCCGAATTAATCTTGCGTCTCCGTTTGTAGACGGGGAGGAATACGGGCTCTATGCCACTTGTCGTTTGACTCAGGATGGAGGTGGAGCCGGTCGGGGCGATGGTGAGACACGCGATATTTCTCCTCCCGTGCTTGACCATCCGGGCGTAAAGGTCTGGGTCGGCGTCCTTGATGCGGAGGATGAAGGGGTTCTTTGCTTCCCTTTTGGCATCAAAGATCTCAAAGGCACCGCGCTCCTCTGCCATCGTCACAGAGGAGGCATAGGCTGTGAGACAGAGTGTCTTCTGGACCTCTACCGCAAACGCCGTGGCTTCGTCCGAGCCGTAGCGGAGGCCGAGGGCTGCAAGCATATCGCCTTCCGCCGTGATACCCACGCCGGTGCGCCGACCTTTGAGTGTCTTTGAGAGTATCTTCTCCCAGAGTTCCCGCTCGGTACGCTTGATGGAGTCGCTTTCGGGGTCGGAATCGATCTTGGCGAGAATGGCTTCGATCTTCTCACGCTCGAGCTCCACGATGTCGTCCATCATCCGCTGGGCGTAGGTGACGTGCTTTTTGAAGAGGTCGAAGTCGAACTTCGCTTCCTTCGTGAAAGGCTTGTCCACATATCCGTAGAGGTTGATTGCCAGGAGGCGGCAACTGTCGTAGGGACAGAGGGGTATTTCGCCACAGGGGTTCGTGGAGATGGTCCGGAAACCGAGGTCGGCGTAGCAGTCGGGGACGGACTCGCGGATGATGGTGTCCCAAAAGAGCACGCCCGGCTCCGCCGATTTCCAAGCATTGTGGATGATCTTATTCCAGAGCTCGCGTGCCTTGATCTTTCGTACCGTGGTGGGGTTGTCGGAGTCTACGGGAAACTGGAGTGTGAAGTCCGCGTCCTCGGTGACGGCTTTCATAAAGTCATCGGTGATGCGGACGGAGACGTTGGCACCTGTGATTTTGCCTTCTTCCATCTTCGCGTCAATGAACGCCTCGGAGTCGGGGTGTTTGATGGAGACGGAGAGCATCAGGGCTCCACGGCGTCCGTCTTGGGCTACTTCCCGGGTGGAGTTGGAGTAGCGGTTCATAAAGGGCACGAGACCGGTGGAAGTGAGGGCGGAGTTTTTCACGGGCGAACCGGCGGGACGGATGTGGCTCAAGTCGTGACCCACACCGCCGCGACGCTTCATCAGCTGCACCTGCTCTTCGTCGATCTTAAAGATGGCGCCGTAGCTGTCGGAAGCACCGTCGAGACCGATTACGAAGCAGTTGGAGAGCGACGAGACTTGGAGGTCGTTGCCGATGCCGGTCATAGGGCTGCCTTGGGGGATGATGTACTTAAAGTCATCGATGAGTCCGCGAATAGTTTCGTAGGACATAGGGTTGGGGTACTTCTCCTCTATGCGCGCGATTTCGGAGGCGATGCGGTGGTGCATATCCTCGGGTGACTTCTCGTAAAGGGTTCCTTGATTGTCCTTGAGGGCATATTTGGTGACCCAGACTTTGGCTGCGAGTTCGTCTCCTTTGAAGTACTTCTTGGAGGCCTCAAACGCTTCGTCAAAGCCGTAGACTTTATCTGTGCTCATTTGTACGTGAGTGTTTGAATGAGAGTAAAATATGATTGTATTTGGGATGATTTCTTCCGACTGAAAGGCATCTGAGCCGCCTCAAATGTCGAAACAAAGGTAGACAAAAAGATTGGGAAAATCACGCATTTTGTTGAAGTAGATGATTCGCGAGTTTCCCAAAATAAACCCCTTGTGATTTGTATCTATTTGAATTGTAATGTATTGTGTTTTATGATTGTTTATACGAGGCGAAAATAGTTGCCCAAAATGGAACTTTTTCGTAGAAACTTGTATTGTCCGATATTTTGTGGTATGTCAAATTAACGCCCCTTACTTCCGACCTCCTTCCTTCCCTTCTCGGACTCCCCGGTCATCTTTCCCCCGGGGATGTGTCCTGCGCTTCTCTTTGACTCCTCGACCCGACCCTTGAAGGGACAGTCTATTTTTGGCCCGTATCTCGTCCCCAAAAGGTACAGACCAAGGGGGAGGCGAGATACGGACCGAAAAAATATTTTTGCACGTACCCGAGTTCCCTGTTTGTTGGTTCCGGAAGTTTTGGTACCTTTGCAAAGTCACTCGGAAGGAGGTTGACATTTTTCGGATCCTTAGCTCAGTTGGTTTAGAGCGTCTGTCTTACAAACAGAGGGTCGTAGGTTCGAATCCTACAGGATCCACCAAGAGGAATGAAGACAAGCAGAGGAAATTTCTTCTGCTTGTCTTTTTTTGCTCCCTCCCTCCACAGCTGACGCATAAGTAAGCCCCAAAGGCCTGTGATGACCTTTGGGGCTTAGCTGTGGAAACCTCACGATGGAGGATCAGGGCGTGTGCCCGGGCTTAGAAACCGCGGGACTTGAGGAGTGCCACAGGATCGGGCTTCTCCATACCGGAGAATGCGGCAAAGGCGGCGTTGAGATCCACGGTATTGCCTTTCGAGAGGACGTTATCGCGAAGTGACTGACCAACTTCGGGGTTAAGCGATCCCTTTTGATCGAAGACCAGACCGGCGTTTGCGGAGAGGACTTCGCTGAAGACATAGCTGTAGTACCCTGCCGCGTATCCGCCACCCCAGACGTGGTTGAAGTAGGAGGTGCGGTAGCGGGGCGGTATCTGCACCATATCAAGACCTGCCTTTTGGAGCGCTTCCGTCTCAAAGTTACCGGCTTCTTCTGCCTTAATGGGGTTGCCTGCGGGACGGAGGTGCCAGTAGAGGTCGAGATTGGTGGCCGCAAGGTTTTCGCCCAATGCGTAAGAGGGAAGGTAGGTCACCGAGTTAAGCATATTGGCCTTAAGCTTCTCGGGCATAGGTTCGCCCGTTTCGAAGTGTTTGGCGTAGTGGTTAAAAACCTCGGGGACGGTCGCAAAGTATTCGTTGAACTGTGAGGGGAACTCCACGAAGTCGCTCGGCACGGCAGTGCCGGAGAGTGCGGGGTACTTCACGTTGGAGAGCATACCGTGAAGCGAGTGTCCGAACTCATGGAACATCGTCGTTACATCATCCCAAGAGCAGAACGAAGGCTTGCCTTCCGGCGATTTGGTAATGTTCAGGACGTTGTAGATGACCGGTTTCTGTCCCAGAAGCGTATTCTGATCCACAAACGAGCTCATCCAAGCGCCGCCTCTCTTAGTGGGACGGCGGAAGGGGTCGAAGTAGAAGAGTGCGAGCTCGGATCCGTCTTTGTCCTTGACGGTGAAGACCCGCATATCCTTGTGGTATGTGGGGAGGTCGAAGCGCTCTTCAAAGGTAAGTCCATAGACGCGATTAGCAGCGTAAAAGACACCGTTTTGAAGGACGGAGTCGACTTGGAAGTAGGGCTTAACGTCCTCGTCCGAGAAGTTGAACTTCGCCTGCTTCATCTTTGCCGAGTAGTACATTACATCCCATGGCTGGAGCGTGAAGTCGGAGCCTTCGGTCTTTTTGGCAAAGTCTTCGATCTCCTTCATTTCGGCCTCGGCTTTGGGCTTGTAGGCATCGGCGATGTTTTGGAGGAAAGAGAGGAGATTCTCCGGAGTCTTGGCCATATTGTCGCTGAGGGCGTAGGCTGCGTAGTTGGGGAAGCCGAGGATTTTGGCTTTTTTGGCGCGGAGCTCGGCGAGTTCGACCACGATGGGGTAGGTGTTGTACTTGCCGGTCTCGTCCGTGCGGTGGTAGGATGCCTTGAATACGCGTTCCCGAAGGGCTCGGTTGTCGAGAGAGGCGAGGATGGGCTGCTGGGTCGTATTGATGAGGGTGATGGCGTAGGGCGCGTCTACTCCGGCGGCTTCGGCTTCGCTCTTGAGCTGGGCTTTGTCGGCATCGGAGAGACCTGCGAGCTCGGCTTCATCCTTTACGAGGATGAGGGAGTTGCGCACAGCTTCGGGGAGGGTGTTACCGAACTGCTGCTCAAGGACGGCGATGCGTGCGTTAATCTTCTCGAGCTCTTTCTTTTGGTCGTCGGGCAGTGCCGCACCCCGGCGGGAGAAGGACTTGTAGATCTCTTCGAGTAGCTTTTTGTCCTCGCCTTGGAGGGAGTCATACTCGTTGTCGTAGACGGTCTTGATCTTGTTGAAAAAGTCTTGGTTGAAGGCCACTTCGTCGTGCCAAGCCGAGAGAAGCGGCATCACCTCGGCCTCGATGTCTTCGATCTCCTTGGTGGCATCCGCGCCGGCTACGGCAAAGAACGCAGCCGTGGCACGGGAGAGTAGGGTACCGCTCTTCTGGTAAGCAACGATGACGTTATCAAACGTAGGCGCTTCGGCGTTATCGACGATGGCTTTGATCTCGGCGCGTTGGGCTTCGATGCCCGCTTTGACTGCGGGAAGGTAGTCGGAGATCTTGATTTTGGAGAAATCCGGGGTGCCGAAGGGCAGCGTGCTTGCTTCGGCAAAGTAATTGCCTTCGAGCGAAGTGGTCTCTGCCTTCTTGTCGCACCCTGCGATGAACATAGTCATACCGGCAAGGGATGTGAGAAAGATGTGTTTTAGGGTCATAAGTAAATCACTGTAATCCTAATGGTTCTGATAAAATAGTCTTAGGGTACAAAGATAGTGAAATAATCAGACAGTTTTGCTAAAAATGAACCCGGGACGAATAAAAATGAGGTACAGACCGGGGAGATCGTCCCGGTACGTGAGGGGAAAAGAGTTCGGTCTGTACGACGCGTCATCGTCGTACAGACCGAAATTCAGAGGGCTCTTTGACCTCAGAGAAGGATTACTTCTTGGCTACGCCGGAAGCGATTATCTCTGTGTAACGGTCTTCGGTGAGATACTTACTTACGAGATTCTTGATGTCATCCGGTGTAATGCTGTGGAGCGTGTCGAGGTAGATCTCGTGGCTGTCCTCTCCATACATTACTTTGTCGGAGAGTAGTCCCATCCAATAGTCGTTGGAGGTCTGGTGCTCTGTGAAAGACTTTTCACGGTTCAGGATCGCTTTCTTGAAATACTCTTCGTTGACACCGTTTGTGACGATGTCGGAGAGCTCTTTCTTCACGATACCATTGAGGCGGACGGCCGACTCGGGATTCGTCTGGAATAGGATGAGCAAAGAGGCTTCGCCTGCGGGATAGCGGCTCACGGACCCTTGGGCGGAGACACCGTAGGTGCCGCCTTCGTTTTCGCGGATGGACACGAGGTAGGTCTGGTTGAGTATGTCACTAAGGATGCCTGCGATGAGCTGGTTCTTGAGGTTGTATTCCCAGTCGATGACGTAGGAGTCCACCACAGTGGCGATGGGGTTATCCATCGGTACGTCGAAGTGGGAGGTACGACCCTTTGCGGTGCGGCGAATCGCCTTGGAGTAGTCGGCCTTATCGGAGCCTTCCACGTTGGGGAGCGCGCCGAGGTAGCGGGCTACGAGGGGCTTGACGCTGTCGATGTTGAAGTCGCCGGAGAGAATGAAGGTGAAGTCGCCCGCATCTGCGAATCGGGAGCGGTAAACATCAAGGACGTGTTTGTAGTCAACGCTTTCAATCTCTTCTTTGGTGAGCGCCTTGGCACGGAGCTCACCCGGGTAGAAGAGTGCAGGCAGAGAGTCTTTGAGGACGGTGTTCAACGGATTCGCTTTGCTCGCTTCGAGGGAGGCAAGCTCGTTCTTTTGGGCGGTGTCAAAGAGGCTTTGGTCTTCGCGGATGTCGGTGATATTGAGATATGCAAGTTGGAGCATAGTCTCGACATCCTTCGTGGCGGCGCTGCCCGACACTTCGTCCCGGAATTCGGAGATTCCGGTTCCGGCACTTGCCGAACGTCCCGTAAGTGCTTTGCCGAGGTCGATGGGGGAGAATTTGCCTACACCACCAACCTTGGCGAATTCGAGCGCGCGGAGTGTTACAGGGTCTTTGTCGAAGTCGAAAGTGGAGCGTCCGCCCTCCTTGAAGCCGTAGAGAGAGACTTTGTTCTTGTCGTAAGTGAGCGGCTGGAGGTATACCTTGATGCCGTTGGAGAGTTCGATGAGAGTGGATCCGTAAGGTTGATCCGGCGTTTCCTTCGTGATGATGCCGGAGAGGGGCATTTCATCGATGAGTTTGGTATCGACGACCTTCTCTTCGTAGGGCTTCACTTCCTGTCCGAGAGCCGTGTTGTACTCGGCGAGGAGCTGCTTTTCATCCGGATAAGATAGCCCCTCTTTCTCGGGCGCCATAAGTGAGATGGTCAGGTTTTGGTTGCCTTTCACCATCTTCTGAAGGGTGACGTTGATTGCTTCCACGGGGATTTGGGGAGCTACCGTATGAATGAACTGGTGCTCTACTTCAATGCCGGGGATGTAGCCTCCTCGCGTGAAATAATTCGCATACTCCATAGCGTAATCTTTGGATGTACGGGAATCCTTTCCTTTGAGTGCGTTATCGAAAGCGGTAAGGTAATCGGTGCGGGCTCTGTCGTATTCTCCCGGCGTAAAACCGTACTCGACAGCCTGCTTAAAGAGCTTGACGGCTGCGTCGAGACCCTGTTTGTAGCCACCTTCTTTGGTTGTCACACCAAGGCTGAGGGCATCTTCGGTAATGGCAGCGAGATAGGATCCATAGGAGAGACTTGCTTCGATGAAAGGGGCATCCGGTTTGAGTGCTTCTTCCGACAGACGCTGGTTCATCATCGTGGTGATCATCTCAGCCATATATCGTTGCACCATCGCCATCGGGGTTGCCTTCTCTTCGAGAGTGAGGGCATCGGAGGAGTACATTACGGAGAGATTCGTACCCACGATTTCGGGATTGGTTTCCACGATGGAAATGGGCGCGGTATGATCCGGCACCTCTACATAGACGCGTTCGGGGGCATTCTCCGGCACCTTTAGACCTCCGAAGACCTCCTTGATCTTGGACTCGATTCGATCCACATCAATGTCTCCCACGACGATAATACCCTGTAGATCCGGACGGTACCAGGTGTGGTAGTAGTCACGAAGAGTCTCGGGCTTAAAGTTCATGACCACGTCCATAGAACCTATGGGCATACGTTTGCCGTATTGGTGACCGGGAGGAAAAGCCTTGAGGAAAAGGTCGTTGTATGCGCGCATCATACCGTTGTCGCGAGAGCGCCACTCTTCGTGGATCACACCGCGTTCTTTGTCTATTTCCTCATCTTCGAGCGAAATGGCACCGGACCAATCGGAGAGGATAAGGAGACAGGAGTCGACGAAAGACTGGCGTGTCGTCGGGGCATCCATAATCATATACAGAGTTTCGTCGAAAGAGGTGTAGGCGTTCAGGTTCGAACCGAACTTGATGCCGTTCTTTTCGAGAAAGTCGATGAGGTTTTTGCCCTTGAAGTGTTCCGTTCCGTTAAAGGCCAAGTGTTCGAGGAAATGTGCCAAGCCTGCCTGGTGATCCTGCTCCTGCATAGAGCCGACTTTTTGGGCAATGTAAAACTGTGCACGCTTCTCCGGACGCTCATTATGCCGGATGATATACGTGAGGCCGTTGTCAAGCTTGCCCATCCGGACAGCCGGATCTATGGGAAACGGTGTCAGCGACATATCCTGTTGCGCCGGCACACTCAAGGCAACCGTCACAGACAGAGCCAAGCCCGCTAAGATTTTAGTTTTCATAAAAGTGGATATATGTATTTGTTTTAAGAATTATAATCTCTCTTTGTCCCTTAACCCGACCGAACTGTACAGATTTACCATAGGCTGTAATGCAAAGTACTGCAATCCGGTCTCCAAATTTAGTCAAATTTCCCCACAACTACAACACAGTATGCCGAAACTTCCCGCAAGCGGGGTACGTACCGGAAAATTTGTCCCGGTTCGGGTCTTTTTCCTTCCCCGTACGGATCGAAGTTGTCGCCTTGGTACGTACCTTTTTCCCGCACCCCTTTTGTGCGTGCAAAAAATGGGTATGTTTGCCTAAGGGGCGGGGTATGAGTGACTGCCCGGAGCCCCCTTCTTCGATATAACAATTAAAAAACCGCACAAATTATGTCCCGACAAAAAGTAGACTTTAGAGACACTGCCGCCGCTTTTGCCCAAAAGGACGACTGCGAGCTCAAGATGGCACGTCTCCTCTTCCGCGGTATGGCTTCGCCCGCACTCCTCTCTCTCGGTAAGTTTGGAGCCTATCTCTCCACCACTTTCGGTCTGCCCATCGGCTGGGCGCTCCGTCCTACGCTGTACAAGCATTTCGTGACCGGAGAGACCCTCCGGGACTCCCTGCCCAAGCTCCGCAAGCTCTACAGCGGAGGACTCCAAGGCGTGATGGACTACTCCGCCGAAGGGGGCGACAACGAAGAGGACACTTTGGACAACTTTGTCCACAATCAGAAAGCAGTCCGCTTTGCGGCGAGACACCCGGAGGTGTCCCATGCGGTTTTCAAAGTCTCCGGGCTCGGGATGGTGCCCGTCCTCATCAAAGCGCAGGAAAAGGGACTCCGGGCGCTCACGGACGAGGAACGACAAAACTACGACCAGACGAAGATGCGCTTTATGGAGCTCTGCAGAGACGCTTCCAAAGCCGGCATCCATATCCTCGTGGATGCCGAGCACTATGCCTATCAGACCCTTATCGACGAGTGGACGGACGAAGCCATAGAGCGGTTCAATCGCCCGGACTTCGCCGTGGTCTTTGCCACGCTCCAGATGTACCGCCACGACAGACTGCCGTACCTCCGCAAGCTCTATGACCTGGGCAAAAGGCTGGGCGTGAGAGTGGGGGTAAAGTTCGTCCGCGGAGCCTATATGGAAGAAGAGCGCCTGCGCGCGTCCGAGCTGGGCTATGTGGATCCCATCTGTGCCACGAAAGAAGAGACGGACACCAATTACAACGCTGCCCTCGTCTTTACGATGAATCACCTCGACATCTTCGATATCTTTGCAGGCACCCACAATGAGGCCAGCGTGCGGATCCTGATGGATCTGATGGAGGAGAAGGAGGTGGCACCCGGAGACCCCCGGATCTATTTTGCACAGCTCTACGGCATGAGCGACAACCTCTCCTTCAATCTCGCCAAAGCCGGCTACCGTGTCACCAAATACTGCCCCTACGCCCCGCCTGCACGCGTCCTCCCCTACTTGATCCGCCGCGCCGAAGAAAACACCTCCGTCGCCGGTCAGACCGGGCGTGAGCTCGCCCTCATCGAACACGAGCTCCGCCGCCGCGCCTCCGAAGACGCCGAGTAAACATCCCGAGACCTTCATACAGAGACTCAAAAGAAGAGCAGTCAGCAGTTCGGGTCTTTATGAGAGACCATCAACTGCTGACTGCTTATTTTTAACTTCTAACCAAAGACCGTTACGGCTGCTCTTCGGTCTCTTCCGTGGCTGCCGGGAAGATGGCATCCCACCCCGGGTTCTGAGTGAGTTCTTTATTCATCTTGATCTGATGCAATGGAATCATTTCAAGGTAGTAGGCATCAAGCCAGCCTTTGCCGGTGGCAAGAGGTCCTTCGAATGTATAGATCCATCCGGCATCTGCCTGTTTATTGGTCTGCGAGAGGGCGTAGCCGTTGCGCTTGATTTCGTTGTAGTCCACGAAAGGTCCTGTGTAAGCGCCCTTGCCGTATGGGAGATCTTTCTTGGTCACCCAGGCTCCGCAGACCTGACGGTTGATGAAGTACGGTGCCTTGTGCCAACGTTTGACGTCGTAGAAAGAGAATCCTTGTCCCATCAGCTCGATCATACGCTCACGGCGAATCTCCCAGAGTACGGGCGGCACTTCGTAAGTGGTTTTGGCATCGTAGCCTTTGATCCACGCGGCAGTACCTTTGTCTCTGTCGGGATCGAAGTCGTCGCCTATTTCGGAAACGACCATCCGTGCCACCCCGGCGCGATCGCGGAGCTTATTGATGGTACGGTCGGCGACACTTTGGTCAAACTTCCCGAGCTCATAAGAGGCTTCGGCGTAGTTCAGTAACACCTCTTCGATGGTGAAGATGGGTTTGTCGGATGTCTGATGATTGGTGTTGTCTCCATTTTCCCACATCGTGAAGTGTTTCCAGAAATAATATCCGGTCCACGTCCGCATATAGTTGTCTGTCTGAGAGTAGAGGTGGAGGTTAGGAGAGCCGTGCACCATTGCACCGCCCCAGTTGTGTCCGGGGACGCGTTTTACACCGATGCTCTCCACACCATCCCCGTCTTCACAGAGAATATTGGGACCGAAATAATCCATATAGGTTCTGAACTTCTTGGCGTATTCATCCGTGATGACGAAAGAACCGAGCTTTTCTCCTGCCTTCCAATAGGTCCATTTCTTGAACGTAGTGACGTTGTCGGGGTTGGGATTAACCGGCGTGACTTTGGCCTGATACGGTGGTTGGAAATTGATGTGAAGCCGCGGGTCACGGTCTGCGAAGTAGTCCCAGAGGTCATGACCTTCTCCGCCTTTGAAGCCTGAAGTCGGATTGGTGATCGGCTTGCCGTTTTTCATCAAAAAAAGGTCGACAGTAGCCTGAGGAGCATCGGCTCTGTGGGCTTCGACGTGTATAAGGTCACTGAATCGGTGCATAGAGATGCCGTCGAGATACTGCTTATACATAATCACACCCGGCTTGCCGGAGAGGTTCTCGGAAGTGAAGATCTCGTCGTAACCTGCCCCCGGGTACTTATTTATCCCGCTGCCGTAGTAGAGGTTTGGATACTTTGTCATAAGCTTCTCGGATACCTCGGTACACTTACGAAGATAGTCCTGCCAGGGCTCGTTGAGCCCATGGTACTTAGCCCAAGTCCCCTCCCTCAAAAGGAAGCGTGAGAGTGCCGCGTTAATGGCATCGGCGGTGACGGGATTGTCTCCGTCCTTCGAAGTGCTGCCTATGTGAGCTGCGGCGTACTCGAGCTTTTCGATAATCTTCTGAGCGACTTCGGCTCTCGGCGTACGGGGACCGTAGGCCTCAGGGGATTCGTCGGTGAGGACGGTCTCTATGTAAGGGATATCCCCATAGCGGGAGAGAAGCTCCATATACCAGAAAGAATGGAAGAAATAGCCCACTGAGCGCCAGTGTTCTTTCTCCGCCTCTGAGAGCGGAGCCTCGTCGATCTTGGAGAGCATAAGGTTTATGGTGCGGATGTACCCAAAGCTCCAGTTCCCAGAATTCGTTACGGCCGTGAAAGTTTGGAAGGCGTAAGGGTTAAGGGAGTTGTCGCGCGTGGTCATCACACCGGCAAAGAAGTCGGAATTTCTCTGACCGCCCCAGTAGTAACTTCCGCCCGAGAAGTTGGTCATGATCCGGGCATCAGTAAACATTCCGTACAGAGGATAAACATAGGCCTTGAAGTTATCGTAGGTGTTGAAGGCATTTTTCTCGGTAAGAGAGGTCTTGGGGTAGACTTCGAGAAAGTTGTCGTTGCATCCACCTAATCCGGTCGCACCGCCAAGGAGTGCCAATATGGATAGTATTTTATGCAGTTTCATATTATGCTGTGTGTCGCTTATCTGGTTCGAATAGCATTGTGCATCTTCTTGCCGGGATCACAAGGTGATCGACGCTCCGATGGACCAAGTCCTGTAGAAAGGATAAGACCACGAGAGGCTCTCCGGGTCATACCCCTTGGGCAGAGAAGAGAAAGTGGCAAGATTTTCCACGCTGACGTAGAGCCGGAGTCCGCTGAGCGCTATTTTATTGATGAGGGTGGGAGAGAAAGAGTAAGAGAGCGTGACGTTCTTGACTCTTAAGTAAGCGGCACTCTGGAGATATTTGTCGCTTTTGCGCGCGTTGGAGCCTACGTTTTGCTCCTGTCCGTAGATGCGGAAAAGGCGGGCCCCGGGGTTATTGGCCACCATATAGTCGGGGTCATCGGGGTCATAGCTCTTGGCCGTCCAATAGTCGGTTTGATTGTAGAAGATCGGCTGGAAGACACCATCGGATCCGCCGGCACCGAAGGGGAACATCGCGCGTTCGCCGAGCCAAGCCTGCTTGGAGCCTACTCCTTGCAGCAGAGCACTAAGGTCGAAACCTTTGTAGCCGAGTCCGAGATTGAATCCGAATTGGTAACGCGAGGTCGTATTACCGATGATGTCGAGGTCGCCGTGATCCTTCAGCGTCTCGGCTCCCCTGGTGATAGTGCCGTCGCCGTTGAGATCCTTGAACATAATGTCACCCGGTTTGACTACCGTGCCTTGAATGGCAGTCACGCCTTCGTTGAGTACCCAGAGGTTGGACTTGGCTTTTGCAAGGTCGAAGTCGCTTATGTCGTAGTATCTGTCCACGCGCATACCCCAGATGTTGCCAAGCTCTTCACCGACGTAATGTTGGTTGATACTTCCGGAGAGGTTGAGGTATTTGGTGACAAAAGAGCGGTGGTCGTAGAGGTTAAAGCCCACGCTGTACCTGAAATCCCCTATCATGTCGCGCCAATTCACGGATAGTTCCCATCCTTTTGTGGAAAGGTCGGCTACGTTCTGCTGAGGTGCCGAAGCTCCGATCACAGCCGGGATCTCGGCACCGGGCGCGAGCATCCCGAGCGTATTGCGGAGGTACCAGGAGAAAGTGGAATTAAGACGTCCGGAGAAGGCAGTGAGGTCGTAGCCTACGTCAAGCGTGGAGACGCGTTCCCAGGTGTAGTTTGCACGAACCAAATCCGGGGAATTGATGTAGGTGATGCGTCCGTCCCTGTCTATCCATACATTGGACTGACCGATCGTCATCTGAGGCACAAATCCGTAAGGTGCGATACTTTGATTGCCGATTTCTCCGTACGAAGCCCGAATCTTGAAGTCGTCGAGCCAGCTGTCAGACCAGTCCATAAAGCTTTCGTTGGCGATACGCCAGCCCAGGGAGACAGAGGGGAAGAACCCGAAGCGGTTGGACTTTGGGAACTTCGAAGATCCGTCGTAGCGGGCGTTCAAATTGAGGAGGTAGCGGTTGTCGTAATTGTAGGTAAGGCGTCCGAAAGCTCCGCGTATCGCAAACTCGCTGTACCCGTCCGATAGATATTTTTCGCCTGTTCCGCCTCCGAATGAAGGTACCGTCGGCACAGACTGTCCCTCTATGGTGCCCTTGACCTCTCCGAAGTAAGAACGTTCTTGGTTGAAGCCGGCCATAAGACCTACTTTGTGCTTACCGATCTCGAAGTCGTAGTTGCTGTAGAGGTTGAGGGCGTGGTATTTGTTCTCTTGATTGAGAATCCAATATTGATCCTTCGTCGGATCCGAAGGCTGGGTCTTGACGGCGAGTTGGACGTCCGCATAGCGGGTTACCCCCGTGTAGCCTCTATTGATCGTATTGGTAGAGAGAAACGTGTACTCCCCGGTGATTGACCAACCTTCAAGCGGCTTAATAATGGTCTTGAGCTGAATGCGGGGTTTGGACACCGTGGTGTTTGCCGTGTTGGCGATTTCAAGAGCGTTTCTCGGAGAGTCGATGATGAGATCCTCTTCTGTCCCGATGATCTCCTTGGGCATATACCCCTCGGGGTACCAGCTGACGAGTCTGGTGGCGTACACGTCCCGGATGGAGCCTGTGAGCGACTGAGACTGCGTGTTGGTATAAATGATGGTTGCTTCCTGAGTAAACCACTTGGTGATGTCGGCGGAGACGAATGAATTGAGGACGTATCTGCGGTAGTTGTCTTTCGAAGTGTAGAGCGGCCCGTCTTCGTAGCTGTAGTTGCCGGAGAGACGGAATCGCAGTCGGTCCGTATCGCCGGTTACGGAGACATTGTGGTTTGTCATTATGCCGGTCGTGAGTGCGTTGCCTGTGGGGTCACCTTCTTTGAGGTAGTAGACTTTATTGTCGGTGTGGCGGTAGATTCCGTTGTCGCCGACTCCTTCGAGCGTTCCTGCACGGTACTGCCCGAGAAGCTCTTTCCACGTTTCGAGGTTGCCGTCTCCTGCCCAGTATTGGGTGGAGTAGCCGGCCTCTTCATAAGCGGCGATGTAGTCCATAAGGGAAGCCTGTACGGGGCGGGCTATGGCGTTTTCCCATCCTTGATTGAAAGAGTAGTTGAGCTGAAACTTAGTTCCTCCTTTGGGTCTCTTTGTTGTGACGAGGATGACGCCACCGGCCGCCCGTGCACCGTAGATGGCGGACGAAGCGGCATCTTTGAGTACGGTGATGCTCTCAATGTCGTTGGGGTTAAGGTCGTCAATGTTGCCTTCCACGTTGTCGATAAGAACCAATGGACCTCCTCCGTTAATTGAAAGGGTACCCCTGATGTTGAAATTCTTCATCTGACCGGGACCGGAACCCCCGCTGACCATAAGCCCGGGGATGGCACCTTGCAAGGCTGCGGACGAGCTGACGATGGGGCGGTCTCCGAGTACGTCCGACATCTTGACCTGAGTGACGGCACCGGTGACATCGGCTTTGCGCTGGGACCCGAAGCCGACGACTACAAGTTCGTCCAGAATTTCTGAGTCTGGGATGAGTTTGATGTTGAGTGAGGTTTGACCGGCGAGAGCGATCTCTTGGGTCTTGTAGCCCACGTAGGAGATGCGGAGGGTGGAGTTTGCGGGTATGCCGGTGATGGAGAAGTGCCCGTCCAAGTCGGAGAGTGCA
>SFHG01000079.1 GCA_004555765.1 Bacteroidales bacterium
TCGTTACGCCATTCGTGCAGGTCGGAACTTACCCGACAAGGAATTTCGCTACCTTAGGATGGTTATAGTTACCACCGCCGTTTACTGGGGCTTAAATTCAAACCTTCACCACCGAAGTGGTTGAGTCTTCCTCTTAACCTTCCAGCACCGGGCAGGCGTCAGTGCGTATACATCGTCTTACGACTTCGCACGCACCTGTGTTTTTGATAAACAGTCGCTTCTCCCTCTTCTCTGCGACCCCACACCGCCACCACCACGCAATGATGATGAGACCGTACGGGGTCCTCCTTATCCCGAAGTTACGGAGGAATTTTGCCGAGTTCCTTAACCATGATTCACTCGAACGCCTCGGTATACTCTACCTGACCACCTGAGTCGGTTTAGGGTACGGGCGCGTTGCACCCTCACGTCGAGGCTTTTCTTGACAGCCTAGGATCACCACCAGACACCCCACAAGGGGCACCCCCATCAGTCCTCACCCACAATGTCCCCCGGATTTACCTGAAGGACGGGCCACAACCTTAGACACACACAACCATCGGTGCGCGGCAGCTACCTTCCTGCGTCACCCCTGTTAACACGCTTACCTACACACCACCAGGATCCCACGACACCACCCGAACACGCACCCGAAGGCACGCACCCAGACAGCATGATGGTTAGCACAATGGCTTCAGCATTGGGCGGTTACAACGCGGTACCAGAATATCAACTGGTTGTCCATCGACTACGCCTGTCGGCCTCGCCTTAGGACCCGACTAACCCAGGGCGGATAAACCTAGCCCTGGAACCCTTAGTCAATCGGCGGGGAGGATTCCCACCTCCCATTCGTTACTCATGCCTGCATTCTCACTCCCACACGCTCCACCCACCATCACCAGCAGGCTTCACCGCACGCAGGACGCTCCCCTACCCACCCACACACCCGCAAGAAGCTCAACTCCTCAGGGCCATCACGTGTGAGTGCCACAGCTTCGGCGGTACGCTTAAGCCCCGCTACATTGTCGGCGCGAAACCACTTGACCAGTGAGCTATTACGCACTCTTTCAAGGATGGCTGCTTCTAAGCCAACCTCCTGGTTGTCACCGCGATCTCACATCCTTTCCCACTTAGCGCACACTTAGGGGCCTTAGCTGATGATCTGGGCTGTTTCCCTCTCGACGACGAAGCTTATCCCCCGCCGTCTCACTGCCATGCTCAACCTAACGGCATTCGGAGTTTGGCTGACGTCAGTAACCCAAAGGGCCCATCAGCCATCCAGTAGCTCTACCTCCGCCAGGCAACACACAACGCTGCACCTAAATGCATTTCGGGGAGAACCAGCTATCACGGAGTTTGATTGGCCTTTCACCCCTACCCACAGTTCATCCCCCAGGTTTTCAACCCTGGTGGGTTCGGTCCTCCACAAAGTCTTACCCCTGCTTCAACCTGACCATGGGTAGATCACCCCGCTTCGGGTCCAGAACACGCGACACACGCCATAATTTCAGACTCGCTTTCGCTACGCATACCCCACACGGGTTAAGCACGCCACGTATCACTGACTCGCAGGCTCATTCTTCAAAAGGCACGCCATCACCCCACAAGGCTCTGACGGCTTACAGGCACACGGTTTCAGGTACTATTTCACTCCCCTCCCGGGGTACTTTTCACCATTCCCTCACGGTACTATCCACTATCGGTCATCAAGGAGTATTCAGGCTTACCAGGTGGTCCTGGCAGATTCACACGAGATTCCACGAGCCCCGCACTACTCGGGCACCCACCCCACCAGCATATGTCACAGTCCGCCTACACGACTCTCACGCACTACGGTCCACCATCCCAAATGGTTCGACTCCCACAACACACACCAGCCCACCCCCGGCAGAGAATGGACGAATGAGCCCCACAACACCGCACACGCAACCCCCGCCGAGTATCACACGCACACGGTTTAGCCATCCTCCGCTTTCGCTCGCCACTACTCACGGAATATCTCTTCCTACGGGTACTGAGATGTTTCACTTCCCCGCGTTCCCCCCACCACCCTATACACGTTCAGATGATGGTAACCAGGCACAACCCCAGCTAGGTTCCCCCATTCGGACACCCTCGGATCACAGTTCGCTCGCCAACTCCCCGAGGCATATCGCAGGCCGCAACGTCCTTCATCAGCTCTTGATGCCAAGGCATCCACCGAATGCCCCACACAACTAAACAAAACCACAGAACAAAAAAGATGCTCACAACCACTATACAAATCACAAACAACCCACCACACCAACCACCACACACAACCACACGCGCGCAGGCAGCCAGCAAGCCACACAACCCCACAACACAGCAGGGCCACCGGCCAACAGGTATTGACCGTGAACCCGACAGCGTGTCCATCATCTACACCCAACCCCACAACGCACCCACACCCACCACACACAACGCATGATGACCAAGCATGAGCACAAGAAACCACCACACCACACCGCCCACAGGCAGCACAGCACAGCAATCCCCAACAGGGCTCCCTAGAAAGGAGGTGATCCAGCCGCACCTTCCGGTACGGCTACCTTGTTACGACTTCGTCCCAATCGCCAATCCCACCTTCGACCACTCCCCCCGGCAAACCGGTTAGGCCATGAGCTTCGGGTGTTACCAACTTTCGTGACGTGACGGGCGGTGTGTACAAGGCCCGAGAACGTATTCACCGCAGCGTTGCTGATCTGCGATTACTAGCGACTCCACCTTCACGAAGTCGAGTTGCAGACTTCGATCCGAACTGAGACCAGCTTTAAGGGATTCGCTCCGCCTCACAGCATCGCAACCCTCTGTACCAGCCATTGTAGCATGCGTGAAGCCCAAGACATAAGGGGCATGATGATTTGACGTCATCCCCACCTTCCTCCGAGTTAACCCCGGCAGTCCCCCACGAGTCCCCACCACAACGTGCTGGCAACATAGGGCAAGGGTTGCGCTCGTTGCGGGACTTAACCCAACATCTCACGACACGAGCTGACGACAACCATGCACCACCTGCACACCCCCAACCAAATGCACCCCCATCTCTGGAGGCTCTGGGTGCATGTCAAGCCTTGGTAAGGTTCTTCGCGTTGCATCGAATTAATCCGCATGCTCCGCCGCTTGTGCGGGCCCCCGTCAATTCCTTTGAGTTTTAGCCTTGCGGCCGTACTCCCCAGGCGGGGCACTTAAAGCGTTAGCTACGGCGCAGAAACCACGGGTGGCCCCCACACCTAGTGCCCAACGTTTACAGCATGGACTACCAGGGTATCTAATCCTGTTCGCTCCCCACGCTTTCGCTCCTCAGCGTCAGTAACGGCCCAGAGACCCGCCTTCGCCACCGGTGTTCCTCCTGATATCTGCGCATTCCACCGCTACACCAGGAATTCCAGTCTCCCCTACCGCACTCAAGCCAGCCCGTACCCACCGCACGCCCCCAGTTAAGCCAGAGGATTTCACGGCAGACGCAACCAACCGCCTACAAGCCCTTTACGCCCAATAATTCCGGACAACGCTCGCGCCCTACGTATTACCGCGGCTGCTGGCACGTAGTTAGCCGGCGCTTCTTTACCCACTACCCTCACCACACGCACACGTGCGGCTTGACCATGAGCGAAAGAGGTTCACAACCCGAAGGCCTCCATCCCTCACGCGGCGTCGCTGCATCAGACTTGCGTCCATTGTGCAAAATTCCCCACTGCTGCCTCCCGTAGGAGTCTGGGCCGTATCTCAGTCCCAATGTGACCGGTCACCCTCTCAGGCCGGTTACCCGTCAAAGCCTTGGTAAGCCATCACCCCACCAACAAGCTGATAGGCCGCGAGCCCATCCCCCACCACAAAAGCTTTCCACACACCACCATGCGACAATGTGTGAATATCCAGTATTAGCAGCCGTTTCCGACCGTTATCCCAAAGAAGGGGGCAGGTTACTCACGTGTTACTCACCCGTTCGCCACTCACCAACCCCAAGGAAAACCCCAAGGCCGTGCGTTCGACTTGCATGTGTTAAGCACGCCGCCAGCGTTCGTCCTGAGCCAGGATCAAACTCTCCGAACAAAACAAAGTCCAGAAAAACCCACCACACAACCACCACCACCAACAAGCAGCAGCAGCCACACAGCAAGCAATCCCAACCAAAAAACAACTCAAAAACAAAAAACAGGCATAAACAACAAACACACTATCGAGTTCACAAACAACACCCACACACCCCCAAGGCAACCCCAAGCACACACCCAGAACCACCCAAAGGAAGAGGCCACCACCACAACCACAAAGCCGCAGCGACAAGAGAAAACACTACCCACCCCCACACAAACCGTCAAATCAGACGGCCGTGAAGGGCGCCACATTAGGAGAGTTCGACGACGGCGAGATTGCGCCTGCCCTTGCGGATCAGCACCACCGAGCCGGCGAGAAGGTCGGACTCGGTGAAGGGGGCGTCCTCATCCTCCACCTTCGCATTGTTCAGATAGGCGCCGCCCGAAGCGACGGTGCGACGAGCCGCGCCGCGCCCCTTCTCGAGGCCCGTTCCCACCAGGGCGTCGACGATCGTTGCCTCGCCCAGGGACAAGGAGGCGCGCGGAAGGTTAGAGGTCGCCGCCGTCAGGGTCTTCTCATCGATGGCGCTGAGGTCGCCGCCCCCCCACAGGGCCTCGGTCGCGGCGAGGACCCGCTCGAGTTCGGCCTCGCCGTGAACCAGTCGCGTCATCTCGGCCGCCAGCGCCTTCTGAGCGACCCGCGCATGAGGACGCTCAGCGACCTCCGCCTCGAGCTCTTCGATCCGGCGGCGGTCGAGGAAGGTGAAGATCTTGAGGAAGCGCACGACATCGGCGTCCTCCACCCGGAGCCAGAACTGGTAGAAGGCGTAGGGGCTCATCATCTCCGGATCGAGCCAGATCGCCCCGCCCTCGGACTTGCCGAACTTGGTGCCGTCGGACTTCGTGATGATCGGCGTCGTCAGCACGTGGGAGGACGCGCCCTCGACCTTGCGGATGAGGTCCACGCCGCCGATCATGTTGCCCCACTGATCGTTGCCGCCCGTCTCCAGGGTCGCCCCGTAGCGACGGTGAAGCTCGAGGAAGTCGTTCGCCTGGAGGATCTGGTACGAGAACTCCGTGTAGGAGATGCCCTCATCGGACGCGAGACGGCGGGCGACGATGTCCTTGTTGAGCATCGTGCCCACTCGGAAGTACTTGCCGATGCCCCGCAGGAGATCGATGGCGCTG
>SFHG01000014.1 GCA_004555765.1 Bacteroidales bacterium
TCGACCGTCATACCCATATAAATGGTGGCAAGAGCGATCATCAATGGGACGGAGGAGGAGAAACAGCTGCCGGGGTTCAGATCCGAGGCAAGAGCTACGGCACACCCTTCGTCAATCATACGGCGGGCGGGGGCATAGTTGTCTCTCAACGAAAAAGCGGTGAGCGGAAGGCACGTCGCTACGGTGTCGGAGTGGGCAAGCTTTGCGATGCCCTCCTCCGAAATCTTGAGCAAGTGGTCCGCGGAGAGGCACCCGCACTCCGCTGCAAGCCGGGCACCGCCGAGGGGGTAAATCTCATCGGCGTGCATCTTGACTTTGAAGCCCATTTCCTTTGCGGCGGAGAGGAGACGGCGGGAGTCTTCGAGCTCAAAGACTCCTTTTTCCGTAAAGACATCCACTGCGGAAGCGAGTCCGCGCTCTTTGACGAGCGGAAGCATCTCACGGATGATGAAGTCCGTGTAAGCGGAGAAGCCTCTGTCCCGAAACTCCGGAGAGAGGTCGTGCGCCCCCATATAGGTGCGGTAGAGGTCGATGGGGTGCTCGCGGTCAAGCCTTTCGGCCACTTCGAGCTGGCGGATCTCGGTCTCCTTGTCGAGACCGTAGCCGCTCTTCGACTCCACGGTGGTGACCCCCATAGTGAGGAAGTCGTCGAGGTGCGCACGTGACTTCCGGTAGAGCTCGTCACAAGAGGCTTCGCGGGTCGCACGGGTAGTGGACGCGATACCGCCTCCGCGCTCCATAATGCTCATATAGCTTTCGCCTGCGAGCCTCCACTGGAACTCATCCTCTCTATATCCACCGAAGACGAGGTGGGTGTGGGAGTCGACGAACCCGGGTAGGACGCAATTTCCGCCCGCGTCTATGACCTCTTCGGGTGCAAAACCGTGGCGTGCGGGGGCACCCTTCTCAGTTCCCGCATAGGTAATGACTCCGTCTTCGATGACGAGTGTGGCAGGTCCCGGAATAAGCCCGATGTCGTTCATCGCCTCACGCCCACGACGCACCGGGCCGGCCATAGTGACCAGTTGCCCGATGCCGTGGATGTAGAGGTTGCCCCTCGGCTTGTCTGAATGCAAAGAGATGCTCATTGATTTTTCGCGAGCTTGTATTCGAGTACCTGATCGGCGGAGAAGTTTTCGAGCAGGAGGTATTTCGTGATCTGAGCCACAATCTCCTCGATGCTCATCTCGTCTTCCGCGATCTCTTCCTTCCGGAGGTAATAGGCGAGCGACTCTCTAAGCGCCTGCACAGGGACAAGGCCGATAATCTCGGCTCCGACAATCTTGGCACCATATCTCTGTGCTTCTGCACGAATGAGTTCGTGGGCGCGGTAGATGGCGGTCTTGGTGAAGTCGGTGAGGTTCATGGAGACCTGGGACTGGTGACGCTCGGTGAGGTCGACACCCATAGCCTTACAGAAACGAAGTCCCCCGCCGATGTGACGGATGCGCTTTGCTATCTTGTCGGCGTGTGCGACATCGGGGTCGTCGAGGTTGACGTTATAGGCCACGAGGAACATACGTGCGCCCACTGCCACGGTGCCTGCTGTCGGGTGACGCTCTGCTTTGCCGTAGTCCGGCTTCCAGTCCGGGTCTTTGATTTTCTCGGCCATCCCCTCAAACTCACCCTTGCGGATCTTTGCGAGGTTGGTGCGGTGGGGAGCTGTGGCGGAGTCTTCGTAGAGGAAGACCGGGACACCGATCTCTTCGCCAATCACCTTGCCGACTTCTTTGGAGAGCTCGATGCAGTCCTCTTTGGTCACGTTCTTAATGGGGACAAAGGGGATTACGTCCACAGCACCCATGCGGGGGTGTTGTCCTTGGTGGTGGTTGAGGTCTATTTTGTCGACGGCGACGCGGACGGCTTCGAGGACCGCTTCTTTGAGCGGCTCCGGTTCGCCGACGAGCGTGACGACCATACGGTTGTGGTCTTCGTCGTGGGAGTGGTCGAGGAGGACGACTCCTTTTTTATTTCTAAAGGGCGCCAAGATGGCTTCCATTACTTCGGGGTTGCGTCCTTCGCTGAAGTTGGGGACGCATTCGATGATTTTTTCCATTCGTGGAGATGATTGTTCTTGAGTGGTGTGGTATTTATTGGTCAAGTTCTTTGGACAAAAGGAGCCGTACCCCTTGCCGACCGTGGTACGTACCGAGGCAAAAACTTTGGTCTGTACCACGATTCCATTTCGGTACGTACCGGGAGATCTTCCCGGTACGTGCGAAATCCGGCTGCCATACAGTGCGGTCAGGGGAGCTGTGCTCCGGTTTACTTGACGAGACCGTCGATGAGGTCGTCGTCTACGAGGTAAGGAATGGTGATGTGATAGCCTTCGGAGTGGCTTTCGTTGAAGGCGTTTGCCGTGTCGAGGGCGTTAGAGTTGCGCGCCCAGGAGCGGCGTGCCACTCCGCCCATCACATCCCAAAGCATAGCGCTCTTGAGGATTCGGTCGGCTTTCTCAGATCCGTCAAGTACCATCCCGAAGCCGCCATTGATGGCTTTGCCGATGCCGACGCCGCCACCGTTATGGAGGGTGACGAGGCTGAACCCGCGGGCGCAGTTACCGGCGAAGCACTGCACGGCCATGTCGGCCATAACGTTGGAACCGTCTTTGATATTGGCAGTTTCGCGGAAAGGCGAGTCCGTGCCACTGACATCGTGATGGTCGCGTCCCAGCATGATGGGACCGACTTCGCCTTTGCGTACCATGTCGTTAAATTTGAGCGAAATATTCAGCCGCCCCACGGCATCCTGGTAGAGGATACGGGCTTCGGTGCCGACGACGAGCTTGTTGTTCTCGGCATCGCGTATCCAGATCCAATTGTCGCGGTCTTGGGCACGGCGGTTCGGGTCGATGATCTCCATAGCCGCGTGGTCGGTCTTGACGAGGTCTTCGTGCTTGCCGGAGAGGCAAACCCAGCGGAATGGTCCGTAGCCGAAGTCGAAGAGCTCCGGCCCCATGATGTCCTCCACGTAGCTTGGCCAAATGAACCCGTCCTTGTCGTCGACACCGTTGCGGGAGATTTCCTTCACTCCCGCGTCGTAAATGGCTTTCATAAAGGCGTTGCCGTAGTCGAAGAAGTAGGTGCCGCGCTCCACGAGCTTCTTGACCGCTTCATAGTGACGTCTGAGACCTTTGTCCACCTCTCTCTCGAATCCCGCCCGGTCTTCCTTGAGCATCCGGGTGCGCTCTTCGAAGGAGAGAGAAACCGGGCAGTATCCGCCCTCGTAGCATACGTGGCAGGAGGTCTGGTCGCTGAGGAGGTCTATATGGATGTTGTGCTCGATCGCATACTCGAGGAGCGTCACCACGTTCCCGAGGAAAGCGACGGAGCAGGGTTCTTTCTTGGCCATACCCTCCGCAGCCATCTTGAAAGCCTCTTCTTCGGTGTGGGCGATGTGCTTTACCCAGCCCTGTTCGTACCGTGTCATAATGCGGGACTCGTCCACTTCGGCCACGATGGAGGCCGCACGTGCGATGTCGGCAGCTTTGGGCTGAGCGCCACTCATTCCTCCGAGACCGGAGGAGACGAAGAGCTTGCCGGAGAGGTCGCCGTCCGCACCTATTCCGAGCTTCAGCCGTCCGGCGTTGAGGATGGTGTTGTAGGTGCCGTGCACAATGCCCTGGGGTCCGATGTACATCCAGCCCCCGGCGGTCATCTGACCGTAGTTTGCCACGCCCATTTGGGCGGCTACTTCCCAGTCTTTGATGTTGTCGTAAAGACCGACCATCATCGAGTTGGTGATGATGACACGCGGAGCATCGGGCTTGGACGCAAAGAGTCCCAGAGGATGACCGCTCTCGAGGACGAGGGTCTGGTTCTCGGTAAGCTCTTCGAGGTATTTGATGGTGAGGCGGTACTGCATCCAGTTTTGGAAGACCTGACCGGTTTCGCCATAGGTGACGAGCTCATAGGGGTAGAGTGCGACAGCGTGGGCGAGATTATTGTGTATCATGACCTGGAAGGCTCTACCTTCGATGCACTTTCCTTTGTAGTCGTCGATGGATTTTGCCTTGAGATCGCCTTGTGGGCGGAAGCGGTAACCATAGATTTTTCCCCTCGTCTTGAGCTCTTCGAGGAACTCGGGTGCGAGCTCCTTGTGGAGTTCTTTGGGAATGTACCTCAGAGCGTTGCGGAGAGCTGTCTTCGTCTGTTCTTTGGTGAGCGAATATCCGCGGTCGGGTGCCCGGCGGATCCCTTCGTCAAAAGTCGGGTATTCCGGCAAAACGGGGTCGAGAGAGAATTTCAGCGGAGCGGAGTCCTTCATTTCTTTTTTCGATTATATGTGGTGAAAGTTAGTAGTATTTCTAAAACAAAAAACGTGGCTGTGTCCCGATCTTTTGGAAAAAGGATGCCGAAGCAAACCTGCAGGCAAAACCGATGGGGAGACTTTTTTCGATTGGTACAAATGTAACCAAACCCTTTTGGACGGCAAAACAAAAGCCCCTTATTTCGCAAGAAAAAGCATCCGCAGGCGGCGGTAAAGAAGGTACGTACCGAGCGTTTTTCCCCGGTCTGTACCCGAAGACTTCCGGACTCTGTACCGGGAGTGTCTCTCGGTCTGTACTAAGTTTGTGGAATAGTCCCGTGTTAGAAAAAAGTGTATATTTGCCCCGGTGTTGGATGCCGTCTCCGATGGTCTTCGGAGGGAGGAGGGGTTTCACCCCGGGCGTTTGACGGCAATGAAGTCGAGAAATGAAGCCGGATACCGGCAGGAGTAAATCCCGTAATTTTAGAAAGCAATACCCTATGCGAAAACAAATCTTAGGGCTCGTCGCCCTTTTTGGTCTCAGTTCGGCTCCGCTTGTCGCGCAGGTGGACTACAGCAATGAATTTCGTCACAACGAAGTGAAGCTGAATCTCGCGGGGATTTTCTACACCACTCTGGAAGCTCAGTACGATTACATCCTGAGGCAGGATCTCAGTGTGGGGGTCGCAGGTGCCTTCAATATCGTTCGTGGCGATAACCTTTACGTCTACCAAGTGACCCCGAATGTACGCTGGTTCTTCGGGGGCAATATGGAGTCGGCTCAGAAGTACGGGGCAGGCTTTTTCGTGGAGCTGAACGGCTCCGTCTTCGGACACTCATGGGAGTCCGTAGCGGCCAAGATCTCCGGTGAAAATCCGGGCGAAACGGAGATTCGCACCGGCGCAGGCTTGGGCTTAGCAGTGGGCTGGAAGTACCTCTCCAAAGGTAACTGGGTCGGCGAAGTCTACATAGGAGCCGGCAAAAACTTCGTGCCCGATCAAGTCCCTGTCTATCCCCGTGGCGGTGTCTCTATAGGCTACCGCTTCTAAGCGGAAGGACGTTTTTACCATATTATAAGGAAAAGGTGTGCCAGAAGCCGGACGCTGTTTCGGCTTTTTGACACACCTCTTTTTGGTACATTTGCAGACGCTTAGGAGAATAAAACTTCACAATAATAAATACACATTCTATGAAACAGTTTATCCCTATTTCTTTGCTGTGTGCCTGCGCCGCTCTCGGCACCGTCTCCTGCGATGACAAAAAGGGCGATACGGCAGAGCAAGTGGCGGACAGCATCCCCGCCATCGATACCCTTGCGCTTGACCGCACCGTCTCTCCGCGCACCGACTTTTATCGTTTCGCCAACGGCGGCTGGATGGCATCCCATCCCCTGCCTCCCGAGTATTCCCGCTACGGCTCGTTTGATGTCCTCAGCGAAGAGGCACGTGATGCCGCCCACGAGATTATTGAGGGTTTTGCCTCCGCCGAAGACGGCACCGACAAGGCCAAAGCCTACAAGCTCTATGCGATGAGTGTGGATACCGCGGCTCTTGATGCCGGTGGTGCGACACCCATCCTCCCGTACCTCGAAGCCGTGGACAAAATAGCTTCTGTCCAAGACCTCTCCGACTTCCTTGCCAAGGAAGAAAATGAGGGTAATTCCTACTTCTTCGGTTTCTACGTAGCGGCTGACGAGAAGAGCTCCGACGACAACCTCCTCAACCTCTATCAGGGCGGGCTCATTATGGGAGTCCCCGACTACTACGCCGAGGATGCGGCTTTTGCCAAGCAACAAGCCGACTACCGCACCTATGTCTCTCGACTCTTCCGCCTCTCAGGCACCGATGCGGCCGAGGCAGATGCTTATGGCAATCGGGTTTTCGATATAGAGAAAGGCTACTCCAAGCTTCTCTACACGATGCTCGAGCTTAGGGACTCTCAGCGCAACTACAATAAGCTCTCCTTGGACGATTTCTACGGAAAGTATTCTTTCCCTTGGAAGAGCTACCTTGAGAAACGCGGTATAGCCGGCAAAGTCTCCGACCTCAACGTCGCCCAGCTTGACTACTTTACCCGTTTCGACAAATGGGTCGCTTCCACGCCTCTCGAAGACATCAAGCTTTTCCTCAAAGCACGTATGCTTGACGACGCGGCAAACTACCTCTCCGGAGACTTCCGCAAAGCCTCTTTCGACTTCCACTCGACTTCCATCTCCGGCATCACCGAGATGAAGCCCCTTTGGAAAGATGCCGTATCCAGGGTTAATGCAACGATGGGGGATGTGGTCGGCAAAGAGTACGTGACCAAATTCTTCCCGCCCGAAGCCAAGGAGCGTATGACGACCCTCGTTGGTAACCTCATCTCTGCTCTCGGAACCCGCATCGACAGCCTCACGTGGATGAGTGAAGCGACCAAAGCGAAGGCGCACGAAAAATTGGCCGCTTTCGATGTCAAGATCGGATACCCTGAGACTTGGCGTACGTTTGAAAACCTCAAGGTGGATACCTCTTCGCTCTACGCCTATACACGTAATATCGGCACATTCCTCACCAATCGCAATCTCGAAGACCTCGGCAAGCCCGTGGATCGCACCCGTTGGCTGATGAATGCCCACGAAGTGAACGCCTACTACAACCCCACTACGAACGAGATCTGCTTCCCCGCGGGGATCCTTCGCCCGCCTTTCTTCAATATGAATGCGGATGACGCAGTGAACTACGGAGCCATCGGGGTGGTCATCGGTCACGAAATGACCCACGGCTTCGACGACCAGGGTGCCAACTATGACGCCAAAGGCAATATGGCCAACTGGTGGACCGCTGAGGACAAAGCTACTTTTGACGCTGCCACTTCCAATCTCGCCAAGCAGTATGACGGCATCCAGATTACGCCCGAGCTGAACGCCAACGGCTCCCTCACTTTGGGCGAAAACATTGCCGATCAAGGTGGTCTCCTCATCTCCTACGATGCGTTTAAGATGGCGACCAAAGATCGGGAGCAGACCGAAATCGACGGACTTACCCCTGACCAGCGTTTCTTCGTCGGCTATGCACGTGTCTGGGGGCAAAACATCACGCCGGAGGAAGTCGTCCGCCGCACCAAGACAGACGTACACAGCCTCGGAGAATACCGTGTCAACCAGGCGCTCAAGAATATCCCCGCATTCTACAAGGCATTCAACGTCCAGGAGGGTGACGCGATGTACATCGCACCCGAAGAGCGCGTGATCATTTGGTAACGGGTTCTTACGCCCCGGGGCGCAGACAGGGTTTTTGACCGTACCGCGGGGACTTTTTCGATCCGTATGAGGATTTTTCTCCGGTCGTACCGGGAATATATTTTTGGTTCGTATCTCGTTTTCGCGGGGTACGAACCTCTTTTTTGAGGCAGTTCCGTGAGGTGCTTATGGCGCTCTGCGGACTAAAGCGGGGAACCTTTTTGTCTCCCTTGATTTGGGGATAAGGGGGTAAATGTGGTATCTTTGGGTAGAGAAACAATTTTATGCCGATAGAGCACACTTAGATATGAGGCACATAACACTCGGGGTGAGGGGAAAAGTTTTCGACCTGACGGATGAGCCTGTCGTGATGGGCATCCTCAATCATACACCGGATTCCTTTTACCCGGGAAGTCGCATCCGGGGTCGGGAGAAGATTTATGCACGCATTGAGCAGATTATAGCCGAGGGCGCAAAGATAATTGATGTCGGCGGCTATTCCTCACGTCCCGGCGCCGACGAAGTGCCGGAGGAAGAGGAGTGGAGACGCGTCTCCGAAGTACTTAAGGCCATCCGCGAGGTGGACAAAGAGATCGTCGTCAGCGTGGATACTTTTCGCTCTTCCGTGGCACGCAGATCCGTGGAAGAAGGCGATGCGGACATCATCAACGATGTCTCCGCAGGGCTGTTGGACGCAGAGATGTTCGGCACGGTCGCCGAGCTCGGTGTGCCTTACCTTTTGATGCACATGAGAGGTACGCCTAAGACGATGCACCACCTCCATGACTACAAAGGACGCGTTGTGGAGGAGGCTTTGCCTGAGCTCTTGGATAGGCTCAAATTGGCGAAAGAGGCAGGCGTGAGAGACGAAAACGTCATACTCGATCCCGGCTTCGGTTTCAGCAAGAATGCGGAGCAAAACTTCGAGCTTCTCACCGACTTGGATAAGTTCTTGGCACTCGAGTATCCGGTGCTTGTGGGTGTCAGTCGGAAGGCTTTTATTTACAAACCTTTCGGAGTAGGACCGGATGAGGCACTCAACGGCACCACGGTGGTGAATACCTATGCGCTGATGCAAGGTGCCCATATCCTTCGCGTCCACGACGTACGTCCTGCCGTGGAAGCTGTCCGGATCGTCTGCCAACTCAAGAAGTACGCTGCCGAGGTGGCGCATCCGACGCACACCGAAGAACCCGTACACAGTTGATTTTACCATCACGAGAGTATGAATAGTCAACCTCCGTTTCAGAAAAAAAGGATTCCGCCGATCGCTTGGGTTTCCACGATTTACTTTGCCATGGGGCTCCCGATGGTGATGATCTCGGATGTCTCGCTTTTGGTATTCAAGGATCTCGGTATCTCGGACGCCCAAATTACTTTTTGGGCATCGCTTCTGATTCTGCCTTGGAGCCTGAAGCCGCTTTTCAGTCCTCTGATGGAGATTTTCGGTACCAAGAAGCAGTATGTCGTCTTTACGGAACTCTTCTCCGCCGTGATGCTCGGTCTCATCGCCGCGGGGTTGGGCGGATCCCGTTTTTTTCTCGTCGTCATCGGATTGATGGCCTTGATGGCTTTCTCCGGCTCTGTCCACGATATCGCGGGCGACGGTACCTATATGGAGGCGCTTTCCACCAAGGAACAGAGCCAGTATATCGGCTGGCAGGGCGCGTTCTATAACATAGCCAAACTGCTTGCCAAAGGCGGTCTCGTCTTCCTCGTGGGTTACCTCTCGAAGAGCATCGGGCTTGTGCGTTCTTGGCAGATTGTCTTCGTCATCGCTGCCGTCATCATCGGGTTGATCTCTTTTTATCACTTCGTCTTGCTGCCCGGGAGAATGCGGTCAGGGAGAGTAAAAGAGGCGAAAGGCGGGAAAAACTTTGCTTCGGCCTTGAATGAATTTTGGCAGATACTCGTCTCTTTTTTCCGGAAGAAGTACATCTGGCTCTATCTCTTATTCATCTTCCTGTATCGCTTTACGGAAGGGTTGGCGATCAAAGTGGCTCCGCTCTTTATGAAAGCCGATGTCTCGGCGGGTGGCTTGTCTCTGTCCAACGAAAGTTTCGGCTTGATCTACGGGACGCTCGGCACCCTCGCATTTGTCGTCGGGAGTATACTCTCGGGGTATTTTATCTCCAAGATGGGACTCCGAAAGGTTCTACTGCCGCTCATCCTGATCTTCAACATCCCGTTCGTCGTCTTTCTGTTGCTCGCGGAGTTCCAGCCCGAGTCGCTAATCTGGACCGGCATAGGCATCACTTTTGAGCAGTTTGGGTATGGCTTCGGCTTCGTGGGGCTCTCGCTCTTCATGATGCAACAGGTCGCCAAAGGCCCGCACCAGATGGCACACTACGCGATAGCTACGTCTCTGATGAATCTCAGCTTTATGCTTCCGGGGCTTGTCAGCGGGACACTCAGCGATGCCTTGGGCTATAAGACGTTTTTTCTCATCGCGGTGCTACTGGCCATTCCCGGTATTGTCTGCGCCATAAAAGTCCCCTTCACTTATGACGAAGAGGGCAATCCTATTCCCGAATAACCCCCTAACTCGTATATTTCACAGTATGGACAAAAAATTGATCATCAAAGGAGCTCCGCTCCCCAATATCCCGTGGGAAGATCGTCCCAAGGGCTCTAATGCCCCGCTTTGGCGCTACTCCCAAAATCCCATCATCGGACGGTACGAGACGCCGACGAGCAACAGTATCTTCAATAGCGCCGTAGTGCCCTTTGAGGACGGCTTTGCGGGAGTCTTCCGCGTGGACGACACGAACCGCCGGATGCGTCTGCACGTGGGTTTCTCCAAAGACGCGCTCCACTGGGACATCCGCCCCGACAAGATTGAGTTTGACTGCGAGGACAGGGAGGTAGGCGAGTGGGTCTACGGTTACGATCCCCGTGTGGCTCTCATCGACGGCAAGTACTACGTGACGTGGTGCAACGGTTACTATGGTCCGACGATCGGGATTGCTTGGACGACCGATTTCGAGACTTTTCACCAGGTGGAGAACGCTTTCCTCCCTTTCAACCGCAATGGCGTACTCTTTCCCCGAAAGATAAACGGTCGCTTTGCGATGCTTTCCCGTCCGAGTGACAACGGTCACACTCCGTTTGGCGACATCTTTTACAGCGAGTCGCCGGATCTCGAGTTTTGGGGCAGACACCGCCACGTGATGAGTCCTGCTCCTTTTGAAGTGAGCGCCTGGCAGTGTATGAAGATCGGTGCAGGTCCCGTGCCCATCGAAACAAGTGAGGGGTGGCTTCTCATCTACCACGGTGTACTCAGAAGCGCCTCCGGATATGTTTACGCCTTCGGCTCAGCCCTCCTCGATCTTGACGAACCGTGGAAAGTAAAAGCCCGCTCCGGAGCCTATCTCATTTCTCCGCACGAGATTTATGAGTGCGTGGGTGATGTGCCCAACGTTACATTCCCCTGCGCTTCGCTCCACGACCCGGAGACCGGCAAGATTGCCGTCTACTACGGCTGTGCCGACTCTGTGACGGGAGTGGCCTTCGGGTACATTCAGGATATTTTGGACTTTACGTATCGTACGAATATTCTTTAAATAAAAAGAGGTAACTTTGCCGGAGCTTCGGGCGAAATTCATTCGACCAATGAGGCTGTAACTGCAAACGGATTATTTTACCAATCTATTTAAACTTACATACGATCCCATAAGCACTTATGGAAGTACGCATCAGCCGTATCTTGAGCGAGTACTACGAGTACACCCGCAAAGAATCCGAGCAATACCTCAGAGAAGGACGCGTCACACGTAACGGTCAAACGGTCGGTATCGGAGATAAAGCCACACTTGAAGACGAGGTTGCTCTCGATGGAGCCACTGTCCCCCTCAAAGGCATCTTTCGTAAAATCGAGCGCGAGAACAAAGGCAAGGAAACCAGCCGGGCTTTCAATAGCGACAAGGCGGTGGACAAAGCCTATGCCGAAAACCCCAAGAGCAGGCTCCTCCGGTCGGGACGGAAGAACGAGAATAAGCACCGTTACGGCAAGAACTCTCCCGATTACGACTACGAAGAGGGGCGTGATTGGTAACCCCCTTTTGCACGTCACGACTGCCAAGCTTACCTCTTGCCCCGTAAGCGGGTGAAAAAAGGTACGTACCTAAGATAACTTTTTGGTCTGTGTCTCGTCCAAGCGAGATACAGACCAATGTTTTTCCCCAGGTCTGTACTCCATTACCACTCCTGTCCGTACTTGTCCTTAGAGTTCTTCAAACCCACCTCTTAATTCTTAACCCGGGACTCCGAACTATTTTGTACCTTTAGGGGCGGTGAATAAACCAGAAATCTCCGCATTCGCATTATGGTTCGGATTCAAAAGATCCTATGTGTATCGCTCCCGCTTCTCTTGGCTGCTCCGCTTTTCGGGCAGACAGAGACGACTCAGGCGCAGTACGAAAAGCTGACGCTCGATTACTTTGACTACTTTGAGCGCGGAGTGGCAGACTCTGCCGAGATGGCGCTTCGCAAGGCCATACTGCTGATGCCCGATAACGCCGCCAACTTTTTGCTCCAAGCCAATCTCGCCGAGCTCGTGGTCTCCCGCAAGGATACTGCCGAAGCCGTCTCTCTGCTCTCCGAGGCTTTGGCCGCTCATCCGGAGATGGACGACATCCGAAGTCGCAGGGCAGAGCTTTTTGAGAAAAGGGGGCGCACAAATGAGGCGCTTGCCGACCTCGAATTCTTGATCTCCAAGAACCCGGACAACGAAGTGTACCGCTACCGCAGGGCACTCGTCTTGATACGGGAGAAACTCTGGAACGGAGCCGCTTCGGATCTCGAACACATCATCAAAAACAATCCCCAAGGGTATCTTCCGCGTGTCACTCTGGCTGCCACTGACTTTGAGCGGGGGCTGGAACTCGAAGCGGAGAAGGCTCTCTCCTTGCTCATTACCGAGCAGCCGACTCTTCACGTGGCGTCCCGGGTGCTGACGGGCATCTATTTGCGGGAGGGACGGTTCTCCGAAGCGCATGCCACGATACGCAAAGTCATAGATGAGGGCAAAGTGGTGACGGCAGAGGACTACCTTACCCGGGCTTGCGTCTGGAAGGCGTATGGAGAAAAAAAAGAGGTGGAGAAAGACATCACAAAGGCGCGTGAGCACGGAGCCGGAGATGAGATGATTAAGGCTTACTTGGATGATAACGACCCTATTTGGACAACTATATTGATACGATGATGAAAAGACGAATAATAGCAGGAGCAGTAACCTTCGTTTTGGTGCTTTTCGGAGTCATGGCACTTGGACAGAAAAATATGGAAAAGGCGCTAAAAGATAACCCCTTGCGTACGGATCGGCTCATAGACCAACTCTCTCGATTGGATCGTCTTTACCGCAATGCGTCGAGGCAGGTCGAAGAGTACGACACAGGGGACGAGTCGGCAGACACGCTCCTCTGGAGTCGTGAGAAGTCAGGGAGAGAGGCTTTGGCGATGCTCAAAGGGCTCCTTTCAGACCGGAAGGCACTCAGTCAAATCCCGGATATGAAAGATCTCGCTTACCAAGGGCGTGTCCGCGGGTGGAGCTTTGTAGTGCCGGAGGACGAAAACGGGTATGAGACCATCCTACAAGTGGGTGGTCAGATCGGTTGGAGGTACCCCGAAGTACAGTCTTTCCTCGAAGAGGAAGTAAGTCGGGCGCTCAAGGCCGGTTTCTCTCCCGAAGCGTGCCACCTCGTGCAGCGGAATGCAAAGCTCAAGGGCGATCCCACGGGCGTGCGGAAGTATCTCGAAGACGTTTTGCCCCTTTTCGGGGCAGTGCCGGAGAGGTACCTCCTGCAGATGAACCTTTTGGAGATAGACTACGATAGCCTTTTTGAAGACAAAGGCGAAGCCGTGAGCGGGGGTAGGGCGGAGGCTTGGATCGCGAAGAGTGATTCCCTTGATGTCCGTCTCGAGGCACTCCGGAAGCCGTTTAAGGACAACGGCTTTGACTATGCCGAAGCGCTGAGCGGGATAGAACTTGACAGGATGTATATGCCTTTTCTGGACGCACGGATGACGGATCTCGAAGCCGGTAAGGCGGAAGTATCCCTCTCCGGCATCGCGAAAGGCGACTGGAGCGTATTTTTGGACGGCAGGGAGGTGAAAATCTTGCACGTACCTACGAAAAAACTTCTCACAGACCGAGAAGAACTCAAGGTACAGGCCGTGAAGAGACACTCGGTCGTACTGAAAAAGAAAGGGGATTCCGAAGCTTGGATTACGGTCTACCTGGAGAACGGGAAAGTGGACGTCGACAAATACGACAGCACGGACGGAAGCTACCTTCTCGCCTATGCCCTCACGGACGGGCATCCCCTCTCGGGCGTTAAAGCCACGGTGCACAGTACCCAAAGAAGGGGGAGCAAAGTCCTCGGCTCTGTGACCACAGGAGCGGACGGCAAGGCGCTTATCGAACCCCGCCCCGCGGAGGGTGAAGCGTACCGGGTCACTGTTTCGCATCCCGATATGATAGGCGAGCGTACGTTTTACATATACGGAGCTCACAAAGCGAGACCTGCGGAAGCAGAGAAGTGGGAAGACGAACTCCTCTTTTACCCCGACCGGAGTATATACAGGAGAGGGCAGACCATCAAGGTGGGGCTTGTCTATCGCTCGGTGAACCATAGGGGAGGTGCACGGCTTTTGAAGCAAAAGGAAGGTACCGTTACCCTTTTCTCGATGGTCAATGGCGACGAGGTCGCTGTGGACAAAGTCCGCTTTTCCACCGATGACAACGGCGTGGCTCAGATCGCTTTCGACCTGCCCCGCGACGCAGCCTATGCGGACTATTCCCTCAGAAGCGACGCGGGCGACTACGAGAGCATTCAAGTGGAGGACTACAAGCTGAGCTACCTCAGTGTCCGGATCGACAGCATCCCCACAGGTTATACCGAAAACCGGGTGATGAGGGTTTACGGTCGGACGACCGACCTCAACCGCCACGGTGTGCCTGCGGATGTGGAGCTCTCTTTTGACAACCACGGGATGAAACGTTTCTCGGTAAAGAGCGACAGCGAGGGGCGGTTCTTCTTCGAGACCAAGCCGCTTGAAGCCTCTTGGGGAACTTCGGCCACGGTGCAGGCTACGGACGCCCTCGGACACGTCGCCACTGACAACCGTTACCTCAAGATGCACCGTGTGAGCCTGCCACTCAGCCCGAGTGCGATGGCGCGCCCGTTTGAGAAGAAAGCAATCACGCTGTCCACGAAGAATCAGCCCTATCAGGGACTCCCACTTGGAGACCTCTCAAGGTATCGGATAAAAGCGAGTCTGGTTGATGAGAAGGGGCAGGTTTACCCACTTGGCGAATTGCCCCTGAAAGGGGAGAAAACGTTCTCCAATCCGGATCTCCCGTCCGGCAGTTACCGGCTCAGGCTCGAAAGTACGGACTACTTTGGCACCGCGATCCGTGAAGAAGCAGGAGGAATATACATCTATGACGACAAGGACGAGCGGTTCAGTGGCGACACCGTCCTCTTTGCGCATAAAGCGGACGACCGCACACTGCTATTAGCCTCTTCCAAGCCTATTTTTGCGCATATCTCTTATGGGGGAAAGGGTGGTGCTTTGTTTCCCGAAGTTAAGAAACTGGAGGCGGGCAAAATGTACCGCTTGCCGATCACTGCAGAGCGATCCGTGAAGAGTGTATTTGCCGTCTGGGAAGGGAGAACGTACAGGTCGTATCCTTTTGGCAGAAGGGATGAAGAGAAAGGGAATCCGGACTCGGGAGTGAAAATCGAGATCCTCGGACTTACGGACAGTCTGACGTTCCGTCCCGGAGATCGCTTCTCTCGGGAAGTGCAGGTCACGGACAGCCTCGGGAACCCCGCTCCCTTAGGAATGCCCGTCCTCGTCTCGGTCTATGATATAGCGCTTGACGATGCCGGAGGCGAACTCTTGTGGCCGAGTGCGGCTGTTCGTGAAATATCGGACGCAATTTTCCGGGATGCTATGGGAGGAATGCTCTTTGGCGCCTCTGTCAGAGGGGCGGCTGAGATGCAGTTGCTCAAGCTCTCCGAAGAGACAGTGGTGACGGCGAATGCGGCACCGAAGTCGGAAAAAAGTCCCGTGCGGAAAAATTTTGTGGAGAATGCCTATTTCTCCGCTTTGCTCCGCACGGATATGGAGGGAAAAGTGAAGCTTGATTTCAAGCTCCCCGATACCCGGACGACTTTTAGGGCGAAGATGTATGCTTTTTGGCCCGATCTCAAGCAAGATGTCGAAGGGATCCAAAGCCTAAACGTGGACAAACCCCTCTCCATAGACCTCTCTATGCCCCGTTTCCTCCGCGTCGGAGACCGGCTCTCGGGTCAAGCGAGGGTGCAGTCTACTCTCGGTACGACCGGGGAGGACGCCTTGGTACGTATCTCGTCCGAACGTGGTACGGTAGTAGAAGAAAAGCTCGGTCTGACCAAAAATTTCACCGGGACTGTACCTTTCGAGATTCTTGTCACGGATGGGGATAGTTTGAGGCTCTCGGCCTCTGTCTCCGCCGGGGATGAGAGTGATGTCATAGAACGTACTGTTCCCGTGAAACCGGCCAGAGAGCGCTACAATGTGGCGGTGCCGATCACCGTTTTCGGAGAAAATAAGGTCGAGCTTTCTCTCCCCGAAGTCCTGCACCGCACGGAATCTCCTGCCTTCGTCGAGATCTTTGCCTCGCCATTTCATCTTTTGCTCTCTGAGCTGGCCAAAGCTTATGACCCGGACGAAAAAGCGGAAGACTTGAATCTCTTTGCGCTCACTTCAAAATACGCCACTCTTGCCGAGCTACGGCGCGTACTTGAGAAATACCCCGCTCTGCGGGCGACTTTGGCAGAGTATGCCAAAGAACTCCGAACCTATGCGGATGAGCCTTCGTTCCGACTTGCGCGCCAAGCCTCCCCGGGCGAACTGTCGCGCTACTATGCATTCCTTTCCGACGGAGACAAGGTCGCCCGAAAGATGTCGGACTACGAGCGCGAGATCCTGAAGTACGCAAGTCCTGAGGGCGGATTTTATTTTACGAAAACTTACCCCTCGCCATCTGTCTGGCTCACCCACATACTTCTGTATAATCTGAGATCCGGACGAGATTACTTTTCGCCCAAGATGGAGCAGGTAGCCGAAGATGGCATCGGATTTCTGAGACGTTCGTTGGGGAGTAAAGACAGACGGTATCGTGATTATGTCGGACTTGAGATGCTTCTCTACGCGTATGACGAACCGCGTCTCTCTTCTCTACCCGTGGGACTGCAGAAAGAGTACGACCGTCAGGTGGAGGATCTGAGGACACATTACCAAACGGCTTCTCCGAGTGTGCTCCTGAGATATGCGCGCTATGCCAAAGTTTTTGACCGGAAGTACTATCCGGAAGTCGTCCGTTTCATCGAAGACCGCGTACCCTTCGCGGGGAGCGACTTGGAGCGTCTTCTCCTCGAACTCTATTTGGCCGAGGACTCCTCCTCACTCCGTCCTGAAGTGGTGCGGTTCTTGATGCAGCTCAAGCAGGGTACGATGTGGGATGACCCCGTATACTTGGATGCTGTGACGCTCTTGCTTCATGTGAACGAACCATCCGTCATAGACAAGGATGCCCGCCTTACAGTGGGTAATGAGGTACACTCACTTACCCCCTTGGAGCGTGCCACAGGACACATCCTTTTCCCTTTATACAATACGCCGGGTGACGGTAGGCTCGATTTGTCTTGGACCGGCATAAAGACTCCCGTAGTCATCGGAGGCGTACGCTACGAAGTGGAGCAGCCCATCGCGGACATTACGCCTACGGGGGACAAACTGAAAGTTTACAAGGAGGTGTATGCTCGCAGGGTACAGGACGGCAAGTCCGACATCGTCCGTCTGACAGACGATAAGCACGCCAATGCGGGCGAAGAGATAGTCGTGCGCTATCTCCTCGAGACACAGCAGGATCTCTCGCTCGTGACCCTCATCGACAGGCGTGCGGCAGGTCTTGAGCCGGGGTATGACTTTAGGGGCTGCGGCACTTCCGACCGCCTGTGGTGGCACTATTCGCGCCGTGACGACACAGATTATATTTTCATAGACTACTTACCCAAGGGTAAGCACGTCCTTGAGCTGAAGGCTGTGGCCAACGTGGGTGGTACCTTCAGCTACGGACCTGCATCGGTACAGAGCTACTACGCACCCGAGTATGCCGGCAATAGCTCCGGGGGCTATTTTTCCACTAACCCTTATACAGAGTAATATGATTGTGCAGATGACTAAAACCATTCTTTTCGCCCTTATCCTTGTCGGAACCGTTTCTTGTACTTCGACCGAACAAAAGTCTGATGGAGATGGTTCTACCGTCGGAACTGATTCAATCACCCAATCTCAAACTTTAGAAAACGAAAATATGGCAACAACCGTAACTCTCCAAGGCAATCCTTTCAAACTCACAGGTGAGCTTCCCCAAACCGGTGCACAGGCTCCCGACTTTAAGGCTGCCAAAGCCGACCTTTCCGATGTCAAACTCTCCGGCTACAAGGGCAAGCGTGTCATCCTCAATGTCTTTCCCAGCATCGACACCGGCGTATGCGCTCAGAGCGTCCGCCGGTTCAATAAGCTTGCTTCAGAGCTCGACAATACCGTGGTGCTCTGCATCTCCAAAGACCTTCCTTTTGCCTCCTCCCGCTTTTGCGCGGCAGAGGGTCTGAGTAACGTGGAGACACTGTCCCTCTTCCGTGACGATGATATGGCGAAGGCTTACGGTCTCGAAATCGCAGAGGGACCGATGCGTGGATTGATGGCCCGCTCTGTTTTCGTCCTGGACGAAAACGGCAAGATTCTCTACACGCAGCTCGTACCGGAGATTACCGAGGAACCCGACTACGACTCAGCGCTCGCCGCTTTGAAGTAAGAAAAATCTCAGAGAGCCGGTTCCGGTAAGAATCGGTAACGGTTATCGAGATTAAGAGCAGACTTTTCCCTCAGTCAGGGAAGAGTCTGCTTTATATATGCTTCAAACGGGATACGGACCAAGCAGACTTTTTCGGTCTGTACCCCGGCGGGATTTAGCCCTGTGTCGGAAGATCTTCTTGGTACGTATCTCGTGAAATAGACTCTATAGATCCGACCGGAAGTAGGCAGGGTGCACGCATTTTGACTATATTTGTAGGGACAAACTTTAAGCACCCATATTTTTTACAGAATCAGAAATATGCCTGAAGACAGACTTTACCTGAGAGGCTTGGGCACCGCACTCGTGACCCCTTTTAATGACGATAAAACAGTGGACTTTGCTTCGCTCGAGTGGCTCGTGGAATTCCAGATCCAAAACGGGGCGGATTTCCTTGTAGTCCTGGGTACGACGGGCGAGACCCCCACGTTGAGCGAAGAAGAGATGGACGACATCCTTCGCACCGTGGTTCGCGTCAATAGAGGTCGCCTTCCGCTCGTGGCAGGTGTCAGCCACAATGGTACGCTGCGTACCGTGGACAGGCTCACCACGATGTACCGCGATGGCATCGATGCCGCCCTTGTGGTTTGCCCCTATTACAACAAACCTTCACAGGAGGGTCTTTACCAACACTTCAAGTATGTCTCCGAACACTCGCCCCTTCCAGTCATTATCTACAATGTCCCTGCACGTACGGCAGTGAATATGATTCCCGAGACCACGGCACGCCTTGCGCACGACTGTCCAAACATCGTGGGAATAAAGGAAGCGAGCGGGATTGTCTCCCAAATTGACCTTGTCGCCAAGAACCGTCCCGAGGGTTTCTTCGTACTCTCCGGCGACGATACGATCACGTTCCCTCTGATGACGATGGGCGTGGACGGCGTGATTTCTGTGGTCGGCAATGCTTTCCCTGCCGAGTTCGGCGAGATGGTACACCAAATCCGGTCGGGCAACTATGACGAGGCGCTCAAGCGTCACCGTCTCTTCAAGGATCTCTATGCACTCCTCTTCGTCGACGGTAATCCTGTAGGCATCAAAGCCGTGATGTCCTACCTTGGCTATCTCAAAGACAATCTCCGCCTCCCGCTCGTGCCTATGCAGGAAAAGAACCGCAGAGTGCTCCACGAAGTGCTGGATGTCATTTGTGCAGACGGGATGTGTCGGAAGCTCAGGAGATTCTGATCCCGTAAGTCCCCCTTCATTTAATCCATCAAAAACCACCTAATGTCACAAGCCACCACAATCAAACTCCGCCTCATTGTGATGAACTTCCTACAGTTCGCCGTGTGGGGCTCTTGGCTGATCTCGCTCGGCGCTTACCTTGGCGGTACGCTTCAGTTCACCGGCACCCAGATCGGCAGTTTCTTCGCAACTATGGGGATCGCTTCGCTCATTACGCCGGCGCTCTTCGGCATCATCGCCGACAAGTGGATACCGGATGAGCGGCTCATCAGCTTCTCGCATATCTTTGCGGGCGGACTGATGCTCCTCGCTGCTTATCAGACGGATTATTTCTCCCTTTACACCTGTGTCCTCCTCTCGGTTTTCTTCTATATGCCGACACTCGGGCTTACGAATGCCGTGGCGTACAATATGCTGAATAAAGCGGGTCTTGATACGGTCAAACATTTTCCTCCGATCAGGGTTTTCGGGACGATTGGTTTCATTGTGGCGATGGTGGCGGTGGACTTGATGGGACTCAAGACTTCCAACCTTCAGCTGGTGGTCTCCGCGTTCCTCTCCTTTGCGCTTGCGGGATATATGTTCACCTTCAAGTCGTCCCGCGTGGTGAGCGACTTGAGTGTGCAGGGCAAAAAGAGCCTCAAGGAGCGCCTCGGTTTGCAGGCTTTCGGTCTCTTCCGCGACAGGCAGATGGCACTTTTTCTCGTCTTCAGTGCACTTCTCGGCATCTGTCTCCAGATTACGAACGGTTTCGCCAATGTCTACCTCACCGGCTTCGGCGAAGATCCGAGGTATGCGGGGTCGTTTGGGGTGGAGCACTCCGGTACGCTCATTTCGATCAGTCAAATTTCGGAAGCTGTGTGCATCCTCTTGATCCCGTTCTTCCTTAAGAGATACGGAATAAAGACGGTGATGGCGATCAGCTTTTTTGCATGGGTACTCCGCTTCGGACTCCTCGGTGCCGGCAACCCCGGAGAGGGCGTGTGGATGCTCATCCTCTCCATGATCGTCTACGGCGTGGCTTTCGACTTCTTCAATATCTCCGGGTCCCTGTATGTGGATCAAAAGGTAGAGCCTATTATGCGCAGCTCAGCCCAAGGACTTTTTATCCTGATGACGAACGGGGTAGGGTCTTTCGTCGGGTCTTATGCCGCGGGGTTTGTGGTCGACGAAGCCGGCTTCCCCGACTCTTGGTTCATTTTCGCAGGGTATGCGCTACTTATCGGTATGCTCTTTGTCTTCCTTTTCAAGGAAGACAAAGAAGACAAACGGCTGTCGCCGGTCAAATGACGGACTTCGGACGGAGAATTATTTTCCGGTCTGTGTCTCGTCCTCGCGCCGGTCTGTGTCTCTTTCTTTCCTTGGTCTGTGTCTCGTCCTCGCGTCGGTCTGTACCTCAAAAAATAGATTGTCCCAAAGGTGTTGCATAGGGTTCTTAAGTTAAAAGCGAAATTGATGCTGCTGAACTTTCTGCAGTTCGCAGTATGGGGTTCTTGGCTTGTCTCCTTCAGCGCCTACCTCGGCGGTACGCTCGGTTACAGCGGCTGGCAGATAGGGAGCATTTACGGGACTATGGGGCTGGTGAGCCTACTGACGCCGGCGCTCTTCGGCATCGTGGCGGACAAATGGATTCCGGACGAGCGACTGATGAGCTTTTCGCACTTCCTCTCCGGACTCTTCCTGCTTCTTGCCTCGCAGACGACGTCATTCGGGGCGCTCTATTTCTTTATCCTGATGGCGGTCTTCTTCTATATGCCGACCTTGGGTCTCACGAATGCCGTCTCTTACAACCTTCTCGAAGAGGAGCGCCTCGACAGCTACAAGCATTTTCCCTCCATCCGTCTCTTTGGGACGGTGGGTTTCGTGGTGGCGGCGCTCTTTGTCGACTTGATGGGCTTCAAAGCCTCCATCCTGCAACTCAAGATTTCCGCCGCCCTCTCGTTCGTACTTGCGCTTTACCTCCTGAGCTTCAAGTCCTCCAAGCTGATTGAGAAAAAGAAAGGCACGTCACAAGAAGCAAAGACCCTTTCGGAGAGGCTTGGCCTCAAAGCCTTCTCGATCTTCAAGGATCGGCAGATTGCGCTCTTTTTCCTCTTTAGTGTCTTTATGGGGGTCTGTATGCAGATTTCGGACACTTTCACCAACGACTACCTGAGCAATCACTTCGGGGCGATGCCCGAGTACGCGTCCACGTTTGGTGTGACACACTCCGGGACACTCATCTCGCTTAGTCAAGTGGCGGAGACGCTTTCTTATCTCATCCTCCCTTTCTTTATGATCCGCTTCGGCATCAAAGCCGTACTCTCCATCAGCCTTTTGGCTTGGAGCGTCCGCTTCGGTCTCTTGGGCTTGGGGAATCCCGGTGGGGGCGTGTGGATGTTTGTGCTCGCGATGCTGGTGTACGGCTTCGCTTTCAGCTTCTACAGCGTGTCGAGTTCGCTCTATATTGACCACAAAGTGGACTCCGTCCTCCGCAGTTCTGCCCAAGGACTCCTGATGATGCTCACGAGCGGGATCGGCAACTTTGGCGGATCGATGCTCGGAGGCTTCGTCATCGATACTTTCGGGTATCCGGTGGTTTGGTGGTATTTCTCCGGATATGCCTTTGTGCTTCTCGTCTTATTCCTTGTCTTTTTCAAAAACGAACCTTTATAAAAACGCTATGTCAGTCGCTTCCATTATCAGAGACCGTCACAGTTACCGCGCTTACGACCCTTCGAGAAAGATTTCCGAAGAGGATATGGCGCTCATCCTCGACGCTGCCCTTAACGCCCCTTCGGCGCACAACCGGCAACCTTTCCGCATCTACCGACTCAAGAGTGCAGAGGCACGTGAGAAAATATACCGGTGTTGGGATCGCGCTTTTCTTCGCGATGCACCGGAGATACTGATGGTAGTGGGAGAAGAGGAAGAGGCCTGGGTCTACAAAGACGGGCGCAACAGTGCCGTCTACATCGACTGCGCCATCGCTACGTCGTATATGGAGATGCAGGCGTGGGACCTCGGGATCGGTTCGCTTTGGGTGTGTGCTTTCGACCGTGAAAAGGTGTGCGAACTCTTTGGCTTCGAGATGGGCAGGCACACGCCCGTCAATCTCCTTGTCCTCGGCTATGAGCCGGACGGTGTCTCGAAGAAGCCCCGCCTCCGGAAGAGCCTTTCTGCGCTTTACTCCGAGCTTTGAGTAAACCCCGGAGAGCGCTCCCGGCTTCTTGCTGCTCCCCACAGAATCCCTTTATTTATGCAGGTGAAAAAAGTAGGAAAAGCCTTAGATGCAGTCACATGGTTACTGGTGGCTGCAGGAATTGGCATTCTGGCCTATGTTTACGACCGGCTTCCATCCGAGGTGCCGTTTCACTACGATAATAGCGGGAAAGTAAACGGGATGGAGCCGAAGTATGCCCTTTGGATTTCGGAAGCATTCTTCGTCCTGATCATTTTCGGGCTGTCTTGGTGGCAACAGTATGTGTTGTCCCAGAGTCGGTCGGAAGAAACGCTTGAGGAAACAAAATCGGTATACAAACCTGTATTTTTCCTCTCGGTCATAAAGTTGGTTATCACAGTTACTGTGTCGATGACACATTGGACCTCAATCATATCCATGGAGGTGCTCCCGTGGTGGTTCTTTCCCACGATTCTGTTGTTTACTTTGGCGGCCGTAGGGTGGGGTATTTGGCTTCTGTCAAAGAATTGAATTAAAGGTACGGCCTCAAGAATTCCTTTCTTGCCGCGAAGTCTGACTCCGGTACGTACCGGGACAATCTCCTTGGTCTGTATGACGAAGGAAAAAGATACAGACCGGGACGGTCTCTTTGGTCTGTATCTCGTCAGTCGTCCGCTTCGTACGGATCGGACGCGCGACTTTGCTTTCGCAGCCAAGGAGTAATAGCCATTATCCCGAAAAAAAGAGGTAATTTTGTTCCCGGAAAAACGGATAGATATCGGCACCCATTATATGAAAGAAGAAAAGAAGAACAACTTATACTTCAATGTCCCGGAACCCGCTCTCAGACGTCTTCCTTGGTACTTGGCTTTCGTGAAAGTCCTTTTGGCACAAAACGAACCCACAGTCTCCAGTACAGTGATTTCTCGCAGTGTGGGTGTGGATGCCGCGCTTGTGGCCAAAGACCTCTCCTACGTGAATATCTCCGGACGCACCCGTGTGGGGTACTCGGTGCCGGAATTGGTGGATGTCCTGGAGACTTTCCTCGGGTTCTCCGAGACGCACGATGCCTACATTTTCGGTGTGGGAAGCTTGGGGTCTGCACTTCTACAGGACAGAGGTCTGAGCCAGTACGGACTGAATGTGGTCGGGGGATTCGATGTGAATCCGCTCATCACGGGGCAGGAGATCCACAATATCCCGGTTTACCACTTGGATCAGTTACCCGACGTGGCGCGCGACGACGTGGCGGTTGCGGTGTTGACCGTGCCTGTGGATAAGGCTCAAAAAGTGACCGACTTCATTGTGGAGAATAGCAATATCTCGGGAATTTGGAACTTTACCCCTTTCCGCTTGACCGTCCCTGAGCGGGTAGCTGTCCAAAATACGTCCTTATACTCCCACCTCGCAGTGCTTTTCAGCCGTTTACGCGCCCGCAAAGAGGCTACTTTCGACCTTGAGGAAGGGTGATGGGCTTCGCCCGATGGCGGTATGAAGATTTTTTGCACAGAGTACCCGTTGCTTTCCCGGAACCCTTTGGGCGAAAAACCCGGGATCGGACAGATATTCCTCCGAGGCGACAGCTCGATCAATAACTCGGGCAAAGTCCTCTCCCTCCCTTGGTGGAGCAAGGCGGTCGGGTTTGTGCCGCTCTTGGCTGTCCGAGTGGGCAGGGTGGGACGCGCATTCGAGGCGGTGCACGCGGATCGCTACTACGAGGAGATGGCTCTCGGTATCGGTTTCGCCGATCTTGAACTCTTTAAGCGAGCCCTCGATCAGTCGGAGGATCCCTCCCTGTCCTACAACTTCGATGGTTCCCTTTTCCTGTCTTCCTTTTACCCCAAAGCCCGGTTCCCGGAAGAAATCCCGTTTGTCGACTTCAGTGGCGAAGATCGGAGCGAAGGGTGCCTTTCCGTCCGAGTCTCCGAGGAACGGATTGCGGGGACACTTGCACTTCTCAGCCGGTATTACCTGATGAAGATGGGCGATGTCGTGACTTTTCCGCTCTCCGACTCTTTTGAGCGTGTAGCTGGGGATATGAGGCGTCTCTACGAGGGATCGGAGGGTGAAGTTTTGTTGGATTTTGGGGTTCGGGTTTTTAGGAGTAATTTTACACCTTGATGCGGGAAGAGCTTCCCGCAAAGGTTACACAGACGCAATTTTTCAGACCTGATGAATAGAGCCATTTTACCCGCTCTCTTGCTTGTCCTTACGAGTGTGCTATTTGCCCGTGGTGCCTTTGCCCAAGGGGCTTCAAATGCCGTACCCGGTGACGGTCCCGTCTACTGGAGTCCGGTGATTATGGGACTGCCTTCGTTGACCATCCACCCCGATGCCCGAAGTGCCGCGATGGGCAATACAGGCCTGACGACGAGTGCGGATGCTTATGGCATCTATCACAATATGAGCAAAATGGGGTTCCTCGAAAACTCTTGGGGACTCTCTGCTACTTATACCCCCTGGATGACCTCTTTCGGAGTGAAAGGGATGAGCTTTTCTTTCTTGACGGGCTACTATTCTTTCGAGTCGGCAACTGGGATGAGGCACAGTCTTGCGGCTTCCGCCAGGTACTTCAGGGTAGGGGAGACACTGGCCTTTATGACGAACACCATGGCACCTGTGACGGTACATCCGTATGAGCTTGCGGTCGATCTGGGGTATGCTCTTCGCTTGAATCGGAATTGGAGCGTGGGTGCAGCTCTGAGATACGCCATGAGCGACTACAACACCGTCTCGTCCGGCATTTCCGGGAAAGCGGGTACCGTCCTTGGTGACGTCTCCGTATCATACCGCAGACCGTTTGTGGCAGCAGCTAAAGATATGGAAGTTACGGCGGCTTTGGCTTTGAATAACATAGGTGGCAAACTCACCCACGACGGTGGCAAAAGCTACCTCTTCTCGCCCGCCGTGATGCGGCTGGGCGTGGGACTGAAGACCGACTTTACGGCACTTCACAAGCTTGGGGTACACGTGGAAGCGAGCAAGTTTATGGCACCGACGTTCCCGGGGAACGGCAGCCCGGAGGAGCTCTCCAAGTACTATTCTATGAGCGTCTTCGAGGGGCTTTTTGGTTCTTTCGCGGATGCGAAGGGCGGCAGCGCCGAGGAGTTTAAAGAAGTGGCTTGGGGTCTGGGTGTCGAATACAACTATGCGGACCGGCTTTTCGGTCGTGCGGGGTATTACTACCAGCACGCCTCCAAAGGAACGGGTACCGGTCTGACGATCGGTGCGGGGGTGAAGTACGAGATGGTGACGGTGGATGTCTCCTATCTCCTGGCTTCCAAGCCGGACTCTCCCCTCAATAACACGCTTAGGGTCGGCGTGACTTTGGACTTCTGATCTCTGACTTGCGGTGAAGTGAAGAATCGGGATACAGACCGAAAAAAGTAAAAGATACGGATCCGGACGAGAACGAGACACAGACAGAAGTTTTCTCCCGGGTCTGTACCTCTCCGCGTCGTGACAGGGAGCGTAATTTTTGCGAAGATAAAGAACGATGACAAAACTACCCATACGGATAGGTCAAGGATATGACGTGCACCGCTTTGCAAGCGGTCGAGAGCTCCGGCTCGGCGGGGTGCTTATCCCTTTTGAAAAAGGGCTTCTGGGACACTCGGATGCCGATGTACTCCTCCACGCCATTTCGGATGCGCTCCTCGGGGCTCTTGCCTTGCGGGACATAGGATTCCACTTCTCGGACACGGATCCCGTGTATGAGGGTGCAGACTCCAAGGTACTCTTGGGTAAAGTCTTTGAAATGGTTGTCGCTTCCGGTTACAAGGTAGGGAATATCGATGCTACCGTCATCGCAGAGCGCCCCAAGATTAACCCGCATATCCCGGCGATGGTTACAGTCATCGCCGGCATCCTTAAGGCAAACGAAGACCAAATCTCAATAAAGGCAACGACGAACGAAAAAATGGGGTTCGCCGGTCGTGAGGAGGGTATCGCGGCAACAGCCGTGGCACTGCTCCTCTTAGGAGAGACACAGAAGAAATAAAAAGGCTATGTTTTTACACGTACTTAAGTCCAAGATACACCGGGTAAAAGTCACCGATGCCAATCTTAATTACATCGGAAGCATTACCGTGGATCCGCTCCTCTTGGAGGCGGCAGGCATACTGCCGAACGAAAAAGTTCAGGTCGTCAATAACAATAACGGAGCCCGCATCGAGACCTACGCCATCGAAGGGAAAAGAGGCTCGGGAGAGATTTGCCTCAATGGCGCCGCCGCCCGGCACTTCATCCCGGGAGACATCGTCCTCATCATTGCCTACGCCATCGTTACGGAAGAAGAGGCCAAGACCTTCAAGCCCACCGTGATTTTTCCCGATACCGAAACCAACCTTTTGAAAGAAAGCAAATGACAAACATTACCATAGAAGAGAAACTGAGGGGCTTTATCTCGGAAGCGCTCTCCGGTCTGTACGGTGTGTCCTTCGACACCAAGGATATCTCGCTGCAGCCTACGAAGAAAGAATTTGAGGGACAGTACACTTTCGTCGTCTTCCCGCTCCTGAAGGTTAGTCGAAAGAAGCCTGAAGCAACGGCCGAAGAAATAGGGACTAAGCTCCTTGAGTCACACCCGGAAGCTGTGGAGAAGTACAACGTAGTCAAGGGATTCCTTAACCTCAGTCTCCGGACCTCTTTCTTCCTCTCTCAGCTCCTCGAGGACTATGGCACAGAGGATTTCGGTATAAAGCCCGTGGACGAAAAGGCTCCGCTCTACATGGTGGAATACTCCTCCCCGAATACCAATAAACCCCTCCACCTCGGTCACGTACGTAATAATCTCCTCGGGTACAGTATCGCGACAATTCTTGCCGCCAACGGGAATAGGGTGGTCAAAACGAATATCGTCAACGACCGCGGTGTACACATCTGCAAGTCGATGCTGGCTTGGCAGAAGTGGGGCGAAGGGACGACTCCGGAAAGCACGGGGATGAAGGGTGATCAGTTTGTGGGTGAGTATTACGTCCTTTTCGGAACCAAGCTTGCGGAAGAGAAGAAAGCGCTTATGACCGAAAAAGGGCTTAGCGAAGAAGAAGCCGAGGAGCAGAGCTCCCTTATGGCAGAAGTCCGTGAGATGCTGCAGAAGTGGGAGGCAGGCGACGAAGCCGTACGCAGTCTCTGGAGTATGATGAACTCTTGGGTATACGAAGGCTTCGCAGTGACCTACAAGGCGCTCGGAGTGGACTTCGACAAGATTTACTATGAGAGCGACACGTATCTCGTGGGTAAGGAAGAAGTGCTCCGTGGTCTGAAAGAGGGTATCTTCGTGCAAGACCCGGACGGTTCCGTCTGGGCGGATCTCACGGATGCCGGACTGGACCGTAAGATTCTACTCAGAGCAGACGGCACGAGTGTTTACATCACTCAGGACATCGGCACGGCCAAGACCCGCTTTCGCGATTATCCCATCGACAAGATGGTTTACGTGGTGGGTAACGAGCAGGAGTACCACTTCCAAGTCCTTTCCATCATCCTTGACCGCCTCGGTTTCGAGTTTGGGAAGGGGCTTAAACACTTCTCATACGGTATGGTCTCCCTGCCCGACGGTAGCAAGATCAAGAGCAGGGAAGGCACGCGCGTGGATGCCGACGACTTGATTCAGAAAATGACGGATCAGGCGTACGAGGTCTCTTCGAGCTTGGAGAAAATGACGGATATGCCCGAGGAAGAGCGCCGTGAAGTCTCCCGCATCGTGGGGCTTGGGGCACTCAAGTATTTCATCCTCAAAGTAGATCCCAAGAAGAATATGCTCTTTGACCCGTTTGAAACCATCAATTTCAACGGCAATACCGGTCCCTTCATCCAATACACCTACGCCCGCATCAAAAGCCTCCTCAGACTCGCCGGGGAGCGTGGAATAGCGCCGATGACCGCCCTTCCCGAGACAGGTGGGGTGGCACTTTCGGAAAAAGAAATCGCACTAATCCAGAGACTGGACGATTTCCGCGGCATCATCGACTCCGCGGCCACCGAAATGAATCCCGGTACGGTCTGCAACTACGTGTACGAGCTGGTGAAGGAGTTCAATCAGTTTTACCACGACCACTCCGTACTCGGCGAGACGAACGAGACGGTAAGGGCATTCCGGCTCTCGCTCTCCGCCCTCACTGCCCGCGTGATTAAGACCGGGTTCGGCATCCTCGGCATTGAGGTACCGGAGCGGATGTGATGAGTGTCCCGGGAGGCAGACAGATCTCCAAGAAAAGCGGAGCTGATTTGGTACAGACCGGGAAGATGAAAAGACCCGTACCCAAATTTGCGGGAGACCCGTACCGGGAGAAATTTTTCGACCTGTATGAGGGCAAAGTAGCGATTGTAAGCGTTTTTTGAAGAAGGATTATGATAGAAAAGCAGACTCAAGTGGACAGAAGGTATCTCCGGATGGCGAAGATCTGGGGCGAAAACTCCTACTGTACCCGTCTCCAAGTAGGGGCATTGCTCGTCAAAGACAAACGTATCATTTCCGACGGCTACAACGGTACTCCGTCAGGCTTCGAGAATATATGCGAGGACGACGACAATAGAACCAAACCCTATGTCCTTCACGCCGAAGCCAACGCCATCACCAAGGTCGCTGCCTCCAGCAACGACAGTACCGGAGCCACGATTTACGTCACCCACGCGCCTTGCCTTGAGTGCGCCAAGCTGATTATCCAGGCCGGTATCAAAAGAATTGTTTTCGCGGAGAAATACCGCCTCACTGAGGGCATCGATTTGCTCGAAAGAGCCGGTCTCGAAGTGGTGCAGTTGCCTTTTGTAGAGGCAAAGGAAGAGTAAAGCGTTATGAAGAAACTGCTCAAATACATCGTAGGTATCATCCTCATAGTCGGGGTCGGCATCGCCGGGTATTTCGTGGGACAGAAGAACCGCACGATTTACCTCATCGGCAGTAAGAATATGTCTGCCCTCGATAAGCTCGAAGCGACGCTCGACCTTGTGGAGAAATACTACGTCGACAGCATAGACCCCGAGTACCTTGTGCGGGACTTGATTCCCACCTTGATGGCTCAGCTCGATCCGCATTCCTCCTACCTGACGGCTGAGGAGCGCAAGGCTGAGGCAGAGAGTATGGAGGGGGCTTTTTACGGTATTGGGGTTACGTTTAATTACCTCCTTGATACCGTCGTGATTCTTGATGTGGTTCCAGGAGGTCCGTCTGACCTTGCAGGCATTCGTGCCGGTGAGCGCATCATCAAAGTGGACGGTGTATCGTACGAGGGACTAAAGATCACGGCCGACTCCGTACGTTCCCGACTGAAAGGCGCTGACGGCAGTTTCGTAAAGCTGACGCTCCGTGACCCCGACAAAGGGACGACGAGGGATGTGTCCGTGAAGCGCGGGGCAGTCACAATCAGCACCGTCGGTGCCTCGTATCTCAGAAGTGACTCCCTCGGGGTGATTAAGCTTGGCTCTTTCGGTGCAAATACTTATTCCGACTTTATGACCGCTTACGCCCGTCTCCATCAGAAGGGCGCGAAGGGTATCATCCTTGATGTCCGGGGCAATCCAGGTGGCGTACTCGAGGCAGCCCTCCAAGTGAGCAACGAGATGTTGCCTCCGGGATCTCTCATTATGTATATGGAGGGGAAGAATGTTCCGAGAGAAGACTTCAATAGTGACGGCACCGGATCGCTCATAGGTCTGCCTCTGTATGTCCTTATTGACGAACTCTCCGCCTCTGCTTCCGAGATCGTGTCGGGAGCCTTGCAGGATAATGACGCTGCGATTATCCTTGGGCGGCGTTCTTTCGGAAAAGGACTGGTTCAAAAACTCTTTGAGTACAGGGACGGCTCATCCATCCACCTTACGATCGCACGCTACTATACCCCGAGCGGACGCTCCATACAAAGGAAGTACACCCTCGGAGACGAAGAGGCGTACAATAAAGACTGGTTCGACCGGATTGCGGGTGGCGAACTCTTTAACCGCGACTCCATACACTTCGACCCTGCGCTGCTTTACCATACGGCAGGCGGAAGACCCGTCTACGGCGGGGGCGGCATTATGCCCGACATCTTCATCCCTCAGGACACGATCGGACTTAATGCCTATACCAATCAGATCTTCTCTGCGGGCGTGATTCCGGACTTTGCTTTCAGATACGCCGACAAATACCGCAAGATTCTCAAGCGGATTAAGTCCTCAGACGATGGAGTCGCGTTCCTCCGGAGGCAAAACCTCGTCTGGAAGATGGCAAGCTATGCCAACGACAAGTACGGTATCCGGGTGCGTTCTTATCTCGTGAACCAGGCCAAGTCCCGCCTTGAGACCCTCATCATATCCGGCATCCTTTCCTACACCTACGGGCGTGATGCTTCAGAGGAGTACCTCGAGCGGGAAGACCCCACGATGCTTGCCGTCGATGATCTTTTCAAGAGAGGCATATACTCCCCTATGGATATTCCGGACGATAAGGTGCTTCTCAAAGACGAAATAGTGGAGCAGGTAAAAGACTCTGTACGGGAATAAGAAATGCAGACTAAGACCGAAATAAGATCCGCGGCTCGTACCCGGATAAAATCTCTCACAGACCGGGGAGACGAGCTTGCACGTACCGCGGCCCGGAAGGCTTACGACTTCATTGAGCGACTGGATCTCGAGTCCGGTACGCTTCTCGGTCTCTTCCTCAGTATGAAGGGCAAAGAGATAGAGACTGCCCCGCTCATGGCGCTCCTTAAAGATTCCCCGAGACGCTACCGGATCCTCGTCCCGAGAGTGGAAGACGAGACGACCATCAACTTTTACCCCTACGATGACGCCGCGCCTCACCGCATCTCCGAGTACGGTATCTGGGAGCCATTGGCACCGGTCTCCGAAGCAGTGGTCCCCGAGGTGATCGTCGTCCCGGGGCTTGCCTTTGACCGGAAAGGCGGCAGAGTAGGGCACGGTAAGGGCTATTACGACCGCTATTTTAGCCGCTATAAAGACGTTATCGGGATGCGCATCGCTTTTGCCTACGAAGCCCAAGTCTTTGACGAAGTCCCTATGGACGACTTCGATCTCCCGATGCACGCCCTTGTCACGGATCGCTCCGTCACGATTATCTGACCCGCTACTTCCTAATCCATTACTCCGAACCCAGACCTCAAAAGATGTACTTACGGCATCTGACGCTGACCAATTACAAAAACATAGCTACCACGAGCCTTGACTTTTCTTCCAAGCTGAATTGCGTCATCGGCTCCAACGGTATGGGGAAAACCAACCTCCTCGACAGTATCTTCTACCTCTCCTTCACCAAAACCCATACCAATCTCCCTGATCAGATGGTCATCAAAGAGGGACAGGAGATGGCTGTACTCGAGGGCGATTACCGTATGAACTCGAAGGACGAGAAGCTCTTCCTCGGAATCCGAAACGGGAAACCAAAGGTCTTGAAGCGGAATAAGAAAGAGTACCCCAAGATCTCCGAACACATAGGCATCTTTCCCCTCGTGATGATCTCTCCCTCGGACATCGAACTGATCAAGGGCGGAAGCATCGAGAGGCGGAAGTTTATGGATCAGCTCATCAGCCAGGAGTCCAACGACTATCTCGTCTCTGCCATTAACTACAAACGCCTCCTCGAGCAACGTAATACTCTCCTCAAACAACCCTACGGTCTCGACTTCGACGTTCTCTCCATCTTGGACGAACAGATGGCTCGTGAAGCCGAAGTCCTCCACCGGTACCGCGCAGACTGGGTGACCCGCATCCGTCCCCTTTTTCTGAAGAACTACCATTTCATTTCGGACAATCGAGATTCGATTGACCTCCGGTTCCTGCCTTCTTTTGAGTCCGACGAGCCTTACGACGCTGCGCTCTTCCTAAGAATGTGGAAGGAGTCGTTTGAGAAAGACCGCTTCCTCGGGCATACCTCCCTCGGTCCCCATAAAGACGACCTTGAGATGCTCCTAAATGGCACGCTGATCCGCAAGGTCGGTTCCCAGGGTCAGAATAAGAGCTATATGGTTGCCCTCAAGTTTGCGCAGTATGTCCTCCTCTCGTCAAGGATGAACGCCGACAACCGTCCCATCATACTCCTTGATGATGTCTTCGACAAACTCGACGCCCACCGAGTGGACCGCATCGTGCAGCTCGTCGCGGGGAGTGAATTTGGGCAGATATTTATGACCGATACGAATCGTAAGTATCTCGACCACATCCTTTCCGAACTTCCGGAACCCAACTATTCCATCATCGAAGCCTCGGAGGGCAGCTTCCGGGTTATTGAAGCCGTGGGCGATGAAACGCACTGAGCCGGAAAAAGTCTCCCGCTTGCTCAAAGACTTAATCAAAGACAACGACCTCCTCAAGCTTGCCGAAGCCCACGAAGAGCTGGGACGACTCTGGGAGACCATCCCCGATGCCACTTTCTCCAACCTTTCTCTCGAACTCAAACTCAGTACGGACGGTGTCCTTGAGATCCTCTGCCCCTCGAGTGTGTCACTCAATTACGTCCGTCTCCGCCGTCCCCTTCTTGAGAGCCACCTGTCCGGCTTCATGCAGAAACACGGCATCTCGTGTCTCGTATTTTCCTTGAAAAACTGAGCAGGGGGAAGAGCGAAAGTGACCGCCGGGGGCGATGCCGGGTCGCATTGAGCTTCGGAATAATTTTTGGTCTGTATCCCGGGAGCAGCCCGGTACGGGTCTTTTACTTTTCCGGGTACGGTCGGGGAGTTCGTCTCGGTACGTACCTCTTTTATGAGGGTCTATAAGTGAGGGAGTAAAAGATGAGGGGGTTGGGGTAAAAATGGTAACTTTGCTAAAGACTCGGCGAGACGATGCACAAGGGGGAGGACATTCGTCCGAAGTCCGTTTTTTCGTAAAGAAGACCAAGAAAACTGCATATATGATTGACAACGGGGCAAAGAGTCCGGTGGTTGAACGGTATCCCATACTCGGTGGCATTTCTTCTCCGGCAGACGTGAAGCGTCTGCCTCTGGATGCGTTGCCTGCTTTGTGTGCCGAGATAAGGAAGTACCTCGTCGAGGTACTCAGCGAGACTCCGGGGCACCTTGCGGCCGGTTTGGGAGTGGTAGAGCTTACAGTGGCTCTGCACTACGTTTACGATACTCCGGAGGACAAGCTCGTTTGGGACGTGGGACATCAGAGCTACCCCCACAAGCTGCTCACGGGCAGGCGCCCCGCTTTCCACACGCTTCGCCAGTGGGGTGGCTTGGGCGGTTTTACCCATCCTGAAGAGTCTCCGTACGATGCCTTTATTAGCGGTCACGCCTCAAACTCCATTTCGGCGGCACTCGGTCTCGCAGTGAGCGAAGAACTTAGCGGGACGCCGAAGCACGTCGTTGCGATTATCGGAGATGGAGCTATGACGGGCGGTCTGGCTTACGAAGGACTCAATAACGCGTCCTCACAGCCCAATAATTTGCTCATTGTCCTCAATGACAACCATATCTCGATTGATCCGATACAGGGAGGTCTGAGCCATGCGCTCGTGGATCTGACGACGAATAAGACCTATAACGATGTCCGAAACTTCGGGTACCGGGGGCTGAAGAAACTCCACATTATGAACGAGACCCGTCGCCAGAATCTCCAGAGGCTCCACAACAGCGTGAAAGCCCTCATTACGGATCAGCAGAATATGTTCGACAGCTTCTCCATCCGTTACTTCGGCCCCACGGACGGGCACGATGTGATCGGACTGGTGGAGAAGCTGAAGACCATCAAGGATTTCAAAGGCCCCAAGCTCCTGCACATCAAGACGGAGAAGGGCAAAGGCTACCGCCCGGCCGAAGATGATGCAGTTGTCTGGCACGCGCCGGGGAAGTTTAACCCCGAGACAGGCGAAAGGAAAGTGGCTCCCTGTCTCCCCGACTCTCCGCAGAAGTTCCAAGATGTCTTCGGACAGACCCTTTTGGAGCTCGCCCAAGAGGACGAAAGGGTTTTGGGGATTACCCCTGCGATGATTTCCGGCAGTTCCTTCGGCTATATGCAGTCCGTATTCCCCGACAGGGTCTTTGATGTCGGGATAGCGGAGGGGCATGCAGTTACATTTTCCGCCGGTCTTGCCCTCGGCGGGAAGTTGCCTTTCTGCAACATTTACTCCTCTTTCCTCCAGCGCGGGTATGACGAAGTAATCCACGATGTGGCGATGCAGAAAGCTCCGGTGATCCTTTGCCTCGACAGGGCGGGGCTTGTGGGTAATGACGGCGCGACACACCAAGGCGTCTACGACATCGCGTACCTCCGTACTGTGCCGGGGCTTACGCTTATGAGCCCTATCGACGAAAAAGAGCTCCGTCTGATGATGTACACCGCGTACCGGCATGTTGGGGAGATCGGTCCCACAGTCATCCGATTCCCGAGAGGAAAAGGGTCTGAGGGTCACTGGCGCGTCCCGTTCGAGGAGCTGCCTCTCTTCAAGTCCGAAGTGCTCAAGGAAGGCACTGAGATCTGCGTCATCTCTTACGGCCCTGTGGGAGACTGTACCAGGAAGGTTATAGCAGAGATGGATGCCGGGACGGCAGACAAGGTCGGACACATCAACCTTCGTTTCGTAAAGCCTTTGGACGAGGATCTCCTTTTGTCCCTGCCCGGGAAGTACAAAGCCCTTCTCACGGTGGAGGACGGATCTCTGGCCGGCGGAATGGGCAGTGCCCTCCTCGAACTTTTCAGCGATCGGGGTATGGTGTTGCCCGTGGTTCGGCTCGGAGTGGGAGACGAATTTATCCCACACGGTGATGTCGGAGTTCAAAAAGCCTACACAGGCATAGACAAAGCCGGTATTTCGGCAGCGATTAAAGATTTACTCGGGAAGGTGCAAGCATGAATATCGTCATCGTAGGAGCCGGAGAAGTCGGCACACATCTGGCTAAGATGCTCTCAAGGGAACACCACGACATCGTACTGATGGACGAGGATCCTTTGAAGATCGAATTTGCCCGCGACAATAGCTTTGAAATTATGCCCGTGGTGGGAGTCCCCACTTCTATTCGCTCCCTCGAAAGGTGCGAAGCCGGTCGGAGCCATCTTTTTATCGCGGTTACACCGGAGGAGAGTGCCAACATCGTGGCCTGTATGCTCGCCCGTAAGCTCGGAGCCAAAAAGACTATGGCCCGAATCAATAACAACGAGTATCTCACGCCGGAGAAGATCGGAAGAGCGTC